>CAUJEE010000025.1 GCA_963169215.1 Actinomycetota bacterium
GATGTCGTCGAGGTCGCGTGTTGCTCGCCAGCCGAGAACCGCGGCGATGCGTGTGGGGTCGGCGTACGTGCACACCGGGTCGCCGGCGCGCCGGCCGACGACTTCGTAGGGCACCTCTCGTCCGCTGATGCGCTCGGTGGCGCGGATCACGTCGAACACGCTGCTGCCCACCCCGGTGCCCACGGTGAGGGCGGTGGTTGCTCCGCCGTCGGCCAGGTAGCGCAGGCCGCGCACGTGCGCGTCGGCGAGGTCGTCGACGTGGATGTAGTCGCGGATGCACGTGCCGTCGGGCGTGGGGTAGTCGGTGCCGAACACCTGCACCGGTGGCCGGTAGCCGAGGGTGGCCTTCATCACCAGCGGTACGAGGTTGAGCGAATACGTCCAGTCCTCGCCGATTGTGGCGTCGCTGCTGGCACCGGCGGCGTTGAAGTAGCGCAGGCTCACCGATCGGAGGCCGTGGGTGGTGCCGTACCAGCCGAGCACGCGCTCGACCATCGCCTTCGTCTCGGCGTACACGCTCTCCGGCGCGATGGGGGCATCCTCGGTCACCGGTACCACAGTCGGAGTGCCGTTGACCGAACAGCTCGACGAGAAGACCAGCTGCTGAACCCCTGCCGCCAACACCGCCTCCACCAGGTGCACCGTGCCGGCGACGTTGTTCAGCCAGTACCTGCCGGGCAGTTCCATCGACTCGCCGACGTTCTTGTACGCGGCGAAGTGCACGACCTGGGTGACACCCCTGTCGCGACACAGGGTGGTGACGAGCTGGCGATCACTGATGTCGCCGACCACCAGCTCGGCCCCCAACACAGCAGTGCGATGACCGAACTCGAGACTGTCGAGCACCACCACCTCACGACGGGCAGCCTTTAGGGCGCGCACGGTGTGCGAACCGATATAGCCGGCACCGCCGGTGACGAGCACTGTCACGTCAGGTCCTCGTTGCGTCGGAAGTAGTCGATCATGCGGCCCAGTCCCTCGCTCAGCGAGACGGTCGGCTGCCAGCCGTAGGTGTCGCGGATGAGCGTGATGTCGGGGCAGCGCCGGGCGGGGTCGCCCTCGCGCTCGGCGGGCAGTGGCACTTGCACGATCTCGCTCGACGATCCGCTGAGTTCGATGATCAGCTCGGCCAGACGACGCACGGAAAGCTCGTCGGGGTTGCCCACGTTCACCGGCCCGGTGAGGTGCCCGTCGAGCACCGCCGCCAGGCCGCGCACTTCGTCGTCGACATAACAGAAGCTGCGCGTCTGCTGGCCGTCGCCGTTGAGCGTGATCGGCTCGCCGCGCAGCGCCTGACGAATGAAGGTGTTCACCACTCGACCGTCGCGGGGCCGCATCCGCTCACCGTAGGTGTTGAAGATGCGAGCGATGCGTACTTCGATCCCGTGGACCCGATGGATCGCCATCGTCAGTGCCTCGCTGAAGCGCTTGGCCTCGTCGTAACAGCTGCGCGGCCCGATCGAGCTGACGTTGCCCCAGTAGGTCTCGGGCTGCGGGTGAATCAGCGGGTCGCCGTAGACCTCGCTCGTGGAGGCGAGCAGGAAGCGGGCGCCGTGCTGCACGGCGAGGTCGAGCAACGCGCGGGTACCCACCGCCCCGACGGTGAGAATCTCGAGCGGCATGGAGAGGAAGTCGTCGGGAGAGGCCGGGCTGGCCAGGTCGAGCACGGTGTCGAAGGTGGTGTCGGTGACTACTGCGGGCAGCGGTCGGGTGATGTCGTGCTCGACAACATGCACGCGGGGGTGATCGCTCAGATGGGCGAGGTTCGTGCGTCGGCCGGTGACGAAGTTGTCGACGATGGTCACCGTGTCGCCGCGGGCCAGTAGCAGATCGGCGAAGTGCGAGCCGACGAAGCCACCGCCGCCGGCGAGGAGGTGGTGCGGCATCAGCGGCCGATCCCTGAGTACTCGAAGCCGGCGTGCTGCCACGCACTGCGATCGAGCAGGTTGCGGCCGTCGACGACGGCGCGGCCTGGCATCTGCGCGGCCACTTCCGCCGGTGCGATCCAGCGGAAGTCGTCCCACTCGGTGAGCACGGCGAGCACGGCAGCTCCGGCGGCCGCGGCCAATGGTTCGGTGGCGATCTGCACTCCGTCGGGTATTCCCGGGCGGGGCACGGTGACGGTCGGGTCGTAGGCCTGCACCCTCGCTCCTGCGGCCAGCAGACGGCTGATGATCGCGATCGACGGCGAATCGCGCAGGTCGTCGGTGCGCGCCTTGAAGGTGAGGCCCCACACGGCAACGGTGGCGCCTGCGAGGCTGCCTCCCGCGCCGACGCGAATCTTGTCGGCCATGCGATCGAACTGCTCCTCGTTGACCGCGATCACACCTTCGAGCAGGTCGAAGCGATAGCCGGCGTCGGTGGCGATGCGCACCAGCGCGCGTGAGTCCTTCGGGAAGCAGTTGTGGGCGACCAAGCCCCCGGATGTCACGACGGTGTGTGTCGCCGCGACCTCCACGGAATACACAGCCTGAACGGACGGCCGCCGTTCGATGTCGACGACGCGAACCCACGCGGTGCCCTTGCCGTCGAGGCGGTATCCGGTGGGCGCGATGCGCTTGCTCTGGCGCTCGATGTTGCTGCGAACCTCATCGCGTTCGTGCGATTCCAGCAGCCACATGGCGGCCTCGATCTGATCGGCGCCGGACACCACCAGCCAGTGTGTGTCGACAGTGCTCTTGGCGGTGCGGCCGATCTTGTGGCGAGCGACGATGCCTTGTTCGCCGAGCAGTCGCAGTATGCCGTCGGCGAGTGCGCCGGACACCGTTCCGTACTCCAGCGCCACCGATGGGCCTTCGTTCAGCAACGACCACGAGCCGTCGCCGGCCCACAGGCCGCGCAGCAGGGCCTGGCGCGCCTCGAGCGGCGCTTGCCAGATCAGGTCGGGGATGCGGTGCGAGTAGCAGTTCGTTCCCAGACCGAGTACGTCGTCGAACAGCGCGGCGAGGATGCGCGACGAGATGGACACCTGGGTGGTGGTGGACAAGCGACGGACGGTGACCTTGGTGCCGAGTGCCCGCCAGAACGCCGCGACCGACTTGATGAGGTGCTCCTCGTCGGTGGGGTGGAACGACCAGCACACGCGCCGACGTGATCCGTCGGCGGAGATGTGTCCTTCGGCCAAGTAGAGGCCGATCATCTCCCACCACGCGTCGTTCAGGTCGATGATCGTGGGCACGTACGTGCCGTTTGTCGTGGTTCCGAGCATGCCGCCGGCGAACGAGACACCGAGCAACGCCGCTTCGGAGAGACGCAAGGTGGCCGACCTGCGGTAGTCCGAGCGGCGGGCCGCTGGCAGGAGCGCATCGTTGGCTCGAGCGCGCGACACCTGGCCGGGGCCGAGTCGCATGATCACCTTGCTCCACTCGAGGCCGGCGGCCTCGATGGCGGCGAGCATGTCGATCGACGACTCGTCCAGTCCGTCCCCCAGCGGAGCTCCCAGGGAGATCGGCAACCAGTCGTCGGTGGTCAGATCGCTCGCCGAGATGACGCGGACATCGTCGTCGGCGCGGACGACCAACGGGTGATCGGCGGTGACGGCGAGACGGCGGCCCATCTTTGTGCGTAGGTGCACCATGTCGCCGTCGTAGTCGCGCTGGGTGATCGCCAGAGCCGGTTGGAACTCGGGGATCACCTGCCCAGGTCGCCAACCAAGGACCTCCAGCCCGCGGAGGTCGAGCGACGGCAGGTCGGCGAAGCGCACGACCCGCGGGCCGCGCTCGTCGCGGATCATCAGCGTTTCGCCGCCGTCGAAGCAACTGCCACCCCACCCCGGACCCGGACGCAGGAATTCGGAGCCGATGCGCTTGTCGAATCCCATGCCGACGACGACGTCATTGATGTCGGCGCCGACGCCCTCGCAGATCGCGGCGATGGCGTTGACGAAGCTGAGCTTGGTGGCGAGGAAGGCGTTGGCCGCATACTTGATGGTCTCCGCCGACGCTGGGTCGGTGACCACCAACTGGGCGTGGATCGCGTCGTACAGCGCCCCCACCTTGAGCGCCGCGGCCCTGTCGTCGGCACCCACCACGACGCGATCGGGGCGTAGGAAGTCGTCGACGGCCGATCCCTCGCGCAAGAACTCGGGGTTGCTCACGACCCTCACGTCGGGCCGCTTGAGCACTCGCTCGACAACGCGGCTACTACCGACCGGCACGGTCGACTTGTTCACCACGATGGCCTCGTACGGCAGCGCCTCGGCGATCTCCGCGGCCGCCCGCTCGACGTAGGAGAGATCGGCTGAGCCGTCGTCACCCTGGGGAGTGGGCACGCACAAGAACACGACCTCGGCGTCGGTGACGGCGGCGGCTGCACCGACCACGAATCGCAGGTTGCCCTTGGCCAGCCCTTCTGCGAGCAACTCGTCGAGGCGATGCTCGACGATGGGCACCTCGCCGCGCTGCAGGCGGGCGATCTTCTCCGCGTCGATGTCGCCGCACACCACGTCGTGACCGAGGTGGGCGAAACAGACCCCAGTGGTGAGGCCGACGTAGCCAGTTCCGATGATGGCGAGACGAGCCATGGACCCGACGCTATCGGCCGTTGCGTTCAGCGCGATTGCGCCTGGTGAGGCGCGCGTAGAGGCGGCGCAGCGGGCGTGTCCAGCGGATGATCTTGGTTTGCTCGAAGGCCTCGAGCGCGGTGTACAACCGCCGCATCTCGGCCCACATCGCAGCTCGGCTCATCGCGGGAATCTGTTCGCCGTAGCGTGTGGGTTCGAACGGGACCGCGGACCTATCACTCCGCCCCGGGTCGGCAGGCCACTGCACGTACGGGAACGGGCGGTGATCGTCGGGCGGTCGGGTCTCGAGTAGACCGAGAATTGGATGGCGGACGGAGAGCGCCGACAGTGCTCGGTTGAGTTCGCGCCGCAGGGTGGTCAGCTCGCGAGCCATCTCCTTCTGCGCCTTCCGCTGGGTGGACAGCAGGTCGAGCGCATGGCCGAGCACGACCGCAACCAGCGTCTCGTCGGAGTCGGCATGGGCGATTGTGCCCCCGGCAGCAGACACCTGCTCGCGATGTTCGTGTCTGTCGAGCGGTGAGTCTGGTCGGAACACCCAGAGCTGCCCTGGCTGGGCCTGGCCGAAGTGATCTGCTGCCGTGGCCTGTGCGGCGCCAGGGACCCCGGTCGGCGGCGGCGCACCGACAGTTATGAAATCAGCCAGTGCGAGCAGCGTGGGCGGTTTCCGGGCACTGGTGGTGTCGGACATGTCAAGTCCTCTCGTTGGCGGAGATCAGGCGCTCGACGGTCTCCGCGAGACGCGGCCACTCGAGCGTTTGCGAAAAAGACACCCCGCGGCGACGGATGGCTTCAGCCTCGGATGGACAGCGGGCGAATGAGGTGAGCGCGTCGACGAAGCGTGCGACCACGTGCTCGTCACCGAGAGAGTCCTCCACCAGAACCAGCTCGCGACCGTCGGCCACGTACTCGGGGGTACCGCCGACGTCGGTGGCCACCACCAACAGCCCATAAGCCATGGCATCGAGCATCACCAGCGGAAATCCCTCCCACCGGCTGGGCAACACCAGACAATCAGCCCACGAGAAGTGCTCGTCCATCACCTGTGGGTCGACGCTGGGGGGCACCACGGTGACGCCGGCGCCGGCCGGGATCGGATCGGCCTCGAGAACGGCCTTGCCGACCAGGCGCAACTCGAAGTCGACGCCGCCGGCACGCAGTTGCCGGACCACCTCCACCAGCCGGTCCATGCCCTTCTGGCGGTCGAAGCGGCCGGCGAAAAGCAGCCGCAGCGGGCGGCCAGGGGCCGGGTATCCGGCGGTGGCCAGCTGGGTCTGTGATCGCTCGGGGTCGGGGCGATAGGCGGGCGCGTTGGCGAGCATCACTCGCTTGTGCGCCGGCACGCCGAGGCCGGCGAGCAGGTCGGCTGTCTGCTGCGAGGGCACAACGAAGGCGTCGATCAGTTGCTCGAACTGTCGCGCCATCGGGTACAGGTAACCCCCCGCGCTGCCATCGCTGTGCAGATCGACGTTCTGGATGAACGCCAGCGTCACCGGCCGTCTGGATTGCGGCAGAGTGCCCAGGTAGTCGAGGACATGCGAACTGTTGGCGAGCAACAATGCATCCATCTCGGTGATGAATGCCTTCACTGCGTGGTGCTGTCCCGGGCTACCGGGA
>CAUJEE010000026.1 GCA_963169215.1 Actinomycetota bacterium
ATCGAGCGGGCCTTCTCGCTGTTGAAGGTGCTCGCCGGCGGCCCCGCGGGGGTGACCGAGATCGCCGAGCGCGCAGCACTGCCGAAGAGCACGGTGTCGCGGCTGCTCGGCACGTTGGAAGAGTTGGGCGCGGTCGAGCAGTTGAGCGCCGGCGGTATGTACCGCATGGGCTCGGCGATGCTCGACCTGGCTGGCGCGGCAGCACCCGGCCGTTCGCTGATCTCGATCACCCGCCCCCACCTGGCCGAACTCAACCGGCTGATCGGCGAAGCCGCAGGGCTGTCGATTCCCGACGGGCTGGAGATGTTCTACCTCGACCAGATCACACCGATGAGCGAGCTGCAGGTGCGCGACTGGACCGGCACCCGCATACCGATGCACGCCGTACCCTCGGGCCAGGCATTGCTCGCGCTCGACGACGGCCTGCTCGCGAGGGTGCTCGCCGCGCCGCTCACCCGCTTCACGTCGCGCACGCTCACCACCGCCGCGGCGCTGCGCAAGCGTGTGGCCGAGGTGCGCCGGCTCGGCTATGCCTGGGCCGAGCAGGAGTTCGCCGAGGGACTCAACTCGGTTGCCGCTGCTTTCCGTTCGCGCGACGGGCGCGTCGTGGCCGCGCTGCACGTGTACGGTCCAGCTTCGCGATTCCCCGGCCGGCGCGATCCGGCCGAGATCGGTGAACTGCTGAAGACCACCGCCGCCAGGATCAGGCTCGACTGACGGCGACCCGACAGGCGACAAGCGACAGGCGAGGACGACACAGTGAGCGACACAGCGAGCAACGCCGGCAGCGCGAGCAACGTAGGCAACACGGACGGCGACCACCACGGCGTGCGCTACGACTACATCATCGTCGGCGGAGGCTCTGCCGGCTCGGCCCTCGCCAACCGGCTCAGCGCCGACCCGTCCAACCGCGTCCTGGTGCTGGAAGCCGGCCGCCCCGACTACCGCTGGGACGTCTTCATCCACATGCCGGCCGCGTTGATGTTCCCCATCGGCAGCCGGTTCTACGACTGGAAGTACGAGAGCGAGCCCGAGCCGTTCATGAACGACCGTCGCGTGTACCACGCTCGCGGCAAGGTGCTCGGCGGCAGCAGCAGCATCAACGGCATGATCTTCCAGCGCGGCAACCCGCTCGACTACGAGCGCTGGGCCGCCGACAGAGGCATGGGCACCTGGGACTACGCGCACTGCCTGCCCTACTTCAAGAAGATGGAGACCTGCCTGGCCGGCGCCGACGACTGGCGCGGCGACACTGGTCCGCTGGTGGTCGAGCGTGGCCCGTCGAAGAACCCGCTGATCGACGCGTTCTTCGAGGCCTGCCAGCAGGCCGACTACCCGCTCACCACCGACGTCAACGGCTACCAGCAGGAGGGCTTCGCCCGCTTCGACCGCAACGTGCACCGCGGTCGACGGCTCAGCGCGGCGCGGGCCTACCTGCATCCGGTGATGCGCCGCCCCAACCTCACGGTCATCACCCGCGCCCTGGCCCACAAGGTGCTTTTCGACGGAACTCACGCGGTGGGTGTGCAGTACGAGGCGCGGGGCAAGACCCGTACGGCGCACGGCAGCGAAGTGGTGCTGTGCGGTGGCGCGTTCAACACCCCACAGCTGCTGCAACTGTCGGGCGTGGGCGACTCGGCCGAACTCGCCCAGTTGGGCATCGACACCGTGCACCACAACCCCAACGTGGGCATGCACATGCAGGATCACCTCGAGGTGTACGTGCAGCATTCGTGCACGCAGCCCGTGTCGCTGCAACCAAACCTGCAACTGTGGCGACGGCCGTTCATCGGCCTGCAGTGGCTGTTCCGCAAGGGTCCCGGAGCCAGCAACCACTTCGAGTCGGGCGGCTTCGTGCGCTCGAACGACGACGTCAGCTACCCCAACCTGATGTTTCACTTCCTGCCCATCGCCGTGCGCTACGACGGCTCGGCACCGGCTGGTGGTCACGGCTACCAGGTGCACATCGGCCCGATGTACAGCGACGCCCGCGGTTCGGTGAAGATCGTCAGCACCGACCCGCAAGTGAAGCCCGCGCTGCGCTTCAACTATCTCTCCACCGATCAGGACCGCCGCGAGTGGGTGGAGGCGATCCGCACTGCGCGGCACATCCTGCGCCAACCGGCGATGAACGCGTTCAACGGCGGTGAGACTTCACCTGGCCCGCAGGTCGACACCGACGAGCAGATCCTCGACTGGGTGCGCAAAGACGGAGAAACCGCGCTGCACCCCTCGTGCACGGCGCGCATGGGCGCCGACGGCGACGACAGCGTGGTCGACCCGCTGACGATGAAGGTGTGGGGGGTCGAGGGGGTGCGGGTGTGCGATGCGTCGGTGATGCGTTACGTCACCAACGGCAACATCTACGCGCCGGTGATGATGATCGCCGAGAAGGCCGCCGACCTGATCCTCGGCAACACCCCCCTGCCCCCCGAATCGCCCGGCTTCTACCGCGCCAAGTAGTCGGCCACGCCCTCGCCGCGATCGCGATCGCGACGCACCTGCTCGGCGAGCAGCTCCAGCACCCGGCCACGAGCAGCGATCACGTTGCCGGCGTAGGCCGCGCGGGTGAACGCCGCGTACTCGGCGGCGCGACTGACAGCCAACGGCAGAACCTCGTCGGCGGGCACCACGATGTCGAGAAAGCCGGCCTCGACAGCCTCCGCCGGGCCGGTGAGTTCGGCCAGCATCACCGCCCGTTGGCGATGGCGCACGCTCAGCCGTTCCTCGCTCAGGGTGATCGCCCACGCGGGGAGGACGAACCCGATCGCCACCTCGTTGAGCCCGATCCTGCATGCGACATCGGCGCCCACCCGCAGGTCGCTGCTCAGCAACATGAACGCTCCCCCAGCCACCGCGTGGCCGGTGCAGGCGGCCACGACCGGCGTGGGTGCGCCGTACAGCCGCCTGAACAGATCGGCCCCTGCACCCAGCAGCCGGGCCCCGGCGTCGACATCACCGCCCTTCACCACCGACAGGTCGAATCCTGCCGAGAACATGCCGGGGCGCCCGTGCAGTACCAGCGCACCGACTGTCTCGTCGCTCTCCACCATGTCGACCAGACCGTGCAGTTCGGTCAACAGTGACAGCGACAGCGCGTTGGCCTTACCGTCGTCGATGTGTACCACGAGCACGTCGCGACCGTGGCCGGTGGCCACTCGTTCGGTCGTGAGCGCGGTCATCGGCCGGCGTCGTCGCGGTCGAACAGGTCAGCCGCGCTCTGGCTGAGGCGATCGAGGATGATTGCCATCACCAACAACGCGAGTCCCGATTCGACACCCACACCCGTGTCGGGCTTGGTGAGTGCTTCGACCGCCTTGAAGCCGAGGCCCTGCCCCCCGAACAGGCCGGCGACGATCACCATCGACATCGCCATCATGATCACCTGGTTGAGAGCGAGCATGATGCCCTTCATCGCCAGCGGCACGTGCACGCCCCACAAGCGCTGCATCGGAGTGGCGCCGAAGGTGGTTGAGGCCTCCAGCGTCTCGGGCGGCACCTGCTTGATCGCCAGCGCCGTCAGGCGCACCCCCGGCGGGATCGCGTAGAGCACAGTGGCGAGGATGCCCGGCACGTAGCCCACCTGGAACAGCATCACGAACGGAATCGCGTACACCAGGCTGGGGAAGGTCTGCAGCGCATCGAGCATCGGTTCGAGCACACCCTCCAGTCGGCTGCGGCGGCCGACGAAGATGCCGAGCGGCACGGAGATGAGGATCGCGATCACCACTGCCACCACCACCTGGGCCAGGGTCTCGAGCGCGGGAGCCCACATCCCCAGCAGTCCGATCAGCACCAGGCCACCGGCGGTGAACAGCGCGAACCACCACCCGCGCAGCAACAGCGCAACAAGCACCACCGCACCGATCAGCACCGGCCAAGCCAGCGAGATGCCGAGCAACTCGCGCAGGCGGATGACCACGTCGCGCACGATGAAATCGTTGAGCCACTGCAACTGGTCGCCGAACTGATCGCGCACCCACTTGATGAAGTCGTCGACCGGCTCGACGATGTCGTTGTCGAAGGTCCACGGCACGCGCTTGGCATCGGCCAACCTGGCGATCAGCCATCCGCCGAAGAGCACAGCTGAGGCACCCATCCAGTAGGTGCGGGCCGGGAAGCGCCACACCTTCTCGCGGTCGGTCAGCGAACGGGTCGTGCGGTCGAAGGCCATCGCCACCGCGAAGATCGCCAAGCCCACCAGGAACGACCGGCCGGGGCTGCGCAGCTTGAGGGTACTGATCTGCTCCGAGCCGAGGCCGCCCGAGCCCACCAGCCCGCCGATCACCACCATGCCCAAGCACATCATGATCGTCTGGTTCACCGCGGTGACGAACGACTTCATCGCCTGCGGCGCTTGCACCTTCCACAGCAATTGCCAGCGGTTGGATCCGAAGATGCGCCCGGCCTCGACAGATGCCTCGGGCACCTGGCGGATGCCGAGAGCGGTGATGCGGATCATCGGTGGCACGCCGAACACCACGGTGGCGATCGCCGCCGGCACCTGACCGATCCCGAAGAACAGCACACAAGGCACCAGGTAGAAGGTGATCGGCAGGCTCTGTGCGGCGTCGAGCGTGGGGCGCAGCACCCTCTCCACTTTCGGGTTGAGCCCGGCGAGAATGCCGAGCGGAAACCCGATGACGATGCAAGCGGCAATGCAGAAGGCCATCAGGGCGATGGTCTCCATCCCTTCCCGGTGCAGATCGGCGAACTCGATGTAGGCCAGGCCGAGCGACACGACAGTGGCGGTGACCCACCGCCCGGAACGCATGATGACGAGCAGAACCAGCAACGGCAGGAAGAACCATGGCAGGTTCAACAGCACGTCGCGGAGTTCTTCGTAGCAGGTACGCACGAAGTCGCCGATCGGGCGAAGCACTCCGTGCAAGAGCCAGTTCGTGTCGCGGTTGTCGCGCACCCACGACTGGAAGTCGTTCACCGTCGATGCGGCGTCGCGCTCCCACGACTCGGGGTAGTACGAGGTGCCGCGCAGCAACACCTGGGTCGCGACCAACGCGACGATGCCACCACCGAGGAGATGCCACCGCCAGCGTCTAGCGAAGGTCACGCCTGCCCTCTCCCAGCAGCGCCGCGACACGGGCGCGGTCGATCGAGCCGACCACCTGCTTGCCGTCGACCACTGCCACTGCCCCCGCGTCGGCAACCAGTGCGGGCAAGGCTTCAGAAAGGCGAGCTCGCGCGGAAACCGACGCACCCGCGCCGGCGACGGGGGGGCTCATCACCGAGCCGGCGCGCAGAACACGCTCGCGCGGCACGTCGGTGACGAACTCGCGCACGTAGTCGGTGGCCGGGTTCACCACCAACTCCTCGGGGGTGCCGATCTGGTCGAAGGCGCCGTCCTTCATGATCGCCACCCGGTCGCCGAGGCGGATGGCCTCGGCAAAGTCGTGGGTGATGAACACGATCGTGCGCTGTTCGACCTCTTGCAGGCGGATCAGCTCGTCCTGCATTTCGCGCCTGATCAGTGGGTCGAGCGCGGAGAATGGCTCGTCGAACAGCAGAATCTCCGGGTCGAGGGCCAGCGCCCGAGCGAGACCGACACGCTGCTGCATGCCACCCGACAACTGCTGCGGGAAGTGCATCGCCCAGTCGGCGAGGCCCACCTTGGTGAGCACCTCCATCGCCCGCGCCCGGCGCTCGGGGCGCGGGACGCGCTGCACCTCCAACCCATAGGCGACGTTGTCGATCACCCGCCGGTGCGGGAACAGACCGAAGTGCTGGAACACCATCGACATCTTGCGCCGGCGCACCTCACGCAACTCCGTGGCGCTCATCGCCCGCAGATCGTCGCCGTCGAGGTACAACTCGCCGCTTGTCGGCTCGACCAGACGCGACAAGCAGCGCACGAGCGTGCTCTTGCCGCTGCCGGACAAGCCCATCACCACGAAGGTCTCGCCCGGGGCGACAGCGAAGCTGACGTCGCGTACGCCCACCGTGCACCCGGTGGCGGCGAGAACCTCACTGCGAGTGGCGCCGGCCGACGACATCTCGATCGCTCTTTCGGGGTGCGCACCGAACACCTTCCAGACGTTGCACACCGCCAGCGCCGACAACGCGGCGCCGTCACTTGTCTTCGCCACCCTGTTCCCCCTCGCTGATCCCGCGGTCAGACTAGTCTTGTCTTCGCCGGCCACGAGGCCGTTGAGAAGATGGGGGAAGTCATGAAGTCCAGTAGCAAGCGGGCAATAGCCCTTCTGTCGGTGGCCGCGCTCGCGCTCGCCGCATGTGGAGACGACGACAAGGAGTCTTCCGGTGGCGACAGTGGCAACTGCCCTGACGGCCTGCAAGGCGACGCGATCGCCGTCGTGGAGAACGCATGGACCGCGTCGGCGCTCGAGGCCAACATCCTCAAGATCCTGATCGAGCAGGAGTTGTGCACTCCTGCCGCGATCGTGCAGATCGACGAGAACTCGATGTTCACCGGCATGGCCGACGGCACCGTCGACCTGGTGCCCGAGATCTGGCCATCGGGTATCACCGAGGACGAGCAGGCCTTCATCGACGACGGCAGCGTGGTGAACATGGGTGAGTTGGGCATGACCGGGCAGATCGGCTGGTTCGTACCCGACTACGTGATGGAGGAGCATCCCGAGTTGGCCACCTGGGAGGGCCTCAAGGACCCCGAGATCGCCAAGCTGTTCGCCACCGCCGAGACCGGCGACAACGGACGTTTCTTGGGTACCGACCCCAGCTACTCGCAGTACGACGAGCCGCTGATCAGTAACCTCGGGCTGCCGTTCCAGGTGGTGTTCTCCGGTTCGGAGGCGGCCACCGTCGCCGAACTCGACAGCGCCGTCGCCGAGCAGCGTCCGATCATCATGTACTGGTGGACACCCACCGCCGCGGTGGGCAAGTACAACCTGCAGCAGGTGCAACTGCCCGAGTACACCGACGGCTGCAACAATCCGCCGGAGGCGACCGACTGCGCCTACCCCTCCGACGTGCTGTTGAAGCTGGCCTCGGCCAAGCTGGAGGCGAAGAACCCGCAGGTGTGGTCGATGTTCCAGAACATGGAGTTGAGCATCGACGCGATGCTGTTTCTCTTGCCGATGGTCGAGATCGACCAGCAGGACCCGGCCGAGGTCGCGGCCACTTGGGTAGCCAACAACGAGGGCATCTGGTCACACTGGTTCAAGTGAGCCCAACGAAATGACTCCACCGAGAGGTGGTGGGTAGCGGCAGCGAGATTCGCGTCGGTACCCACCACCTCTCGCGCTGCAGTCGGCAGGGCGCGCCGCCGAGCAGTGTGCTAGAATTCCACCATACGGGCTGGTTCCGCATCGTGGAATCGAGCCGCCTCGACCAAGGGACACCGATGAGCGACAGCGACGACCTCGACCTCTCCCAGCTGCCCGACGACGAACTCGTCACCCAGATGCACGAGGATCTGTACGACGGTCTCGCGGCCGAGATCGCCGAGGCGACACTGATCCTTCTCGACCGCGGCTGGGCCCCCGAGAGAGTGCTCAACGATGCCTTGGTCGAGGGGATGCGCATCGTCGGCATCGACTTCCGCGACGGCATCCTGTTCGTGCCCGAGGTGCTGTTGTCGGCCAACGCGATGAAAGCCGGCATGGAGATACTGCGTCCGCTGCTGGCCGAGACCGGCGCCGAGCCGGTCGGCAAGGTGGTGATCGGCACGGTGAAGGGCGACATCCACGACATCGGCAAGAACCTGGTGGCGATGATGCTGGAGGGCGCCGGCTTCGAGGTGTTCGACCTCGGCATCAACACCGATGCCGACGCGTTCCTCGCCGCCCTCGACGAACACCAGCCCGACATCCTCGGCATGTCGGCGCTGCTCACCACC
>CAUJEE010000027.1 GCA_963169215.1 Actinomycetota bacterium
CCCTCAGCTGCCCCCTGAACTGGCCCTGGGCCGACCAGTTCACCCGAGCACTCCAAGCGCTGCGCGCCCTGCCACCCGTGCCGATCTAGCCAGACGGCTGCGGGCAGCGCACCCAAAACGAACACCAGCGCAGAGAACCAACAGGACTCACGATCCCTGCTTCAACGCGTCCCGCCCACCCCCTGCGCCGCCCGATCCACCACACCACCCCGACACACCCAGCACCAGCGCCGACACCGAAGCCGGTCGGTGGATCGAGGCTTAGAGGCGGACGCAGATCGAGATCGCAAAGACCCAGACCGGGAGCAGCAGGGCGCCGACGAAGCCCAGCGGGCCGATCGGTGCGACGACGCCGATCACCATCGAGGCGATCGCCAGCCACTTGGGTAGGGCTTCGGTCGTCCAGCCCGCCAACCCGGTTCCGAGGTAGACGGCGATCATGGCGGCCATCAGGGGGAGAAAGCCAGCGTCGTTGATTGTGGCGATGGTTCGGATGGCGCTCTCGTCGCCGACCTTGACCGCCTTCCACATGGCGAGGTTGGTGATCGCCCACGACGCGAACGTGGCGCCGAGCCCGGCAAAGCCGAGGAAGGTTGCGTCGGCCAGCCAGGAACGGCATGAGACCTGGAGCGCGCGACGGAGAGCTGCACCGAAGAACAGGAGCAGCGCAACGAACGCCATCCCCACATAGGAGCTGACCGTGATGGCACCCTCGGATCCGTCGTAGGCGGATCGGATCTCTTCGAGGCGGGCGTCGTACGCGAGGTCGGTGCCGCTGCCCATCATGGCGACGTAGCCGACGAGGATCGCTAGGGCCATGCCCACCAGGGCCCGGCGGCTGGGGTGGATCAGCGGGGTCGAGGTGATGTCTGGTTGGTCGAGGACGGTGGTCATGGCGAGCCTCCGGTGGCAGGCGGGATCTGGTGTCCATCACCGTGCGCCTCCGGTGGCCCAGGCGCATCGGTGCCGCCTCCAGAGCGAGGGTCAGGGCCAACCCTGATGCGCCGGAACTGAACCTGGGCAACGATGGGTCCGATGACGACGGCCAAGCGGGTTGTGGTTGGAGTTGCGGTTGGCCTCGTCGCAGTCGAGGTGGTGGCGATTGCCGTAGTCGCGGCCCTCGATGCACGGTTGGTCGATCTTGGTTACAGCGACCAGTTCGACAGCCTCACCGAGCCCACGTCGTGGCCGTTGGTGGTTGCGGTCCTGGCCCCCGCGGTGGTCGGTGCTGTCGTCGTCTCGGCCCATCCCCGCAACCCGGTCGGCTGGCTCTTCATCGGCCTGTCTCTGTCGATGCTCGCCGCAGGCTTGCTCGAGGAGTGGTTCACCCATGCGGCGATAGTCGAACCGCCCGACGTCGGTGGTGCTCGGATTGCCGCTGTCCTCGCCGACAAGTCGTTCTTTCCCTGGTGGCCCCTTCTCACGTCGATCCTGCTGCTGACCCCGACCGGCACCTACATATCTTGGCGATGGCAGGTGGTCGGCCGGACCAGCGTGGGCGCAACCCTGGTGGCATTCACGGCCGCGATGATCAGCAGCCAACCGCTCAACGCCCCCTACGACCAAGAGGGCAAGGTCACCACCGTCACCGCCGTAGGCGATCCCGCCGCGGGCGTGGCCGCATTGGCGATGCTCGTAGTCGCCACATGCCTTATCGTCGCCGGCGCGTCGTTGGTTGTCCGATGGCGTCGGTCCCAGGGCAACGCCCGACGTCAACTCCTCTGGTTGACGCTTGCCGTGGTTCCGCTGCCGGCAGTTATACCGCTGCACCTCGTGGCCGTGACCACCGACAACCAGGTGATGACCCTGGTCACCTTGTCGCTGTTCCTGGTCCTGATCCCGGTCGCCGCCGGCCTTTCTGTCTTGCGTTATCGCCTCTACGACGTCGAACGCGTGGTCGCGACCACCCTCACCTACGCGCTGCTGTCCATGCTGCTGACCATGGTCTACGGACTCGTGGTGTGGGCGGGCAGCCACCTGAGGGTCTTCGACGCTCCGTCGGCGACTGCTACGGCGACCGTGGGTGCGCTGGCAGCCGCCACCCTCTTCGCTCCGATGCGCCAAGGTCTCCAGCGCCGCGTCGATCGCCGCTTCAACCGCCGCGCCTTCGACGCCGCCTCGGTCGTCCGCGCCGCGCTGCGCGACCCCGAGGCCGGCGTCGACCTCGAGGCGGTCCTCCGTCAGGCGCTGGCGGACTACACGACAACCCTGGCCTTCCCCGGTCCCGACGGCTGGGTGGACCCGACCGGGGCGGCGGCTCCCACCCCATCGCAGACACCTGCGCGAACACCGTCGCCGGCATCGCTCCGCCACCACGAGGTCGCCCGCCATGGTCGGGTAATAGCTCGCATCGCGTTCGACAGCGAGCGCACCGACGAGGCTACGGTGGCCCGGGTCGGAGCTCTGGCCGCCGTTGAGCTGGACAACATGCGCCTGCGAGCGGATCTCCGTCGCCACCTGAGCGAACTGGCGTCTTCGCGGGCTCGCATCGTGGAGGCGCAGCGCGCCGAGCGCCGGCGGATCGAGCGCGACCTCCACGATGGGGCCCAGCAGCACCTGCTCGCGCTGGCCTTCGAGCTGCGCTCGGCCCAGATGAACGGTGACCCGACCCGCATGCGCGATGCCCTGGCGGCCGGGGCTACCTCGGCCCAGACCGCGGTGCGCCAGTTGCGGGACCTGGCCAATGGCCTGCACCCCGAGGTTCTGACCGATGGCGGACTCCCTGCGGTGCTCGACGAGCTGGCCCGTCACTCGCCGGTGCCGATCGCCGTCGTCGCCGACGAGCGGCGCGCGTCACCCACGGCCGAGTTCACCGCGTGGCTGGTGGTTTCCGAGGCGATCGTCAATGCCCAAAAGCATGCCGATGCAAACTGCATCTGGGTAACCGTGGGCGTCACGTCCGAGCGGGTCGACCTCTGCGTGCGAGACGACGGCCGCGGCGGCGCCGACGCGACCTCCAGCGGGCTCCGAGGCCTACAGGACCGCGTGGCCGCAGCGGGCGGAGAGGCCACGATTACCTCCGGGGCTGAGGGCACCACCATAGTGGCGGTGATTCCGTGCGCCTCGTGATCGCAGACGACTCGGGGCTGCTACGGGCGGGGCTCACCAGTCTGCTGGTTGAGGCCGGCCACGAGGTCGT
>CAUJEE010000028.1 GCA_963169215.1 Actinomycetota bacterium
GACACGGTGCGCCACGACGGCGACGACCCGTACCTGGTCGTGGCCGCCGATAAGGGCACGGCGACATTCAGCGACATTGCCAATGAGATCGCCGCCGACTACGGGTTCTGGCTCGGCGACGCTTTTGCGTCAGGTGGTAGCGCCGGCTACGACCACAAGGAGATGGGCATCACCGCCCGCGGCGCGTGGGAGAGCGTGCGCCGCCACGCACCCCTGTTCGGCAAGAACGCCGACACCGACCTGCTCACGGTCGTCGGCGTCGGCGACATGAGCGGCGACGTGTTCGGCAACGGACTGCTGCGGTCGCCACACGTGAAGCTGCTGGCCGCGTTCGACCATCGCCACATCTTCATCGACCCCGATCCCGCCCCGGCCGCTTCCTTCGCCGAACGCAAGCGTCTGTTCGACCTGCCGCGATCGAGTTGGGCCGACTACGACGCGTCGCTGATCTCGCCGGGTGGAGGTGTGTACCCCCGCTCGCAGAAGACGATCGACATCAGCGACGCGGCTCGACTGTGTCTTGGTGCCGAGCGCACGACGTTCACGCCGCACGAACTGATTTCGGCCATCCTGCGCGCGCCGGTCGACCTGCTGTGGAACGGTGGCATCGGCACCTACGTGAAGGCCAGCAGCGAGTCTCACGCCGACGTGGGCGACCGGGCGAATGACGGGCTGCGAGTGAACGGCTCGGAGTTGCGCTGCCGAATGGTGGGCGAGGGCGGCAACCTCGGCTTCACCCAGCGCGGACGCGCCGAGTACGCACTGGCCGGTGGGCTGATCAACACCGACGCGATCGACAACTCCGCCGGGGTCGATTGCAGCGACCACGAGGTGAACATCAAGATCCTGCTCGGCTCGGTGGTGGCCCGCGGCGGCCTCACCATCGAGAAGCGCAACGAACTACTGGCGGAGATGACCGACGAGGTGGCCGAGTTGGTGCTCGATGACAACCGCGCGCAGACGCTCGCGCTGGCCATCGCGCGCCGCCAGGCGCTGCCGATGGTGAACGTGCACTCGCGCTATCTCAGCCTGCTCGAGGCGGAGGGGTGGCTCAACCGGGCGATGGAGTTCCTGCCCAGCGATCGCCAGATCGCCGAACGGCAGTCGTCGGGTCTCGGTCTAACCACCCCCGAGTTCGCCGTGCTGCTCGCATACACCAAGACATCGAACGTGGCCGAACTCGAGGACAGCTCGCTGCCCGACGACCCGTGTCTGCTCCCCGACTTGCTGAGCTACTTCCCGCAGCGACTGCGCAAGCAGTATCACGACGACATCCTCGGCCATCGGTTGCGACGCGAGATCGTGGCCACTGTGGTCACCAACCAGATGGTGAACCTTTCGGGAATCTCCTTCGACCATCGCGTGTCGGAGGAGACGGGTGTCGGTGTGGTCGACATCACACGCGCCTGGGTGGCGGCCCGCGACATCTTCAGCCTGATCGATCTGTGGCACCAGGTCGACCACCTCACCGGCGTGGTGAAGCCTGATGTGCAGATCGAGTTGTTCCTCGAGCTGCGCTCGTTGGCCGAGCGGGCCACGTTGTGGCTGTTGCGGCACGGCAAGTCGCCGTTCGACATCGCCACCGCCACCGCCGACTTCCGCGACGGAATGCAAGCGCTGGTGGCGATGGAGGGCACGCTGCGCGGCCAGTTGCGCGACGCCGGGTTCGCGCTCGAAGCCGGCCGACTCGCCGCCGGTGTGCCCGAGCAGTTGGCCCAGCGCAGTGTGCAGTGGAGGCTGCTGCACACGTGCTTCGACATCATCGAACTGGCCCGCGCCACCGGGCACACGCTGAAGAGCGTGTCGAGTGCCTACTGGCACGTGTACGACGCGCTCGACCTGATGTGGATATGGGAGGCGATCGGCGGGCTGCCGCGCAGTGACCGCTGGCAGACCCAGGCCCGCTCGGCGCTGCGTGACGACCTGCTGGCCGCGCTGCGCGACCTCACCGAGGATGCGCTGGAGGCGGGAGGGGTCGAGCAGTGGCTGTCCACCAACGAACGGCTGGTGCAGCGGTCTCTGGTGATGTTCACCGAATTGCGCCGCGTCGACGTGCACGACCTCACCACCTTGTCGGTCGCTGTTCGCCAACTGCGCAACCTGGCCCTGCTCACCTGAGCCCCACCCGTCGTCGGCCCAACCCGCCCCGCGGTCGGACCTTCTTGTCTGTGTCATTGATGTGCCACCAGGCTCGGTGGTTGCGGGATGACACAAACGGGTGGGAGGCGCCCCGTCCCTGCCCGGCCTTCTTGTCTGTGTCATGGATGTGCCACCAGGCTTCGTGGTAGGGGGGTGACACAGACGGGTTGGAGGGGTGCCCGGGAGGGGATGGGGGAGGGCGGGTAGCCTCGGGACGGCTGGCGCCGGTTTGCGTCCGCCCCGTGACCCGCCCCGTGACCCGCCCCGTAACCCGCCCCGTGACCCGCCCGTGAACCAACCCAGCCCTCGCTACCGCTTCGCTCCCTCGCCCACCGGGTTCTTGCACGTCGGAGGGGCGCGCACCGCGCTGTGGAACTGGGCACTGGCGCACAGCCAGGGCGGCAAGTTCGTGCTGCGCATCGAGGACACCGACGAGGAGCGCAACCGCTCCGAGTGGACGCAGGGGATCATCGACGCGCTGGCGTGGATCGGCATCGGCGCCGACGACCCGTGCTTCGAGGGTCCCTACTTCCAGAGCCACTACGCCGCGCAGCACGTCGCCGCGGCCTCCCGGCTGTGCGAGGCTGGGCTGGCCTACTACTGCGACATGACCGCGGCCGAGATAGAGGCACGCAACAAGGTGGAGGGCAACCAGGGCTACCAGGGCTGGTCGCGCAACCTCGGGCTCGGGCCGGGGACGGCGCGGGTGCTGCGCTTCAAGGTGCCCGAGGGCACGACGGTGGTGCGCGACCTGGTGCGCGGCGAGGTGAGCTTCGACAACGCGCTGATCGAAGACTTCGTGCTGCTGCGTGGCAACGGCTCACCGATGTTCCATCTGGCCAACGTCGTCGACGACATCGAGATGCGCATCACCCATGTCGTGCGCGCCGAGGAGCACCTGCCGAACACACCCAAGCAGCAGATGCTGTGGCAGGCGCTGGGGAAAGAGCCGCCGGTGTGGGCGCACGTGCCGTTGCTGGTGAACGAGGCGCGCAAGAAGTTGTCGAAGCGGCGCGACAAGGTGGCCCTCGAGCAGTACCGCGACGAGGGGTATCTCGCCTCGGCGATGGTGAACTACCTGATGACCCTCGGGTGGACGCCCGCCGGTGACAGCGAGATCGCGCCATGGGACGAGATGCAGCGCGACTTCCGCCTGGAGGATGTCAACCACTCGCCGGCGTTCTTCGACGTGAAGAAGCTGGCTGCCTTCAACGGCGAGCACATCCGCATGCTCAGCCCTACGCAGTTCTACGAGGCGAGCAAGCCGTGGCTGTTCGGGCCCAGCGCGCCGTTCCCCCGCGACGGTTTCGACGAGCGCATGTTCATCGCGATGGTGCCCCACATCCAGCCGCGCTGTGTCACCCTGGCCGACGCGGCCGGGGTGGTCGACTTCCTGTTCCAGCGCGAGCCGGTGATCGATCAGCCGTCGTGGGACAAGGTGATGACCACCACCGAGGCCGGCCCTGTGCTGTCGGCCACGATCGCGGCATACACCTCGCTGACCGACGACGACTGGAGTGCCGACAGGCTGAAGGACTCGCTCGAGCAGGTGGGTGAGGCGCATGGGCTCAAGCTGGGTAAGACGCAGGCGCCGGTGCGGGTGGCGGTGACCGGGCGCACGGTCGGGCCGCCGCTGTTCGAGGCGCTGGAGGTGCTGGGGCGGGCCGAGACGCTGCGCCGGATGACGGCTGCAGAGGCCCGGCTCTGACCGACGTGTGGGGCCCGCAGGCGACACCGCCCGAGGGCGCCGCGGCAGTGGACGTGCCTGCCGACGCGACGCCGGAGATGCCGCTGCGCCTGGTGCGCCGGTGGCGCGGTTGGAAGCGGGTGCGGCGCACGTGCTACCTGCTGGTGGCCCTGCTGGTCGGCTACTACCTGGTTTCGCTGTGGCAGGTGTGGCGGGCGGGGGAGAGCGATCAGGCGCGGTCGGTCGACGCGATAGTGGTGATGGGCGCGGCGCAGTACGACGGGCGGCCGGCGGCGGTGCTCACCGCCCGTCTCGACCATGTGCTCAAGCTGTACGAGCAAGGATTCGCGCCGCTGGTGGTCACCACCGGGGCCAACCAGCCCGGCGACCGCTTCACCGAGGCGCAGGCGTCGGCCGCCTACCTTGTGGAGCGAGGCGTGCCCGAGTCGGCGATCATCCAGGTGGGCGGCAGCACGTCGTACGCCGAACTCGAACTCGCTGCCGACGCCCTGCGCGCGCAGGGCCTGACGCGGGTGCTGCTGGTGAGCGATCCGTACCACTCGCTGCGCATCCGCCTCGTCGCCGGGGAGTTGGGCCTCACCGCCTACGTGTCGCCGACGCGCACAAGCCCGATCGGCGGCTGGGCTGCATTTCGCCAGCACATGAAGGAGGCTGCGGGGGTGTCGCTCGGCCGGCTGATCGGCTTCGACCGCCTGCTGTCGCTCACCGGCTGAGGCGTGGCGCGGTCGGCCACCGGATCCGGCCGCAAGCGAACGGCGGCGCGGTATGGCCTGTGTGAGCAGCGAGCGGCGTTGCTACACTTCCTGCGCCCTCGGGGTAACTCGATGGGGTGTGGTGTAACTGGCAACACAGCAGATTCTGGTTCTGTTATTCAGGGTTCGATTCCTTGCACCCCAACCAGGTGGCCGTAGAGCCGGTCGCCTCGCTCCACGGCTGCTGCCGGGGAGCAAGTGAAGAAAAGTCAGCCTGGCCCGTTCGTCTAGTGGCCTAGGACACCACCCTCTCAAGGTGGCGGCACGGGTTCGAATCCCGTACGGGCTGCAACGAAGGGAGAGGCCCGCGCCGGCGGGCCTCTCTCCATGTCCGGGGCGATCTGCCTGGGGGGTGGACAGCTACCCCTGGTCACCTGGCGAACGATGCTCGACGCATACTCCCAAGTTGTCTGATATGATAACGACATGTCAGCGTCGAAGCGTCCCCGCGCTGGTCGCGCACCTTCGCCGGCGGCTGCTGCCGACACTGCGCGTCGACGAGAACTCGCCGACGTACTGGAAGCCGCGGCGCGCCTGCAGGAGATCGTGCCCGGCGCGGTGCTGGTGGGTGGCTCGGCCGCGGCCTATCACGCCGGTCACCGGGTGTCGCTCGACGACGATCACGTCGTCGCCGACCTCGCCGATCGCTTCGACACCGTGCTCGACCATCTCGAAGCACTCGGCGACTGGTCGACGGCGCGGGTTGGATTTGGAAAGATCATCCTCGGTGAGCTCGGCGGGATCGAGACCGGCGTACGGCAGTTGATCCGGTCACGGCCGCTCGAGACCGAGACGGTGACGATTCGCGGGCGACGATTGGTGGTACCCACCGCTGTGGAGATTCTGCGCATCAAGGCCTGGCTGGCGCTCACGCGCAACCAGACCCGCGACTACCTCGATGTCGCTGCGCTCGCGGTCCACCTCGGCATCGATCGCGCCGCGACGGTTCTCGTCGATATCGGTGCCTACTACGACGACCCCACCGGCAGCGGTGACATCGCCGGACAGGTCGCCCGCCAGTTGGCCGACCCGCGGCCACGCGATCCGCAGGTGACCGACCAACTTGCGGCGTACAAGCACCTCGATCCCCGGTGGCACGACTGGGCCGACGTGCGTCGCGTGCTGACCGAGGTGGCGCTCGGGATGGTGGTCGGCTGATGGCAACCAGCACCGTGTTCCGCAATGTCGACTTCGACCCCGCCGACTCCGCCGACGCGTGGCCCTTCGAGGCGATCGTCACCGTGATCGAACGGGGCAGCATCGGTGACTGGCGGCGTCTGGCTGCCGCGATCCTCGACGATCCGTGGGGCAGGGTCGCGCAACAGACTGCGGCGATCACCGCGTGGGGCGCCCACTCCGGGATCGAGGCGCTCTTGACCGAAGTCGTCGCTGCAGCACGTCGTCGGTTCCGCGAACGCCATCGCCGCGCCGCCGGCGAGCGACTGCGCGGCATGCGCGCCGCGGCCGGGATGACCCTCGTCGAACTGGCTGGCGTCACCGGGCTCACCCCCGCCCTTCTGTCGCGCTACGAGAACGGCCAGGTCTCGCCCACACTCGACAGCGTGGCCCGCATCGAATACGCCATCAACCGTTGCCGTCGCCGGGCACCTGTGAAGGAATCGGACGTCGCGACCAGGTGACTGCTCCCAACAGCCGACGCACCGGACTCAGAGTTCGTGTTCGGCCAGTTGGCGGAACTCGTCGGGCACGCTGGTGGCCGCGGCGAGGGCGGGGCGCGCGTAGCCGACGGCGCGGCGACCGAAGCGCGAGCGCACCGCGTCGATGCTGTGGTCGAGTGTCCATCGCGCCGAGTAGGTGTCGGGGCCGAGCAGGTCGAGTTGCACCGCGGGTTGATCGACCAGCTTCGACACCGAGATCGCGAGCAGCGAGATCTGCGGGTTCTCGCGGTGCCGGGCCAAGCCCTCGCGGGCCAACTGCAACGCGATCTCGGTGAGGGTGAGCGTGGCCGCCACCGGATCGGGCAACGTGCGCGCGTGGGTGATGGCTCGCGCGCCGGCAAAGCGGATACGTACGGTGACTGTGCGGCCGGCGCGGTTCTTGGCCCGCAGGCGGCATGCCACCCGGTCGGCGAGGTGGCCGAGCACGGAGGCGAGCAAGTCGTCGGTGGGGAACGCGCGGGCGAAGGCCGACTGGGCGCCGACCGACCCGGCGCGGCCACCCTTGCGCACCGGACGCGCGTCGACCAGCGGGGCGAGGGCCTGCTCGGCCCACGGCGACTCGGCCAGCTGGGCCACTGTGTGGATGCCGCGAGCGGCGAACTTGGCGCGGGTGGCCGGACCCACGCCCCACAGCACGTCGACCGGCAGCGGCAACAAGAACTCGCGCTCGCCGTCGGGCGGCACCACCAACAAGCCGTCGGGCTTGGCTGCCTGGGAGGCGATCTTGGCCAGGCTCTTGGTGCGCGCCACGCCCACCGACACCGGCAGGCCGATCTCGGTGCGCACACGGGCGCGGATGTCGCGCCCAATGCGCTCGGCCGACCCGAACAGGTGCACCGAGCCGGCGACGTCGAGAAACGCCTCGTCGATCGAAATGCGTTGCACATGCGGCGTGAAGTCGGCGAACACGGCCATCACCTCGTCGGCCAGGCGCTGATACTCGCAGAAGTGCCCGCCCACGAACACCAGATCGGGACACAGCTGCCGAGCCCGCCAACCGGCCATTCCCCCGCTCACCCCGTAGCGCTTGGCCTCGTACGACGCGGCGAGCACCACACCACCACCGACGGCCACCGGCCGGCCGCGCAGCTCGGGGCAGCGCAGTTGCTCGACCGAGGCGTAGAACGCGTCGAGGTCGGCGTGCAGGATCGTCGGGACGCGGGCCACCCCTGGAACACTATACGAACAGATGTTCGATTGACAAGAGCATTACTGGGGTGACGGGCCGGGCCAGCTGTCGGGGCGCAGCGGGTCGGCGCGGCGGCTGGGGTGGTGCGTCGTGTGCAGCCAGTTGACGAAGCGGTCGAGGGGTACCGGCCGGCAGATGCCATAGCCCTGGGCCAGGTCGCAGGAGAACGTGCGCAGCAGGCCGAGTACTTCGTCGGTCTCGACGCCCTCGGCCACCACTTGCATCCCCAGGTTGTGGCCAAGCTCGATGATCGAGCGCACGATCACCTCGTCCTGTTCTTCGAAGAGCAGTTGCGTGATGAAGCTGCGGTCGATCTTCAGTTCGCTCACCGGCAGCTGGCGCAGGTAGCTGAGCGACGAGTACCCGGTGCCGAAGTCGTCGACCGAGAGTCGCACCCCATGCGCGTTGAGTCGCTCGATCGTCTGGCGCGCCCGCGGTGCGTCGATGAGCAGCGACGATTCGGTGATCTCCAGTGTCACCAGCGCAGGGTCGACGGAGTGCCGCTCGAGTTGGTTCATCACCCGGTCAGGCAGCAGTTCGTCAAGCAGGTCGTGGGTCGACAGATTCACCGCCAGGCCGAGGTGGTAACCGTTGGCGTGCAGCCGCTGCAAATGCGACATCGACTCGCGCAGTACGTGATCGGTCACCTGCTTGATCAGCCCGGTCTCCTCGGCGACGGGAACGAAGTCTTCCGGCGACACCCAACCACGTGTGCTGTGATCCCAACGGGCGAGAGCCTCCACACCGATCACCGATCCGCTGGCCAGATCGAGCTTGGGTTGCAGGAACACCTGCAGGTCGCCGGCATCGAGCGCGTTGCGCAGGTCGCCGAGCATCGCCAGCCGTGCGGGAGTGCGCCGATCGATCTCCTCGCGATACATCTCGAATCCGGTGTGCCGGTGCTTCGCCGCGTACATCGCGATGTCGGCGCGGCGCAGGAGGGTGTTGGCATCGGGTGTGGGCAGGGTGGCTGGAGCAACACCGATGCTCATCGTCACCACCACCTCCAGGCCGTCGATGGTGAACGGACGGCGGGCGATGTCGACGAGGTGTTGGGCGAGGGAGCGAATCTCCCCCTGGCGGCGCAGGGCGAGCAGCGCGAACTCGTCGCCGGCGAGTCGAGCGAGCAGGTCACCGGCGCGCAGATTGTCGCTGATCCGCGTCGCGAATTCGGTGAGGACTTTGTCGCCCGCGTGGTGGCCAAGAGTGTCGTTCACCTCCTTGAAGCGGTCGAGATCCATCAGCATCACCACTGGCAGTTCGTCGTCGCGCAGATGCACCGAGTGCAGTCGGGCGTCGACGATGCGCTCGAACGATGCGCGGTTGGGTAGCCCGGTGAGCGCGTCGTGACGGGCCTCGTGGTCGATGCGCTGGTGCAGCAGTGCCTTGCGCAAGCTCGGCGCGAACTGCTCGGCCACTGTCGCCAGGCGGGCGACGTCGGTGTTGAGGAATCGCCCCTGGGCTCCTTCACGGTCGGCCACCACGATCAGCCCGACGATGCTCTCGCCGTCACCGACGGGCGCGGCGAGCACGTTGCCCACCGCCGCCAGCTCGGCCAGTTCGCCGTGTGCATCGGCTCCGGTCGCTGCCAAGCCCACCGCGCGCCCGGCAGCGAACACGGCCGACCACGTGGGGTCATCGACCGCCGACGGCAGCTGCGGCAGCGGGTCGCCGATGTCGACCCGTCGTGGGCCATCGGGCGCGAAGGCGACAATCGCCGTGCGCGCGGCTCGCAGCAGCGCGGCGACCTGCGCCGCGGCAGCGTTGAGGATCACGTCGAGGTCGAGCGACGTGCCCACCCGACCGACGAAGCCATGCAGATCGACCAGATCGCGGTAGCGCTGGTTGAGGTGCCCGTAGTTCTGCATCACTCCCCAGAAGGCCACCAGCGGCATCAGCGACAGAGGGCCCAGCCACGGGTCGACAATCGTCGGCGCGGCCACCGCCGCAGCCACGGTTGCGTTGGCCGGGGCGAGCCACACCGAGATGCGCAACTCGGCAACCATTCGCCGGCGCAGGTCGCCCTCGACGACCGCGATCGCGATCGACACCACCAATGAGCCGGCGATGGTGGCCAGTCCAGTGGCAGGCAGCAGTGCGACGACCTGCAGCGTGCGCGACTCGGAGAAGCGTGCCGCGAATTGCATGATGTGGAATGACACTGCCGTCTCGGCCGCGAACAGGGCGGCGTTGAACGCGAGCTTGAACCATCGGGTGCGACGGGTGAGCATGATGCCGATGAGGCTGCCGACCACCCGCGCGCCGATGGCCGGCCCGGGAGCCAGGAACAGAAGGGCGTAGGCGGTTGGCACCTCCGACAGCGAGAACGAGATCGCCTCACGGCGGAACTCGAAGTGGAAGACGGTGACCTCGGCCACGGCGAACAGCGCGGCGAGGATCGGGATCGCCCACCACGCACTCGGCCGCAGGCTGCTTGCGTTGTCGGGGAGCAGCCACACCGCGATCGCGGTGAGGGCAGCCAGCCCGGTCGTCAGCCCGCAGATACGGGCGACGACGCGGTGCTCGCTGCTCAGTTCCACACAGTGCCGGTCCAGCTAGTGCCGGTCCATGAGGTGCCGGTCCATGAGGTGCCGGTCCAGCTTGTGCCGGTCCATGAGGTGCCGGTCCATGAGGTGCCGGTCCATGAGGTGCCGGTCCAGCTTGTGCCGGTCCAGCTGGTGCCGGTCCATGAGGTGCCGCGCCACGAGCCGTTGGTCCACGACGTGCCGTCCCATGTGCCGTTGGTCCAGCTGGTGCCGGTCCAGCTGGTGCCGGTCCATGAGGTGCCGAGCACCGTCGTGTCGCCGTTGATCACGGTGCCATCGACGATCACGTGCTGGCCACCGCGGCTGAGTTCGAGGCTGCCGCTGCCGGTCGCCTGTGGCCACTGCTGGGTCGCCGCGGGTGAGTACAGGCCGACGATCTCGTCTACTTGGATCACGCCCGCGCCGGTGAGATCGGGGTCGTCGGGCGATGGTTGCCGGGTGTTCTGCTCGAGCAGCCACTTCACCTGGTCGTTGGTCAGTTCGGGGCGGGCGTCGAGCAGCAGGGCCGCTGCCCCCGACACCACCGCCGCGGCCTGCGAGGTGCCGCTGCCGCGGAACAGGGTGTCGCTGACGTAGCCCTCGGGGTGTTCGAAGTCGACCCGGCTCTGCGGCACGCGCAGGCTGTCGATGTGCGCGCCGGGTGCAGCGACATCGGGCACCCGCCACAACTTGCTGCCGGACGTCCACTCGGGTACCACGAAGTCGTCTTGCTCGACAGCCTCCACCCCGCCGACGGCGATCACGTACGGATCGCGCGCCGGGCTGGCCAGACGCAGCGCGTCGTTGCCGTCGTTACCGGCGGCGACGACCACGACGATGCCCGCCTGCCACGCGCGCTCGACTGCCGCGGTCAATGGATCACGCAGGTAGCCGAGGTACGAGCCGCTGCTGTACGAAAGGTTGAGTACGCGGATGTTCAACTCGGCGGCGTGTTCGGTGACCCACTCGACAGCAGCGATCATCTGGCTGACGTCGACCGAACCGGTGTTGTCGGCGACCTTCACCGACACCAGCCCGGCGTCGGGGGCGACACCCATGAACCACTCCGGGTGCTCATCGGCCTCGGCAGGATCGGCGCCGGGTGTGCGGCCGGCGATGATGCCCGCGATGTGTGTGCCGTGCCCGTAGGTGTCGAGGTGCCGCGCTTCGGGCAGTGCGGCTTCGCCGGAGAGATCGACGACTGCCACCACCTTGTCGGGGTCCGACAGCGGCGCCACCGGGGTGATGCCGGTGTCGATCACGGCCACGTTCACCCCCGCGCCGGTGATGCCCTGCTCCCACAGTTCGCGCGCGCCCACCTGGTCGACGACGTGATAGAGCGATCCGAGTGGAAGGCCGGTGCCGCCATCGGCCGCCACTTCGCTGGGCGCGATGGCCATGAACGCGGTGGCCGACGCCACGGTACACACCGTGGCGAAGAACGCGCTAGGGGCGCGGGTCGATGTGGTTCTGGTCTGGGTGGACGAGCGCTGTTGCACCGTGGCTCCCTTGCGGTGTGAGCGGTGACGCAGGGCGGCGGCACCGACGCGCGATGGGGGCATCGGCGCGGTGGTCGGGTCCTTGAGCGGGCGGGCGGCGAAACGCTGCAAGATTCGATCAAGTTACCGCGCACAGCACGCTCGGGCCTGTCACCGCGGGCGGCGGCGCTGGCTAGCGCTGGCGCCCCCGGCCGCTGCCGGCGCGTGCGGGCGACGCTGCCAGCGGCCGCGTCCAGCTGATCAGCGAGGTGATGACGATCACACCGACCACGATCGCGCGGTCGTCGATCCATCCCTGTAGCGCGATCGCGAGGAGCGCGGCGAACAGGCTGAGTACGGCCCCGAGGCGTACCTCGCGGGCCCAGTCGATGCGGTGGTGGCGGGTGGTTCGGGCGACGGTCATGACTGCTGTGAGCGCGTCGTCGGCAATTCCTGTCACTTTCCGGGCACCTCGTGTCCGCGGGATACCACCGCCATCCTGCGGGCGACGGCTGCGCGGTGGCTTCCCAACTATGGTGGCGCCATGGGCGTCCTCGACCAGCTCGACCTGTCGAACAAGCTCGACCGGATGGAATACGAGCAACGTTTGGCGGTGGGGCAGCGCCGGCTCTACCAGCTGCGCCTGCACCTCGGCGGGTTGATGGGCTCGGGCACCCTCGGGCCGGGACTGCTTGTGGTGCTGGAAGGCCCCGATGCATCGGGCAAGGGTGGCGCGATCAAGGCGCTGGTGGGCCATCTCGACCCGCGTCATTACCGAGTGGTGAACTACGCCAAGCCGAGCAGTGAGGAGAAAGAGCACCACTTCCTGTGGCGCTTCTACCGCGAGCTGCCCGGGCTGGGACGCATGGCGGTGTTCGACCGCAGCTGGTACGGGCGGGTGTTGGTGGAACGGGTGGAGGGGTTCGCCACCAAGACCGAGTGGAAGCGGGCCTACAAGGCGATCGTCGACTTCGAGGAGTCGCTGTGCATCGAGAGCCTGATCGTCGTCAAGCTCTACATGCACGTCAGCGACGATGAACAGTTGCGCCGCTTCGAGGGTCGAGCCGTCGACCCGCTGAAGCGTTGGAAGCTCACCGACGAGGATTGGCGCAACCGGGAGAAGAACGGCCTGTACGAGGAGGCCGCGGAGGAGATGTTCCGCCGCACGTCGCACCGGCTCGCGCCGTGGGACGTGATCGGTGCCGAGCAGAAGCGGTTCGCGCGCATCGCGGTGCTCGAGACCACCATCGCCAGGGTGGAGCAGGGCATGCGGCGCTGGGGCATGGAGGTGCCGCCCCACGTCGACCTGATCGACGCGGACGCACTGAACTAGCGCGCCGTCGTGCTGGATCGGTTGGCGGCGAGCCGACGGGCTGGATCGGTGGGCGGCGCG
>CAUJEE010000029.1 GCA_963169215.1 Actinomycetota bacterium
GGTGTGCCTCATCGGCGCCAGTGGGTCGGGCAAGAGCACGCTGCTGCGCTGCATCAACCTGCTCGAGCCGGTCGACGATGGCGAGATCTGGCTCGATGGGCCCGGTGGCGCGGTCGACATCAGCGAACCGGGCCTCGCCGCCGACCCGATCCGCCGACGGATCGGGATGGTGTTCCAGAGCTACAACCTGTTCCCGCACATGAGCGTGCTGCGCAACATCACCCTCGGCCCCACCAAGGTGCTGCGCCAGGCGCGGCCGCAGGCCGAGGTTGCGGCGCATGATCTGCTCGGCCGGTTCGGGCTCGACGACAAGGCCGCGGCGTACCCCGACCAACTGTCCGGGGGCCAGCAGCAGCGGGTGGCGATCGTGCGTGCGCTGGCGATGCAGCCGGAGTTGATGCTGCTCGACGAGGTGACCGCGGCACTCGACCCGGTGCTGGTGGGCGAGGTGCTGAACGTGATCCGCGAGATGCGCACCCAGGGGATGACGATGGTGATCGCCACCCACGAGATGGGCTTCGCCAAGGAGACCGCCGATCTGGTGTGCTTCTTGAAGGACGGGGTGATCCTGGAAGCAGCACCCCCGGCGAAGCTGTTCAGCGCCCCATCGCGACCGGAGACAGCCGAGTTCCTCGAGCGCGTGATCGCCAGCGGCCGCCTGTAGGGGTCTGCTCCCCGCCTCCCAGAAGCCGGGAGGGTCACCGTCAGGGGCGGGTGGGCACCTTGATGGCCGCTAGGTCGAGGGCGAAGGGCACGTCGGTGGCCGGCCGGGGCGGGGCGGTGGCCGCGTCGGGCATGTCGTCCTGGGGTTGCAGCGGCGGCAGCGGGGCTGTCTGCCACTCGGGTCCGGGCTTGATCTGCCTGTACAGCTGGTCGAGCATGTCGTCGATCGCGCCCGCGGTCCAGTCGCCGCTTCCTGTCCCGGTGCAGGGCGCGAGCGTCTCGATGCGCCGCGGCGCGCTCGTGGCGAAGATGTTGTCGGCGAAGCAGTTGCCCAGCGTCGCAGGGTCTTCGTCCACCGTGGCCAGCACCAGGTCGACACCGTTGTCGGCCAGCTCGTTGCCGACCACCCGCGTGTCGTACACGTCCCACACGATCGGATCATCTCGCTCGGCGGGTGTTTCGAGCTTGGCGTCGGCGCAGATGGTGCCCCACTCCTGGCGTGTCGGCTCCTCGTCGTTGGGCGACAGCTCGAGGAACGGGGTGAGGAAGATGCCGTAGCGGTCGTTGCCGTACACCAGGTTGCGTTCCACCACGTCACCGGTGCCGCCGGCGATGACGATGCCCGTGCCCTGCCGGCGGATCGCCATCCGCACCGACGGCGATTCGGTGGCGTTGTTGTCGTACACCAGGTTGCCGACGATGGTTACCTCGCGCTGCGGATAGCACAGTTCGTAGGTGCCGCTGTTGGGCATGATGCCCGCCCGGTTGTGGCGCCACACCGAGTTCACCAGGTACAGCTCGCCGCCGGCGTTGGTGCCCGAGAAGCCGAGGCCGTTGTACTCGCTGACCACGTCGGTGACCACCGCGTTGCACGGATAGCACTCGCCGATGTACAGCCCCGACTCGGGGCTGCCGGCCAGGTACAGGTGGTCGAAGTGGCCGTTGATCGAGTCGAACGCATACACCCCGTAATCGCCGATGCGGTAGGTGGTGAGATACGAGCCGCGATAGCCGTCGACGCCGGTCCAGAAGAAGCCGTTGCCGACGTAGTTGACCGCGGTCATGTTCTCGATCGCCACACCCTTGGCGCCGAGCACACGGATGCCGTTGTCGAGTTCGAAGTCGCCGTCGAGGATCACCTCGTTGCGGTCGAGCCCGCGGATGGTGAGCCGGTCGGTGGTCACCTGCACCGCTTCGCGGTAGGTGCCCGGCGCGATCAACACCAGATCGCCAGGCTGGGCAGCGTCGACCGCGGCTTGGATCGTGGGGTGGTCGTCGGGCACGCGCAGGGTCGCCCACTCGCCGTCGGCGGTCGATGTCGACACCGACGTGTCAGACGTGGTCGGGGTGCTCTCGGTTGTCGCCGCGCCGTCTGTGGTAGGCGTCGCGCCACCGCCGCCCTCATCGTCGTCGCTGCACGCGGCCAACAGCGCGAAGGCGGCAGCGACCACGGCGGAAACGACTCGCCTCATGTCAGCCGCTCGTGCGCCCACTGGCAATGCCGCACACCACCTCGCGGTGCAGGCACAGCTCGACCTCCATCTGCATCCGCTCGGGTGTCCATGCGTTCATGAAGTCGGCGTGACCGGTGAGCAGTCCACCGCTCGACAGCATCAGGTCGTCGGTAGCACCCCACACCGGGTATTCGACGCTGAATTGCAGTTGTGGGATCGGCACCGGGTAGCCCTCGGGGCAATCGCCTCCGGAGCTGTAGGCGATGTGCGACTTGTGGCTCGGGCTGTCGAGGTTGTCCCCGTCCCAGCAGTCGGGAAAGGTGACGATCAGGCGCAGGTTGCGATCCTGGGCGCATTCGGGCGGCTCGACCGCGCGGGCGATGCCCGTGCCACAACCCCAGGCGACGATCGACAACGGTTGGGGCTCTTCCGCCGCGGCGTTGCCGGCGATCATCACCAGTCCCTTGGGATAGGGCTGCACCGACTTGGGATCGACGTCGATACCGGGGCGGTAGTAGGCCGTGCTCTTCACCGGGCGCAGCACCTCCGCGCCGCGCAGCAGCGCCGGTGCCCAGTAGGCGGCCAGGTCGGCGCGCTGGTCGCAGGTGGTGTCGCCGGCGAACAACGAGTCGATAGTGCTGTTCGCGTCGGTGGTGGTATTGCCGAAGAACGCATGCAGGTGCGCGGCGCCGAATTCACCCGGGGCGACGATCGGGTCGTCGGGCGCGGCATGGCTATAGGCGCACTCGACCACGAACTGGGGCACCGCGCCCTGCGGGCCGGCGATCGGGTGATCGGGCTGCCCGAGAGAGGTGACGTCGGTGGGGGGATGCAGGACGATCGCCTGCTCCCCCCCACCCTTGTCGTTTGTGCACCCGGCGGTGGCAAGCACCACGCAGGCCGCCGCCCACCACCTGGTGCTCATCTCAACCGGCCGGCTTGGTGGGCACGACGATCGATGCGAGGTCGACCTGCATCGGCACGTCGTTGGCCGGCCGGGCAGGAGCGGTGGCCGCGTCGGGCATGTTCTCCTGCGGCTGCAGTTCGGGCAGCGTCGCGGTCTTCCAGTCGACCGACGGCGGGTGCTCCTCACCCAACCAGGAGAGAATGTCGTACTTGCCGTCGGCCCAGTCGCCGCTGCCCACGCCAACACCATCAGCGGTGCACGGCGCCAGCGTCTCGATGTTGTTCGGCGCGCTGGTGGTGAAGGTGTTGTCGGCGAAGCAGTGGCCGAGCGTGCTGGCGTCGACGGTGACCGCGGCGACGAGCAGGTCGGCGTGGCGGTTGTCCTCCAGAACGTTGCCCACGACACGGTTGCGCATCGACTCCCAGATGACCAGGTCGCCCGGATCGACAGGCATCTGCTGCTTGGCTTCCTCGCAGCTCACCGTCCACTCGTCCTCACCCGGGATCGCGTCGTTGGGGTCTTCCTCGGGGAACGGCACCAGCGAGATGCCACCCTTGTCGTGGTCGTACACCAGGTTGCGCTCGATGGTGTTGAGCACACCGCCGGGGACGACGATGCCGTTGCCCATGGCCAGCAGCGCGACGTCGATGGCCGGCGTCTCGCCGTTGTTGTTGCCGTGCACGATGTTGCCCACGATGGTGGTCTCGCGCTCGGGGTAGCACAGCTCGTAGCTGCCGCTGTTGGGCACGATGCCGGCCCGGTTGTAGCGCCAGGTCGAGTTGACGATCAGCAGGTTGCCACCCGAGTTGGTGCCCGAGTAGCCGAGCCCGTTGTACTCACTGACCACGTCGGAGACCACTGCGTTGCACGGGTAGCACTCGCCGATGTACACACCCGCGTCGGGGCTGCCGGCGGCGTAGATGTGGTCGATCTGGCCGTTGATCGAATCGAACGCGTAAACGCCGTAGTCGCCGGTGCGGTAGGCGGTGAGGTACGAGCCGCGATAGCCGTCGACGCCGGTCCAGAAGAAACCGTTCTTGGTGTAGTTCATCGCGGTCATGTTCTCGACCGCGACGTGGTTGGCGCCGAGCACGCGGATGCCGTTGTCGAGCTCGAAGTTGCCATCGAGGATCACCTCGTTGCGATCGAGCCCGCGAATGGTGAGGTCGTCGGTGGCGACCTGCACTGCTTCGTTGTAGGTTCCGGGGCCGACCAGCACAAGATCGCCGGGCGCGCTGGCATCGACCGCGGCCTGGATCGTGTCGTACTCGTCGGGCACCTGCCGCACGTTCTCCGCCTCGGCGGCCGTGGTTTCGGGTGCGTCCGTGGCCGACGTGCCGGCAGCGGTGCTCTCGGTGCCTGACGAGCCGCCTTCCTCGTCGTCGCTGCAAGCAGCGAGCAGGAAGGCGACGGCCGTGGCCGCAGCGAGGATCTTGCGTGTCATCTGATGTTCTCCCCCATTGATGGTCATGGCATTGATGGTCATGGCATTGATGGTCATGGCATTGACGGTCATGGCTCGGTCACCACGACGGAACCGAACATACCAACAGTCGAGGTGCCATGGATGGTGCAGTAGTACACATAAGTGCCCGGAGTGGTGAAAACGTACGAATAGGTGTCACCTTGGTGGAAGCCGTCCTCGAGCACACCCCAGGTGCTCACGTCGAGGTCGCCCTCGGGCACGACGTTGTGGTCGTTGCGCCCGTTGTTGACGAATTTCACCTCGGTGCCGGCGGCGACTGTCAGCACGCCGGGCAGGAAGGTGTTGTCGATCGACAGCACCTCGGCCACCTCGCCGTTGGGTGGATAGGTGACCGCCGGCTCAGTCACCGCCGGGGCCGACGTCGCCGCCGCACCACCCTCGCCGTCACCCGCGGCATCATCGCCGGAGTCGTCTCCGCAAGCCGTCGCCAGCACCAGCAATGCCGTCGCGGCCGCAACCTTGATCGTGCGCAAGTTACCCTCCTGTCCCGTGACCGCCGAGGACGTTAGCCTGCCCGCCCCCGCGCCGACGGCTCGAAGCGGACCGATCTGGCTGGTGCTGTTCGTCGTCTTGGTGGTGTGCACCAACATCGCCGCCGCTTCTTGGGCGACGATGCACGACTCGCACCCGGCCGGGTTGTTGTGGCTGTCTTCGCGCAACCGCTTCCTGGTCGCGGTCGTTCCCACCGGACTACCACTGTGGCAGTGGTGCCTCATCGCCACCGCGCGCATCGGAGCCGCGGCCCTCGTCTGCCACATGATCGGGCGGGCCTACGGCGACCAAGCGCTGCGCTGGTTCTGGCGCTTCCTCGGCATGCAGCAAGAGCAGGTGAGCAAGTTCGAGAAGGCGTTCGACGACGCGGAGTGGTTCGTCGTGCCGTTCTTCGTCGGCAGCAACATCGTGTGGGTGCTGAGCGGCGCGGCGCGCAGCTCGTGGAAGCGCCTGCTGCCGCTGGCGTTGGTCGGCCTCGCCGCTCGGCTGGCGCTGCTGTGGTGGTTGGCCAAGCAGTTCGAGTCGCAGCTCAACTCGGTGCTGCGCTTCGTCGATCGCTACCAGTGGTGGTTCCTCGCCGGGTCGATCGTCGTCGTCGTGCTCGCCAACGTGCGCAACCTACGCGGCCGCTGAACCGCCGGGCGGTGTGGGCGGGCGAGGCGGCCGGTTTGTCCGGGCGAATTGATAGGTAGCCTTTACAGCTATGGCAACCACCACCCTCGGCGGCAATCCCGTCAACACCGTCGGCGAACTCCCCGCCGTCGGCTCGCAAGCCCCCGCCTTCAGCCTCGTCTCCGCGGAGATGGCCGAGGTCACTCTCGCCGGCCTGGCCGGCAAGCGGGTGATCCTCAACATCTTCCCGTCGATCGACACCGGCGTGTGCGCCACGAGCACCCGCAAGTTCAACGAGTTGGCGGCTGGCCTCGCCGACACCGCGGTCGTGTGCGTGTCGGCCGACCTGCCGTTCGCGCTCAAGCGCTTCTGCGGCGCCGAAGGCATCGAGAACGTCACCACCGCCAGCACCTTTCGCAGCACCTTCGGTGACGACTACGGGGTGAAGATGGCCGATGGTCGCCTGGCCGCGCTGATGGCCCGCGCGGTGGTGGTGATCGACCCGGACGGCAAGGTGATCTACACCCACATCACCGACAGCATCGGCGACGAGCCGAACTACGAAGCCGCCATCGCTGCCCTCGGCTGAGCCTGCCCCTGCAACTGATCGCCCGCCAGGGCTGACCGCTGTGCAGGCCGGGCCACCCTCCACCGCACGAACTGCGAAGCCCTGTTCCCGGTGTCCGGGAACCATCCTTCCCAGAAGCCGAAATGGGACGATCGCTTCCCAGAAGCCGGGCGGCGTCCGGCGCTACAGATCCAGGAAGGGTTCGAGGCCCACGGTCAGGCCGGGGAACTGGTGGATGCGCCTGCAGGCGAGCAGCACTCCCGGCATGTAGCTGAGGCGGTCGTAGCTGTCCTGGCGGATGGTGAGCGTCTGGCCCTGTGCGCCGAGGATCACCTCTTGGTGGGCCACCATGCCCCGCATGCGCACCGAGTGCACATGCAGACCGCCGGCCGCCGACGCTCCCCGCGCACCCGCGACCACTTCATGCTGCGTGGGATCGGGGGCCCAGTCGCCGCCGCGGGCTGCTGCCATCCGGTCGGCGGTGGTGACCGCGGTACCCGACGGCGCGTCGATCTTGTGGTCGTGGTGCAACTCGATGATCTCGGCCGTGTCGAACCATGGCGCGGCCAGTTCGGCAAAGCGCATCATCAGCACCGCGCTGATCGCGAAGTTGGCGGTGATCAGGCAGTTGCTGCCGCTGAAGTCGCCGCGGAAGCGGGCGATGTCGTCGTCGGTGAATCCGGTCGTGCCCACCACCGCGTGGATGCCGTGCATCGCCAGGAACGGCAGGGTAATGCGCGCCGCGTCGGCGACAGTGAAGTCGACCGCGACGCTGCACTCGGCGTCGACCAACGCCCGCAGCTCGGCGGCGATGGTGACGCCTTCACGTTCCTGTCCGACGGCGTGCGGGTCGACGGCTGCGGCCAGCTCGAGGTGCGGATCGGCGGCCACCGCCGTGCACACGGCAGAGCCCATCTTCCCCCCTGCACCGACCACTCCCACCCGGATCGCACTCATGCGATGAACGTAGCCCCTCCCCGATGGAGTAGAACTACACCCATGAGCAGCTTCCTCGACAAAGCCAAAGAAAAGGCCCAACAACTCAGCGCCGCGGCCAAGGAGAAGGCCGAGGACATCAAGGACAAGCGCAAGGCCGACGACTTGCTCGACGACCTCGGGCGCGTCGCCTACGCACGGCACACCGGCCGGGGTGGCGACGACGACG
>CAUJEE010000030.1 GCA_963169215.1 Actinomycetota bacterium
GCGCCCGGCGAGGCCCTCGCCGCCGCAATCGTCCTCGCCCACGAGATCGCCGCCCTGCCCCAGGGCTGCATGCGCCGCGACCGGCGCAGCAGCTACGACCAGTGGGATCTCGACCTTCCCGCGGCACTTGCCCGCGAGACCGAACTGGGCCTGGAGACGATCATGAGCGGCGAGACGCTGGAGGGCGCGGCCCGGTTCGTGTCGGGTGCCGGGCGTCACGGTCAGAGCGCCTGACGAGAGCGCCGCGCCTGGCACGTCCCCGAGGCGAGGCGCGCCGCCGAGTCGCAGCCGCCCCCGACTACCCTGGCGCCATGTCGCACGTGCTCGTCCCCGACACCGGACCGCGGCCCCTGTTGCGCGGCTGGGCGCACCTGGTGAGCTTCCCGCTGTGGCTGGCGTGCGGCGTGGCGATGATCATCGCGTCCGACGCCACCGCATGGGGCAGCCTCGCGCTCACCGTCTATGTCGCCGGCACTGGTGCGATGTTCGGCGTGTCGGCGCTGTATCACCGCGGGCGCTGGCAGCCGCGGGCCAAGGCGCTGCTGCAACGCTTCGACCGCTCGGCGATCTTCCTCGCCATCGCCGGCGGCTACACGCCGATCGCCTGGGCCTGCCTGCGCGGCACGTCGCGTTGGTTGGTGCTCGGCTGTGTGTGGGGCGGCGCGGCGATCGGGATGCTGCTGCAGTGGCTGCCGCGCGTACCGCGCCACCTGCGCGGTTCGAGCTACATCATCGTCAGTTGGGTGGCGGTGGTCGTCTTCCCACAACTGTGGCAAGAGCTCGGTGCTGGCGCCTTCTGGCTGATCCTGCTCGGCGGCGCGTGCTACACGATCGGTGCGGCGGCACTGGCCGCGCGGTGGCCCGATCCGTGGCCGCGGGTGTTCGGGTTCCACGAGGTGTTCCACGCGCTCACCGTCGTCGCCGCCGCGCTGCAGTTCGTGGCGATCAGCGTGGCGGTGGCGCCCCGCGTCTGAGCTGCCAGCAGTCCAGCTCAACGACCTGGTTCAGCGACAGCAGTGCAGTTCAGCGCCCGAGCAGCTCGCGCCAGCGCGCGGGGAACGCGGCCGCCACCGAGCTCGGGGTCATACGCAGCGTGGCCTCCGGCACCGAGTGCGCCAAGGTGCGGGCCTCGACGTAATGGTGTCCGTGGCCGAGGCCCTCGAACAGCTTGCTGCGCAGGCGCAGCAAGTCGTGAGGCACTTCCGCGGTGAGGTAGCCCCAGATGGTGAAGGCGACTGTGAGGTCGTGCACCACCGGCGCGCGGCCGAACATCGAAGCGCGGCGCAAGGCGATGCCGAAGCAACCCCCGATCGCGTCGTCAGCGTGTTCACCGGGTTGCAGGTGCAAGCGCTCGCGAAAGATGCTGGCCAGCTTCAGCGCATAACCCTGGTTGGGACCCTGATAGCCGAGGCCCTCACCCTCGGGCTGAAAGCCTTCGAGGTCGCCCGGGCGGTTTGGTTGCCAGCAGCTGGGAACGACGGCTGGTGACGAATAGACGCGGGCGGTATCGATCACCGGCGTCGGTGCGAAGCGGGGGGCTGCCATGACACCGCCAGTTTGCCACTCAACCCACCGGATGCAGCAGTCCGTAGACGAGACCTTCCTCGAGCGCCCGCCACGACGCCTCGATGATGTTGCCCGACACGCCGATCGTGGTCCAGGTGCGCTCGCCGTTGGTGAAATCGATCAACACGCGGGTGACTGCGCCGGTGGCCGACGAGCCGTCGAGGATGCGCACCTTGTAGTCGGTGAGATGCACCTTGTCGAGTTCGGGGAAGGCCGCGCCGAGCGAGGCCCGCAAGGCCTTGTCGATCGCGTTCACCGGTCCGTTGCCCTCGGCGGTGTGCACGTGGCGCATCGCGTCGGCACCTGCGCCCACCCACACCTTCACCGTCGCTTCGGTGGTGAAGTCGCCGTTGGGCAGCTCGTCGGTGATCACGCGCATGCTCTCCACCTTGAACGAGTCCTGCTCCCAACCGGCAGCACGGCGCATCAATAGCTCCAGCGACGCGTCGGCGGCCTCGAAGTGATAGCCCTCGTGCTCGAGTCGCTTGAGGTCGTCTATCACCTGGTTCACCGCCGGCCCGTCCATTGCCAGGCCCAGTTCGTCAGCCTTCATCTGGATCGTCGCCCGCCCGGCCATCTCGCTCACCACGAAACGCGTGCCGTTGCCCACCTGCTCGGGGTCGACGTGTTCATACGCATCGCGGGCGCGGGCGATGGCACTCACGTGCAGGCCAGCCTTGTGCGCAAACGCCGAGGCCCCGACATAGGGCTGCTGCGGGTCGAGCGGCCGGTTGAGCACCTCGGCTACGTGGTGGCTGACCGCGGTGAGCCGCACCAAGTGGCCTTCGGGCAGGCAGCGGGCTCCGAGCTTGAGCTCGAGGTTGGGGATCATGGTGGTGAGATTGCAGTTGCCGGTGCGCTCGCCGAGGCCGTTGAGCGTGCCCTGCACGTGACGGGCGCCGGCCAGTACCGCAGCCATCGAGTTGGCCACCGCGCATCCGGTGTCGTCGTGGCAGTGGATGCCGATGGTGACATCGCCGCCCACGTGTCGGTGCACGTCGGCGACCACCGCCGCCACCTCGTGGGGCAGCGAACCACCGTTGGTGTCGCACAGCACGACGTGACTCGCACCTTTCACCACTGCTGCTTCCAGAGCGCGCATGGCGAACTCGGGGTTGTGCTTGTAGCCGTCGAAGAAGTGCTCCATGTCGACCAACACAGTTCGCCCGGCGGCGGCGAGGAAGGCCACCGAATCGGCGATCATCGCCGCGCCCTCGTCGAGCGTGGTCTGCAGTGCCTCGGTGACGTGGTAGTCCCAGCTCTTGGCCACGATGCACACCGCGGCGGTGTCGGCCTCGAGCAAGTGGCGCAGAGTGGCGTCGTCGTCGACCTTGCCCCGCGGGCGGCGGGTGCTACCGAAGGCCACCAGTGTCGAGTGGCGCGGCCGCAGGTCGACGGCGGCGCGGGCGAAGAACTCGATGTCCTTCGGGTTGGCGCCCGGCCAGCCGCCCTCGATGAACTGCACCCCGAGGAAGTCGAGCTGCTCGGCAATGCGCAACTTGTCGTCGACCGAAGCCGACACGCCCTCCACCTGCAGGCCGTCACGCAGCGTGGTGTCGAACACCTCCACCTGCACGCCGGCGAGCGACGCGGTGATGCCGGCGGTGCCGCCGATGATGCCGGCCCTCGGGTTGGGTGCACTGGGGTTGCTTGCCTGCTGGTTCATCGTGTGCTCCTGCTCGGCGGGGTCATGGGGCGGGGGTCATGGGGGCGGTGTGGTGCATTGTGTAGGGGAAACGAAAGAGCCGCCCGGTGGGGCGGCTCTGAGCGCACATCGGCGGAGGCCGACATGCGCTAACGAATGATGATGATGGTGGCGGAGTTCAGTGCCTGCATCACCCCGCCATTCAACCGTGTGCATCGCCCACCGTCAACGCGTCGCCTGTGAACAAGCTGTGACTACGCGGTGGACGAAGCAAGAAATCCTGTGACTAACAACACATCTCGGTGGATAACCCTGTGAGCACCGAAATTGCCTCTTGACCAGGGTAAACGGCCGTTGCAGAGTGTGCTCCGTACCGGACAGCGCACGCCATCCGGGTCCGAGGAAAGGTGTCGGGGAAGACCGGCCGCCAGCAATGGGGGCAGGGACGAACCGGCGGCCAACCGGGCCAGGGCGGTGGAAGCGGAGCCGGTAGGAGGAAGATCCGAGACGAGCCGACAGAAGGGCCGAGGGCGTGCACGCCCGGAGCACGGAAGCGGCGCCGACGAGGCATTCGTGGAAGCCGGGGCACCGGTGGAAGCGGGTGGCGGGTCGGTGGCCGGTGCGGGGCAACCCGCGGTGGTCTTGGTCCAGGAATCCGGCGTCGGGACGCTGACGTCACAGGGCCTGGTGAAAAAATCGATCGCCCGCCGGAGGCAACCGACGGGCGATGACTTGAGTCGAAGAGAAGGTTAACGCCCGAAGATCGACGACAGGTGGATCCCCTCCGACCCAGGAGTCGCCCCGGGAGGTGCGCGAGGCTTCGGCCCAGCAGCGCCGCCCGGGGCGCTTCGCGTTTTCGCCCGCCCCCATCGGCCTCTGAGTCTGCTTCTGGGTCGGCTTCTGGGAAGCGATCTTCCCGCCTCGCGTTCTGGTCAGCCCCGCCCCCGGCTTCCGCTACCAGGCCTGACCAGATCGAGCCGGCCACCTCGAGCCGTGACCACTCAGATTCATGGCGTTCGTTCACAACCGACCAGATGGTCGTTCACCAAGCCCATCGCCTGCATGAATGCGTACATGGTGGTGGGCCCGACGAAGCTCCACCCGCGCCGCTTGAGCTCTTTCGACAGGGCGATCGATTCCGGTGAAGTCGATTGGAACGCGCTGGTGAGCGTGGGTCGCTCGTGCACCTCGGGGCGGAAGCGCTGCACGAACGCGGCCAGCGAACCGAACTGCTCGATCAACTCCAGCGCCCGGCGGGCGTTGTCGATGGTGCTCTCGATCTTGCCGCGGTGGCGCACGATGCCGGCATCCGCCAGGAGGCGGGCGACGTCGGCCTCCTCGAAGCTCGCGACGGCAGCAATGTCGAACCCCGCGAACGCCGCGCGGAAGGCCTCGCGTTTGCGCAGGATGGTGATCCACGACAGCCCCGCTTGAAAACCCTCCAGGCACAGCTTCTCGAACAGCCGCAGGTCGTCGACCACCGGGTGACCCCACTCGTCGTCGTGATAGCGCACGTAGAGCGGGTCGTCCCCGCACCACCAGCAGCGCGTCGCCCCATCCACCCCGACACGCAGCCGCTCCATGACCGCCACGGTAGCGCCATCACCCGAGCCGCCCGACGTGGCGGCGGGAGCGTCCGATCGGCAATGATCGGCGCCGTGATCCACCACTACCACGCCGCCCGCACCGAGCTCGAAGCCCCCGGTAGCCCCTTCGCCGTCACCACCGAGGTGGTACGCGGCGCGCCGATGAAGGTGTTCGCCACCGCACCCGCGCACATGCGCGAGGTCTGGGAGAACTCGGCCGGCTTCGGCGACAGGGAGTACCTCGTCTTCGAGGACGAGCGCTACACCTACGCCGAGGTGCACGCGATGGTGCGCAAGCTGGCGGCACACCTCGTCGCCCACGGCGTCCAGCCCCACGACCGGGTCGCGATCGCGATGCGCAACTACCCCGAGTGGGTGATCTCCTACTGGGCCTGCGTGTCGATCAACGCCGCCGCGGTGGGCATGAACGCGTGGAGGACGGCGCCGGAGATGGAGTACGCGATCAACGACAGCGAGCCGAAGGTGCTGATCGCCGACGACGAACGCCTCGAACGCCTGTTGCACATGCCCGAGCAGCGCCCGATGCACATCATCAGCGTCCGCTCCGAGCGGCCGGGCACGCCGTGGAGCGAGGTCATCGCCGCCGCCGATCCGGGCAGCCTGCCGCCGATCGAGATCGACCCCGACGACGACGCGACGATCTTCTACACGTCGGGCACCACCGGCTTCCCCAAGGGGGCGCAGCTCACCCACCGCGGTTCGGTGGCCAACGTGATGAACATCGTGGTGATGACCCTGGCCAGCGCCGTCGCCGAGCAGAAGGCGATCGCCGCCGGCGACATCACGCCCCCCGTGCCCCCCGCCACGCCACCCGTCGCCGGCGCCCAGTCGGTGATCATGGCGCCTACCCCGCTGTTCCACGTCACTGCCTGCAACTGTTTGCTCCACCCGGCCACGGTCACCGGCGGGCGGGTGGTGCTGATGTACAAGTGGGACGCCGGCCGGGCGCTCGAGCTGATCGAGCGTGAGCGGGTCACCAACTTCTCGGGAGTGCCGACGATGAGTCGCGAGCTGCTGCTGCACCCCGACTGGGCCACCCGCGACACCAGTTCGCTGCAGGGCATGGGCGGCGGCGGAGCAGCGCTGCAGCCCGATCTGGTGGGCAAGATCGCGGGCGCACTGAAAGGCGGCCAGCCGACCACCGGCTATGGCATGACCGAGACCTGCGGCATCATCACCGCCAACTCGGCGCGCTGGTTCATCGCCAAGCCCGACTCGTGCGGGCCGCTGGTGCCCACGCTGGAAGCCAAGCTGATCGACGAGGCGGGCAACGACATAGCCCCCAGCCCCGACGCGCTGGGCGTGTTGTGCGTGCGCGGGGCGGTGGTGATCAAGGGCTATCTCAACCGTCCGGAGGCCACCCACGACGCGATCCGCGACGGCTGGCTGAACACCGGCGACATCGCCCGCATCGATGCCGACGGCTTCGTCCATCTCGTCGATCGGGCCAAGGACATGGTGAACCGCGGCGGCGAGAACGTGTTCTGCGGCGAGGTGGAGACCGCGATCTACCATCACGACGCGGTGGCGGAGGCGGCGGTGTTCGCGATCCCCGACGAGCGCCTCGGCGAGGATGTCGCCGCGGCGATCGTGCTGCGCCCCGGGGCCACCCTCACCCATGACGAGCTCACCCACTTCCTCGCGGCGAGCATCGCCAAGCACAAGATCCCGGCCAGGGTGTGGTTCCGCGACGAGCCGCTGCCGCGCAACGCGAACGGCAAGTTCTTGAAGCGCGAGCTGCGCGACGAGTTGTTGTCAGCGGGTGACTGACGTGCCGTTCGCCGAGCACGACCATGTGAGCATCTACTACGACACCTTCGGGCACGTCGACGACCCGTGCCTGTTGCTGGTGAACGGTCTCGGCAGTCAGTGCATCAATTTCCACGACGACTGGTGCGCGATGTTCGCCGACCGTGGCTTGCACGTCGTCCGCTTCGACAACCGCGACGTTGGCTTGAGCACCAAGTTCGACGAGTGGCCCACAGGCCCGCACGGGGCGGCCTACACGATCAGCGACATGGCCGCTGACGGGATGGTCGTGCTCGACGCGCTGCAAGTGAAGCGCGCCCACGTGATGGGCCTGTCGATGGGGGGCACGATCGCGCAGACAATGGCGATCGAGCACCCACACCGCCTGATCACGATGACCTCGGTGATGAGCACCACCGGCGAGCCCGAGTTCCAACGCAGCACCCGCCAGGCCGCAGAGCTGCTGCTTGCACCACCTGCGCACGACCGCGAAGGGTACATCCAGCAGTGGATCGACGGGTTGCGCGAGTGGGGCAGCCCCGAGTTCGCCGACGAGGCTCGCTGGCGGCGCGATGCCGAGCGCGCCTTCGATCGCTGCTTCCATCCGAGTGGGCCGACACGCCAGTACCTGGCGGTGATGGCCAGCGAACCGCGGGCAGAGCGCCTGCGCCACGTCACCGTGCCGACACTGGTGATTCACGGCGACAAGGACAGACTGATCGATGCCATCGGCGGGCAGCGCACCGCCGAGCTGATCCCTGGCGCGCGCTTCGAGGTGATCGAGGGCATGGGCCACGACTATCCGCCACAACTGTGGCCGCGCTGGGTCGATCTGGTGGTCGGCCACATCGAGAGGTACTCGGAGTGACCCTCGATGACTTCGCCGCACTGGTGAGGGCGCGACGCACGAACATGCAGGTGCAGGCCGACCGGGAAGTGCCCGGCGAGTTGGTGGAGCAGTTGTGCGCGTTGGCGCAATGGGCGCCGAACCACAAGCGCACCTGGCCGTGGCGCTTCTGCCTGGTCACCACCGGCCGCGAGGCGTTCGGCAACCGCATCGCCGACACCTTGGCGGCTCGCGGTGAGGAAGCGGAGAAGGTGGCCAAGACCAGGCGCAAGTACCTGCGCACGCCCGCGCTGCTGGTGGTCGGCTCGGCCGGGGGCGACAGCACGCTGCGCACAGCCGAGAACCGCGACGCAGTGGCGGCAGGCGTGCAGAACATCCTCCTCGGCGCAACCGCGGCAGGGCTGGCGAGCTACTGGTCGAGCTGCCCGAAAGGGGCCAACGAGGTGGCGGCCGAGTTGTGCGGGTTCACTGCCGACACGCAGATCGTGGCCATCATCTACCTCGGTTGGCAGGCTGACACTGCCGTCACCCCGCAGCGGCCGGCGGTGCAGTTGAACACGCTCTGACCGCGCAGAGCCGCGCCCCCGTCGGTGCGATCAGGCGTTGTCGACGGCGCGGGTGGCGAACTCGGCCGCGCTGTCGCCATCGGGGGAACGCACCCAGAAGTAGCCGTTGTCGACCTGCACCATCACCACATGCGTGCCGTCCGGGCGGGTGAAGGCGACCGCCGCCAGCCCGATCCCGGCCACCGGCACGACCTGCCCGGAGGCGTACTGCTCGGGCTGGGCGAAGTCCTGCGGCGAGCGGGCGGCGACCTCCACCACGAACGCGCGGCGGCCGGAGAGGATCGAGTAGCCGCAGGTGTCGGGCGACAACAATTGCGCGTCGACCAGTTCGCCGGGTGGGGCGCCGTCGATGCCGACCCGCGCGAAGTCGGTGGCGGTCAACGCCGAACACGGATCACCGCCGAACAACACCCCGGGGGGCAGGCTGGGCGTGATGTCGGTGGTGACCTCGGTGTTCTCCACCGCCGGACGCAGGGTGGTGGCCGGGGGGAGGTTGACCGAGCCGACGGTTCCGAGCGAGATCTGGGTGGCGGTGTCCTCGGTGTGGCAGGCGGAGAGCACTGCCAAGGTCGTCAAGGCCATCAGCGCCACGGCCCGCGGGCAGCGCCGCGGCTCCCGGCCCGTTGTGCAGGGCATCGACTGGCGGGCAACACGCTGTTTCACCGTGCCGGATGGTAGACGCCGAACACATCGCGCAGGGCGTCACTCACCTCACCGAGCGTCGCGTCGGCGCGCAGCGCCTCCTTCATCGGGGGAAGCAGGTTCTGTGTGCCACGAGCCGCGGCGCGCACGTCGTCGAGGCGGGCCTGCACCAAGGTGATGTCGCGATCGGCCTTGAACGCGGCCAGGCTGGCGCGCTGTGTGCTCTCGAGCGCGGGGTCGACCACCGGCACTTCGAACTCGGGCTCGTCGACGGTGAAGCGGTTGAGGCCGACGATCACCCGCGAGCCGTCGTCGATGCTCTTCGCATAGTCGTAGGCCGCCTGCTCGATCTCGTCCTGCTGGAAGCCGCGCTCGATCGCCTCCACCGCCCCACCCATCTCGTCGATGCGGGCGATGTAGTCCCACACCCGCTGTTCGATCTCATCGGTCAACGTCTCGACGAAGTAGCTACCGGCCAACGGGTCGGGGGTGTCGGCGACGCCGCTCTCGTAGCCGATGATCTGCTGGGTGCGCAGCGCGATGCGCGCCGCTCGCTCGGTGGGCAGGCTGAGCGCCTCGTCGTAGCCGTTGGTGTGCAAGCTCTGGGTGCCACCCATCACCGCGGCCATGCTCTGCACGGCGACGCGCACGATGTTGTTCTCCGGCTGTTGCGCAGTGAGCGTGCTGCCACCCACCTGGGTGTGGAAGCGCAACAGTTTGCTGCTCTCCTTCTGCGCGCCGAAGCGCTCGCTCATCAGTCGGTACCAGATGCGCCGCGATGCACGGAACTTGGCCACCTCTTCGAAGAAGTTGTTGTGCGCGTTCCAGAAGAAGCTGAGGCGCGGCGCGAACGAGTCGACGTCGAGGCCAGCGGCGATGGCCGCCTCCACGTAGGCGATGCCATTGGCGATGGTGAACGCGATTTCCTGCACGGCGGTGCTTCCCGCCTCGCGGATGTGGTACCCGGAGATGCTGATCGTGTTCCACTTGGGGATGTTGTGCGAGCAGTACTCGAAGATGTTGGTGATGATCCGCATGCTCGGCTTGGGCGGATACACGTAGGTGCCGCGAGCGATGTACTCCTTGAGCAGGTCGTTCTGCACCGTGCCGCTGATCGCCGAGGCGGGAACTCCTTGCTCGTCGGCCACCAACTCGTACATCAACAGCAGGATCGCCGCGGTGGAGTTGATGGTCATGCTGGTGCTGACCTTGTCGAGCGGCAGGCCGGCCAACAGCTGACGCATGTCGGCCATGCTGTCGATGGCCACCCCCACCTTGCCCACCTCGCCCTCGGCGCGGGGGTGGTCGCTGTCGTAGCCCATCTGTGTGGGTAGGTCGAATGCGCACGACAAGCCGGTCTGGCCGGCGGCAAGCAGGAACTTGAAGCGCTCGTTTGTGCTGGCCGCGGTGCCGAAGCCGGCGTACTGGCGCATCGTCCACAACTTGCCGCGGTACATCGTCGGGTACACGCCGCGGGTGTAGGGCGGCTTGCCCGGGGCACCGAGGCGCTCAGCCGGATCCCATCCGGCCAGGTCGGACGCGTCGTACAGCGCCTTCACCTCGATGCCAGAGTCGGTGCGGATGCTCTCGTCGCTCACGACCGAATCGTATTCTCCCGCCCCGCGCACTCCCCCATCCTCTCCCCCTAAGCATCCCCACCCCGAAGTTGACGCGCTCTATCTCCCCGCCCTGGAGTGCGCCTGATATATCGCGTCAAGTTCGGGGGAGGGCCGGGGGCGCCGTTTGCCAAGGTGCTGCTTGCGATTATCGGTAGGCTCGCTGGTGATGGCCGATGTCGCCCACGACCTTTCCGGCGCCAAGCGGCGGATCATCGAACGACTCAAGCGCGCCGACTCGGCCACCGCGCCCGGCCTCGCCGTCGAGTTCGGCCTCACCGACACGGCCATCCGCCAGCACCTGGAAGCACTCGAAGCAGCCGGCCTGGTCGAGCGGCTGGTCGCCCCCAGCGTCGGCCGCGGCCGCCCGCCGGTGCACTGGCGGCTGACGGCATCGGCCGGGTCGCTGTTCGCCGATCGCCATCGCGACCTCACCGTCGACCTGATCACCACCATCCGCACGACACTCGGTGACGACGCGCTGACCCAGGTGGTGAAGGCCCGCGCCGATCGGCAACTGGCTGTCTATCGCGCCCACCTCGACGGCGCGACAACGCTGACCGAGAGGGTGCACCGCTTGGCCGAAGTGCGCAATACAGAGGGCTATCTGGCTGAGGCGATCGACAGCGATGTCGATGGCGCGATGACGCTGGTGGAGCACCATTGCCCGATCCGCGATGCGGCGGATTCGTGCGCCGCGCTGTGCAGCGCGGAGTTGGAGCTGTTCCGCAAGGCGGTGGGCCCCGACGCCACGGTGGCGCGTGAGCAGCACCTGCTCGACGGCGGTCAGCGCTGCGTCTACCGCATCACACCGAGCTGAAGCCGCGCGGCGACCTCAGCGCGGCGCGGGGCGCCGACGGGCCACGATCACGCCGGCAGTGCCAAGCGCGGTCAGCAGCGCTGCCAGCAGCGCACCTCGGCCGGTGGCATCGCTGCCGGCGGGCACGAGGCCGCCGGCCTCCACGCAGCGCAGCGTGAACGTGTACGAACCCGACACTTCCTCGGCTTCGACGCTGATGGTGAAGTCGCCCATCAGCGGCTCACCTGTCTGCTGGTGCTCGCACGCAAGTCTGCTTGAGGTGGGGGCGCCACCGAAGGCCACATAACCGTAGTTGCCGTAAGCTCCCGCCACATACAGCAGGTCGCCCGGTGCGGCGGTGACACCACTCATGTGCATCGTGCGCGACCCTCCCCCGCGGTTGTAGATCATGACCTGAGCGCTCTCGCCGGACACCACGGTGAGCGAACCGCTGCCGGCGGCGATCGGGGTGCCGTCCTCGGCCGTCAGCTCCATTGCGGGTGTGCCCGTACCGTCGAGTGAGCAGCTGAGAGTGGCGGAGAACGGGTCGGCGGCGGGGTCGTTGGAGGGGATCACCAGTTGCCCGCTGGCGGTGGCGTCGCACACCACCGATGCTGCAACAAGCTCGCCAGGGGCAAGGAGCTCGGTCGACGGGTCGACCACGAAGCTCATGCCGGTCGGCAAGGTGACGGGCCCGAGCTGGAGCGGGGCATCACCGTCGTTGTGGACGTAAATGGTGAGCACGAAGAACGTGTCGCCGGTGCCGAGGTTCAGCGTTGCGCCGTTGGCCAGCGTCTGGTTCGGGAAGTAGCTGACGCGCAGCACCGGTGAGCCGACCGCGTGAACCGAGACACCGGGCCACATGCCGATCACCGATGCAGCAAGGGCGAGACCGGCGATGGTTGAGGAGAGGCGCACCGCTGCAAGCTAGCCCAGCTCGCAGCGGCAGCTGGTGACGAGCGTCGAAGCGCGTCAGGCGCGACGTCGGGCGAGCAGGCCGGTACCGCCGCCCACCACCACCAACGCGACGGCCAGCAGCAGGAGACCAGTGGTCGTGGAACCATTGACGGGCAGACCCGCACCCGAGCCGTCATCGGTGGTCTCGGTCGCCTCGGTCGGCGGCGCCGACTCCTCCTGCACTTCGCACTCGAGCGCGATCGTGAACGCACCCTCGTCGGGGTCGTCGCTGTTGATCACCATGTTGCCCGAGTAGCTGCCGACAGAACCCGCGTCGCAGCGCACCCGCGCCAGCCACGCCGCCCCGCTCAGGATCGTTCCCGGAACAGCAGGTCCGGCAACGAGGGTGAAGCCGATGGGCATGTCGATCGAACTGAGGTAGAGATCGTCCAGGCCGTCGGTCGCGCCGATGGCGAAGTTGTCGAAGGTGACCGGCGTGCCCACGGTGGTGGTGCCGAGGTCGAAGGTCTGCGTTCCGGACACGATGTTGGCAAAGGGCACGCGGTAGTGCACCTCGATGTCGGGCGGGGGGGCGCCCTGTGGCCGCAGATCGGCAGCCAGCGCTTGCGGAGCAACGGCGAAGAGCGAACAGATGGCGGCAGTGGACAGAACTCGCAGGGCACGCATGGGTCGACAATCTAGCAAACCGCAATGGTTGTCGGCGCTACCGATCAGGTCCGCCCTCCGCTCGCCGGGCCGGGCACGAGCAGCCTTCCCCCGGCTACCCTCGCCTGATGGCCGAGCTCAACATCGGCGGGTTGATCGACCCCGCAAGGCACAAGCGCACCGACAAGGGTGTCGCCCTGCCCACCGGCGACTTCACCACCCACGGGGTGATCGTCGGCATGACCGGGTCGGGCAAGACCGGTCTCGGCGTGGTGCTGGTGGAGGAGTTGCTCACCGCCGGCATCCCGACGCTGCTGATCGACCCCAAGGGCGACCTCACCAACCTGTGCCTCACCTTCCCCGACCTCGCCCCGGCCGACTTCCAACCGTGGGTGAACGAAGGCGACGCGAGCAAGGCTGGGCAGAGCGTGGCCGACTTCGCAGCCGCGCAGGCCACGACGTGGAAAGAGGGCCTGGCCGACTGGGGTGTCACACCCGAGCGCATCGCCGCTTTGCGCGCCGCGACGACCTTCACCGTGTACACCCCCGGCTCGTCGGCGGGGGTCGGGCTGAACATCGTCGGCTCGTTGCAGGCGCCGGCCACGGGCGCCGACGCGGAGATCGTCGGCGACGAGATCGAGGGCTTCGTCAGCGGCCTGCTCGGCCTGGTCGACATCGACGCCGACCCACTCTCCAGCCGCGAGCACATCCTGCTCAGCAACCTGGTGCACAACGAGTGGGAAGCGGGCCGCGACCTCGACCTGCCCACGCTGGTGGGCATGGTGATGACTCCGCCGATCCGCAAGCTGGGCGTGTTCGAACTCGACCAGTTCTTCCCGCCGAAGGATCGCCAGGCATTCGCCATGCGCCTCAACGGCCTGCTCGCGTCGCCGAGCTTCGGGGCATGGATGAGCGGCCCGGCTCTCGACATCGACACCATGCTGCGCACACCCGACGGTAGGCCGCGGTGCGCGATCGTCACTACTGCGCACCTCAGCGACCAGGAGCGCCAGTTCGTCACCACCCTCGTGCTGTCGAAGCTGGTCACGTGGATGCGCGGACAGAGCGGCACCACCGACCTGCGCGCGCTGATGTACATGGACGAGGTCGCCGGCTACCTGCCACCCACGGCTGCCCCGCCGACGAAGAAGCCGATCATGACGC
>CAUJEE010000031.1 GCA_963169215.1 Actinomycetota bacterium
GGGTGGGGGAGAACTCGGCGAACACGTCTTCGAGCCGCGCCCCCAGATCGGCCTCCACCACCTTGCACACCGCCTCGAACGGCTCGGCCGGCACCTGGTCGCGGCACTTCTTGAACTCGCCGACCAACTCCGGTGGGAACACGCCCTCGCCGCTGGAGATGATCTGGCCGAGCTTGATGTAGGTGGGGCCGAGCCGCTCGGCCGCCCGGCGCAGGCGTGCCGACAGATCGGCCCGTGACGCCTGTTGGTCGCGATAGCGCCGACGACGCGCCCGCCACACCCAGGGGAGCACGGCCCCACCAAGGGTGCGCACGACGCGCACCACCCGCGGCCCCGGCGGCCAGCGCCGCTCGCGGGTCAGCTCGGGCAGATCGGCCCGCGCCGCCTCGCGCAACTCGGGGGCCAGGGGCAACCAGCGAATCTGGTCGCGATCGAGTGTCCACGGACCGTCGTCGGTGAAGGCGGCCCAGCGGCAGTCGTCACGCACAGCAGCCATGATCGCAGCGCTGAACGCGATCCCCACCGCGGGCTGTACCTCCGAGCATCTGCTCGCATAGGCTCCCGGCATGACCGGGCGGTGTGCGACAGGGCGGCGGGTGACGGCTCTCCTCGTGGCGGGTGTAACACTGCTCGCCGCCTGCTCGTCCGCGCCGGGGGTCGAGGTTGCCAGACGCGACCAGGGGTCGATCGTCGTCGAGGGCGCGATTCCCGTCGACCCCGATACCCGCATCGTCACGCTCGACAACGGACTCGTCGTCTATCTGCGGCACAACGATCGACCGGGCGACAACGCCGAGATGCGTCTGGTGATCGATGCCGGCTCGGGTGTCGAGACAGCGGAGCAGTCGGGTGTCGCCCACTTCCTCGAACACATGCTGTTCAACGGCACGGAGCGGTTCCCGGCCAACGAGCTGATCGGGGTGCTACGCAACTTCGGGATGGAGTTCGGTGCGGACGTCAACGCCTACACCTCCTACGACGAGACCGTGTACCAGCTCTCGGTGCCACTCGACGATGCCGGCAACCTCGGCACCGGCCTCGATGTGCTCGCGGAGTGGATGGGCGCAGCGACCATCGCCGAGGATGAGGTGGTGGCCGAGCGTGGAGTTGTGCTCGACGAGTGGCGCGTGCGGAGCCAGAGCAGCGACGGCCGCTACTGGGCCGCGATCGAAGAGCAGTACCTGGGTGTCAGCGAGTACGCAAGGCGTTCGCCGCTCGGCAGCGACGACGCGATCAAGTCGATGACGTCAGTGCCGCTACGCGAGTTCTACGACACGTGGTACCGGCCTGACAACGCAGCAGTGATCGTGGTGGGCGACATCGATGTCGACAAGGTCGAACAGATGGTGCGCGGCAGGTTCGAGGCCATGGAGCCCCGTGGCGGGTCGGTGCCGCGTCCGCAGCTCCAACTCGGCCAGTTCGACCAAGCGCAGGCCACTGCCTTCTCCGACCCCGACGTTGTCACCACCTCGATTGCCCTCGGATTGCCCGGCCCGTCCAGCATCGCCGCTGACATCACCGATCTGCTCGACAGCACCGCACTGGGGATCGCGTTCGATGTCATCGGCAATCGCCTCGCCGACGACGTGTCGCGGGGCGCGGCATCCTTCGCGTCGGCCGGTGTGGCGGGCTTCGCGTCGGTACGCCCGCTCGCCGCGCCAGGGCTGTATGTGGATGCCAGCGGCGCCGACACCGAGGCTGCCATCGACGCCGCGCTGGTGGAGGTCGAGCGCGCCCGACGCTATGGCTTCACAGACCGCGAGATGCAGCGGGTCCTCACTCAATACCGCACCGAACTCGACTCGCTGGTCGCGAGTGCCGACACGGTTGGCGACGGCGACTACGCCGACCAGGCCGTCGGCCATTTCCTTGTCGGCACGCCGATGCCTCCCAGCGAGTGGCTGCGCGACGCACTCTTGCCGATGTACGACTCGATCGAGACTGCTGATGTGGAGCGCGCCTTTGAGGCGTGGCTGGCGGCCAGCGCACCCCATCTGCTGGTGACCGTTCCGCTCGACGTCGACGTACCCACCGAGGAAGAGCTGCTCGCGGCCATCGATGCGCTGCCTGGTCGCGACGACATCACCCCGCGTGCCGACAACGACGACGTCGGCGACGCGCTGATGACCCCCCCCGAGCCAGTGGAGGAGACCGAGCGCGAGCCACACCTGACTCGGCCCGAGTTCCTGCTCGATTCCGAGCGGCTGGAGTTCGCCAACGGCCTGGTCGTGATCTTGAACAGCACCGACATCACCAGCGAGCGAGTGGTGATCGATGCGATGAGTCCGGGAGGTCTCTCAGCCGTCGACGACGCCAGCTTGTGGGCAGCGCGCTATTCGACAGCGGTCGCGATGCAGAGTGGCGTGGGCGAACTCGACGCGGTGGAGCTCGACACCGTGCTCGGTAGCGCCGACTTTGCCATCGAGCCATACCTCACTGCCAACCACGAAGGCATCTACGGCGACGCGGCAACGGCCGACCTCGAGCTGGTGATGCAGTTGATTCATCTCTACTTCACCGCACCGCGTTTCACCCAGACTGCGCTCGACTCGGTGCTCGACACCGACCGACCGTACATCGCCGACCCCTTGAACGACCCCGACTTCGCGTCGTACGACGCGTTCGTGCGAGCGCGCTACGGCAGCGACGAGCGCTACTTGCTGATACCCACGGCAGTGCAGATCGACGCCATCACCCTTGCTTCCGTGGAGCGAGCATTCCGTGATCGTTTCAGCAATGCCTCCGACTGGGTGTTCGTCCTCTCCGGCGACTTCGACTCCGACGAGGTGGTCGACCTCGCTCGGCGCTATCTGGGGACGCTGGTGGGTGACGGTGGCAAGGACGATCTCGGTCCGGGCGCACCATCGATGCCCGCGGGGATAACCGACGTGACAGTGAAGTCAGGCGCGGGTGACACCGCCTCGTTGTCGCTCTACTTCTCTGTTGCTGCCGATGGGTCACGCTACGAATCGGTGTACGCCGACCTGCTCACACAGGTGGTCACCAACCGCCTGACGACACACATTCGCGAGGAGCTGGGCGCGTCGTACTCACCCTATGCGGCCACCTACCTGCCGCGACCACCCGACCTGCTGGTGGAGACCTATGTCTTCGTCAGCGGTGCGCCCGCCGATATGGAGAGACTGGCCGATGTGCTGCGCGCTGACCTACGCGAACTGACGACCACAGGACCGAGCGACGAGGAGATGGCCGCGGCACTTGCCGCGGTGCAGGAGGACTACAGGCTGTTCAGCAACGAACAGTTGGCCGACTTGCTGGTCACGGCCATTCCCGACGAGGAGAAGCTCGCACTCTACGAAGGCCGCGACGCCGCCGCCGATGAGATCAGTGCCGACGAATTGGCGGCCTTCGCCGCGCGGGTGTTGCCCCGTGATCAGTTCGTGCAAGTGGTGCAGCTGCCCAGGTGACCGGTCACAGTCATCGTGCCAGCGCGGCCAACACTTCGGATGCGAACTCGGTGCGGCAGACCAAGAAGTCGGGCAACCATGGGTCGCGCGCGTTGTACACCAGCGGCGATCCGTCGAGGCGGCTGACGTGCAACCCGGCGGCGAGGGCTACTGCCGCCGGCGCTGCGCTGTCCCACTGGTACATGCCACCGTCGTGCACGTAGATGTCGGCATCGCCCATCACCACCGCCATCGCCTTCGCTCCTGCCGACCCGAGCCGGATCGCGTCGCAGTCGAGCGCCTGGGCGACCAGCACTGCAGCCCACGGGTTGCGTGTGCGGCTGGTGACCAGCCGCGGGCGATCGTGGCGGCGCGGGGCAAGGGTGGGCGCAGGCTCGGTGGCGAACACGGCCTTGATCGCCGGCAGGCTCACCGCGCCGGCGGCCAGGCGGCCGCTGTCCCACAACGCGACGTGCACGGCCCAATCAGCGCGGCGCACTTCACCGAACTCGTTGGTGCCGTCGAGCGGGTCGACGATCCACACCCGGTCGCGCTGAAATCGCCGCGGGTCGTCACTGCCTTCCTCGCTCAACACTGCGTCGTGCGGCCGCGCGCTACCCAGCGCGTCGAGCAGGAAGCGGTGACTGGCCATGTCGCCGTTGTCCATCAGCTGCCATGGCGCCGCCCCCTCGGCTGCCAGCTGGGCGCGTAGTGCCACCAACAACTGCCCGGCCTCGATCGCCAACCTCACTGCCAGTTCGGCGTCGGTCTCACTCACCGGCGGCCCAGGCGCATCGCTTCACGCACCAGCGCGCGCACCTCGGCCTCGTCGGCACCTGCTGCCACCAGGGCGGCAACCTGCTGCTCCAGGCGCTCTGCAGCCGCGTCGTCGAAGGCTTCGATCGTGCCCTTCGGCGCCACCGCCCCGAGCGTGAGCAGGGCCACTGCGGCGAGCACCACCACCAGGCCGATGGTGAGTACCACCCCCGCGTTGTTGCCGTTGATGCTGGCGACGATGATGCCCGCGATGCCGCCGACGAAGGTCGCCGCGCACACTCGGGGGATCCAGCGTCGGGCCATCAGCGGGCCAGCGGCTTGTACTTGATGCGGTGCGGCTGGTCGGCGGAGGCGCCCAGCTCCTTGTGCCGCCAGGCCTCGTATTCGCTGAAGTTGCCTTCGAACCAACGCACCTGGCTGTCGCCCTCGAAGGCCAGCACGTGGGTGGCGATGCGATCGAGGAACCAGCGGTCGTGGCTGATCACCACCGCGCAGCCGGGGAAGCTGTCGAGCGCAGTTTCGAGCGCACGCAAGGTGTCGACGTCGAGATCGTTGGTGGGCTCGTCGAGCAGCAGCACGTTGCCGCCGCTCTTGAGCAGCTTGGCCAGATGCACACGGTTGCGCTCGCCGCCCGACAGGTCGCCGACGCGCTTCTGCTGGTCGCTGCCCTTGAAGTTGAAACTTGCACAGTAGGCACGGCCGTGGATCTCGCGGTTGCCCACCTTCATCTGCTCGACACCACCGGTGATCTCCTCGAACACGGTGGCGTCGGCGTTCAGCGTGTCGCGACTCTGGTCGACGTAGGCCAACTCCACCGTGTCGCCGATGGTGATCGTGCCGCCATCCACGGGCTCCTGCCCGGTGAGCATCTTGAACAAGGTGGTCTTGCCGGCGCCGTTGGGGCCGATGATGCCGACGATGCCGGCGCGGGGGAGAGTGAACGACAGGTCTTCGATCAGCAGCCGGTCGCCGAAACCCTTGCGCAGGTCGTGCACCTCGATCACCGTGTCGCCCAGCCGTTGGCCGGTGGGGATGGTGATCTCCAGCCGGTCTGGTCCGCGCTCGGCGGCCTCCGCCTCGGCCTGCAACTTGTCGTAGGCGGCGAGGCGCGCCTTGCCCTTGGCCTGGCGGGCCTTGGGGGCCATCCGCACCCACTCGAGCTCGCGCTCGAGAGTGCGCCGGCGGGCCTCGTTCGACTTCTCCTCCTTGGCGAGGCGCTCCTGCTTCTGCTCGAGCCACGACGAATAGTTGCCCTCGAACGGAATGCCGCGGCCGCGGTCGAGCTCGAGGATCCACTTGGCGACGTTGTCGAGGAAGTAGCGGTCGTGGGTGATGGCCACCACCGTGCCCGCGTACTCCTGCAAGAAACGCTCGAGCCAGTCGACGCTCTCGGCATCGAGGTGGTTGGTGGGTTCGTCGAGCAGCAGCAGGTCGGGGTGGCTGAGCAGCAGGCGGCACAGCGCGACGCGTCGTCGCTCACCGCCCGACAACTTGCTGACGTCGGCGTCGTCGGGGGGGCAGCGCAGCGCGTCCATCGCGATCTCGACGTTGCGCTCCAGGCTCCAGGCGTCGGCGGCCGCGATCTTGTCCTCCAACTCGGCCTGCAGTGCGCCGACCTTGTCGTAGTCGGCGTCGGGGTCGCCCCACATCGCCATCACTTCGTTGTAGCGGTCGATCAGGCCCTGCACGGCGGCGACGCCGTCCATCACGTTGCCCTTCACGTCCTTGGCCGGGTCGAGTTGTGGCTCCTGCGCGAGATATCCGACGGTGAAGCCGGGGGTGAGGCGGGCCTGCCCGGTGTAGCCGTCGTCGAGGCCGGCCATGATCTTCAGCAGGCTGCTCTTGCCGGCGCCGTTGGCCCCGAGCACGCCGATCTTCGCGCCGGGGTAGAACGACAGCGAGATGTTCTCCAGCACGGTGCGGTCGGGTGGGTAGTGCCGCGCCAGCTTGTAGCAGGTGTAGATGAATTCGTGCGCCATGTCGGCAGGGGAGGCTACTGCCGTTTATCGTCTGGGCATGGCCGAGGGGATCGTGTGGCTGGTGTTCCTTGTCGGCAGCCCCGGGCTGGGCGCGCTCATCGCCCACGCTCGCGGCTTCGAATGGTGGATCGGCGCGCTGCTGGGCTTGCTGCCTTGTGCCGGGTTGGTGATGGTGTGCGTGATCAATCCGCGGGCGGGTGCCCGTGCTGTTCCGCCGCCGCATCCGGGTGCGCAATGGGCCGCCGACCCCACCGGGCGCCACCAGTTGCGCCTGTGGGACGGGCGGCAGTGGACGGCCAACGTCAGCGACGCTGGTCGCTCGGGCTGGGATCCGTTGCCCGAGTCCTGAGCCGGGCGGCCGGCGGACCCGGCGGCTCGCCGGACACGGCGAGTTCACCGCGTATCCCCTCGGTGGTGCTACCGTACGGTCACCTATTTCACAAGGGAGGGGTACGGAAAAGTGCTCGCAGATTACGTTGGATTCTTCAGCCGGGCGAGCCTGGGCAACTTCGGCTTCCGTTGGCTGCACGTGCTGGCCGGCATCGCCTGGATCGGGCTGCTCTACTACTTCAACTTCGTGCAGGCCCCGGCCTTCGCCGCCTACGGCGACGAGGCCAAGGCGCGCAACATCGCCATCGACAAGGTGGCCCGCAAGGCGTTGTGGTGGTTCCGCTGGTCTGCGCTGCTCACCTTCCTCACCGGTCTGTTGATCATGGGCATCACCGCGGGCTACTTCGACTCGGTGGGCGTCGATGCCGTCGGCGAGGAGATCAGTTGGGGTCGCGGTGCGGGCAACGTGGGCATCAGCACCGGCATCCTGCTCGGCACGATCATGCTGCTCAACGTGTGGGGTGTGATCTGGCGCAACCAGAAGATCGTGCTCGCCAATGCGGCCAATGTGCTCGCCGGTGGTGAAGCCGACCCCAACGCCGCGGCTGCGGGGCGCAAGGCGTTCATGGCCAGCCGACAGAACACGATCTTCTCCGTGACGATGCTGTTCTTCATGGTGTTCAAGGCACACAACCCGCTCACGGGCACGATCCTCACCGGTGGCGAGTTGGCCACCTACTGGATCGTCGCCCTCGTCGTCATCGGCATCCTCGAACTGAACGCTCTCGGCCTGCTGCCGTGGAAGACCACCGCCAACAAGGGGCTCAACGTGCTTTACGACGGCCCCGGCGTGCGCAACCCGCTGATCGCCTCCTTCGGTCTGTGGGCCGTGTTCCTCGTGCTCACCGAGGTGCTCTTCCCGGCCTGACCCGCGGGCCTCGTCCGCGGTCTCGCGCCCCTCGCGCCCCCGCCTCTCCCCCCGTCTCTCCCCCGTCTCTCCCCCCGTCTGCGCCACCGCACAGAGCTCGGGCTCAGGTGGTGGGGGCGGGGGGTGAGAAAGGGGGTGGTGGACGTGGGCAGCGAAGCGGGGAGGGGGCGGGGCAGGCGCGGCGGGGGTGGCGGGTACGCTGCCTGACGTGACCGCTGTCGACCGACCCGCCGCAGGTTTCGGTGCCAACTCGTGGCTCGTGGAGGAGATGTACGAGCAGTTCCGCGACGACCCGCTGTCGGTGAGCGCGGCGTGGCGCGAGTTCTTCGACGACTATCACTCGCTCACTCCGGCCGCCCCGGCGACCGCTGCAACGGCGACCGCTGCAACACGGGCCGCCACGAGTGCGCCCGCTGGGGCTGAGACCGCATCGCCGACGCGCACGGCCCCAGCCGATGGCGGCGTCGAGGAGCCGGGCGAGCCGATCCGCGGTGCCGGCGCGGTGATCGCGGCCAACATGGATCGCAGCTTGACGGTGCCCACCGCCACCAGTTTCCGCAACGTGCCTGCCAAGCTGCTCGAGGTCAACCGGGCGATGATCAACGGGTACCGGGCAAGAACGGGCCTCGGCAAGGTGAGCTTCACCCATCTCATCGGCTATGCCATCGTGCGCGCGATCGCCGACGCAGTGCCGGCGATGAACAACTCGTACGCGGTCGGGGTCGATGGCAAGCCGCGCCTGGTGCGCAACCCGCACGTCAACATGGGGTTGGCCGTCGACGTCGCCAAGGACGATGGCAGCCGCACGCTGGTGGTGCCCGTGCTACGCGATGCCGACACGCTCGACTTTGCCGGCTTCCTCGCTTCCTACGAAGACCTGATCCGCAAGGTGAAGACCAACAAGCTGGCAGTCGCCGATTTCCAGGGGGCGACGATCACGCTCACCAACCCGGGCACCATCGGCACGGTGCAGAGCGTGCCGCGGCTGATGCCCGGGCAGGGAGTGATCGTCGGCGTCGGCAACATCGACTACCCGGCCGAATTCCAGGGAGCCGACCAGCGCGCGCTGGGAGCATTCGGTGTCAGCAAGGTGGTCACCGTCACCAGCACTTACGACCATCGCATCGTGCAGGGTGCCGAGAGCGGCCTGTTCCTGAAGCGCGTGCACGAGTTGCTGCTCGGCGATCACGGCTTCTACGACGACGTGTTCCGTGCCCTCGACGTGCCGTACGCAGCGGTCGAGTGGCGCAACGACGTCAGTCCGGTGAACAGCGAGGAGGCCATGCTGCACAAGCAGATGCAGGTGGCCACCCTCATCCGCGTGCATCGCGTGCGCGGCCACCTGATCGCCGACCTCGATCCGCTGCGCTGGAAGCTGCCGAGCCTGCCGCCCGAGCTCGATCCGGCCACCTACGGACTCACCATCTGGGATCTCGACCGCGAGTTCCTGGTTGGTGGTGTCGGCGGACGGCAGAAGCAGACTCTCGGTGAGTTGCTCGACGTGCTGCGCGACGCCTACTGCCGTACGATCGGCGTCGAGTACATGCACATCCAGGACACCGCCGAGCAGCGCTGGATCCAGGGGCACGTCGAAGGGGTCGCGTACGACCTGCCCAAGGAGCGCAAGCATCGGGTGCTCGAGCGGCTCAACGCGGCCGAGGCCTTCGAGAAGTTTCTCGCCACCAAGTACGTGGGCACCAAGCGCTTCGGCCTGGAGGGGTCGGAGAGCGCGATCCCGATCCTCGACCAGGTGTTGTCGATGGCCGCTGAGGCGGGGCTGCACTCGGCCGTGTTGGGGATGGCCCACCGAGGTCGGCTCAACGTGCTCGCCAATGTGATCGGCAAGAGCTACGACCAGATCTTCAAGGAGTTCGAGGGCCACGTCGATCCGGGTTCGGTGCAAGGCTCGGGCGACGTCAAGTACCACCTCGGTGCCATCGGTTCGTACGCAGGCTCGCAGGGTGAGTCGATCAGAGTCGAGTTGGCCGCCAACCCGAGCCACCTCGAGGCTGTCAACCCGGTCGTGCTCGGCATGGTGCGTGCCGTCCAGGACCAACTCGAGCCGAAGTATGGATACCGCTCGCTGCCAATCCTGATCCACGGCGACGCGGCCTTTGCCGGCCAGGGCGTGGTCGCCGAGTGCCTGGCGATGAGTGACATCGCCGGCTATCGCGTCGGGGGCACGATTCACCTGATCATCAACAACCAGATCGGGTTCACCACCAGCCCACTCCACTCGCGCAGCAGCAACTATTGCAGCGATGTGGCCAAGACCGTGCAGGCTCCGATCTTCCACGTCAACGGTGACGACCCCGAAGCCTGCGTGCGTGTGGCGCAGATGGCCTTCGAGTATCGCCAGCGATTCCACAAGGACGTGGTGATCGACATGGTGTGCTATCGCCGCCACGGGCACAACGAGGGTGACGACCCGAGCTACACCCAGCCGCTGATGTACAAGGCGATCGCCGAGCGGCGCAGTGTGCGCAAGCTCTACGTCGAGACGCTGGTGAAGCGCGGCGACATAACCGTGGAGGAGGCCGAGACCGCGCTGGCCGACTTCCAGAGCAAGCTGCAGGTGGCCCTCGACCAGGCTCGCGCGGAGGCACCGGAGGCTGTGAAGGTGGCCAAGCCGCCCAAGCCGATGGGCGTGCGCCCGCATGTGCCAACGGGCGTACCCCGCGCCACCCTCGACGCGGTCTTCGCCCACCTCACCACCTATCCGGAAGGCTTCGCCGCGCACCCCAAGCTTGTGCGCCAGTTCGAAGGTCGCGCGGCCACCTACCACGAGCAGGGTGAGGTCGACTGGGCGACCGCCGAGTTGCTCGCCTTCGGCTCGTTGGTGCTCGACGGAACCGCCGTGCGCCTGGCCGGTGAGGACAGCCGCCGGGGCACCTTCAGCCAACGTCACGCGGCCCTCGTCGACCACGAGACCGAGCAGGTGTGGATTCCCCTCGCCACCCTCGCCGGGGCGCAGGCCAACTTCTGGGTGTACGACAGTCTGCTCAGCGAATATGCCGCGCTCGGCTTCGAATACGGCTATGCCCACGAGCGTCGCGATGCGCTGGTGATGTGGGAGGCGCAGTTCGGCGATTTCGTCAACGGCGCGCAGATCATCATCGACCAGTACCTCGTCGCCGCGGAGGACAAGTGGGGCCAGGAGAACGGGCTGGTGCTGTTGTTGCCGCACGGGTTCGAGGGGCAGGGGCCCGAGCACAGTTCGGCGCGCATCGAGCGCTTCCTCACGCTGTGCGCGGAGGACAACATCCAGGTGTGCAACCCAACCACCGCCGCGCAGTGGTTCCACCTGTTGCGCCGTCAGGTGCGGCGTGACGTGAGCAAGCCACTGGTGGTGTTCACCCCCAAGGCTCCGCTGCGCATGAAGGAGAGTCGGTCGCCCGTCGACCACCTCACCGACGGTTCGTTCGAGGAGGTGCTCGACGACCCCTCGATGCCCGCTCGCGAGGCGGTGCGCAGGGTCGTGTTCTGCAGCGGCAAGGTGGCCTGGGATGCACTCGCCGAGCGCGATCGTCGTGGCGCGCCGGTAGCGGTGGTGCGCGTCGAGCAGCTCTACCCGTTCCCCGGCGATCGCATGCGCGAGGTGCTGGCCGGCTACCCCAACGCGCGCGACGTGGTGTGGCTGCAGGAAGAGCCCGACAACATGGGCCCGTGGCGCTTCGTCGAGGCCCGCTTCTGGCAGATCAAAGAGCAGGGCTACACGCTGCGGCCGGCCAGCCGCATCGGCAGTGGCAGCCCGGCCACCGGCAGCAAGGCGATCCACGACCAGGAGCACGTCGATCTGATGGATGACACGTTCGCCGGTCTGTGACGCTGGCGTGTTGTTCAGTCGGGCAGCGCGAGCAGGGCGGTGAGGTCGGCGATCGCTTGCTCGGCGGAGACGACCTTGATGGTGGCCATGCCCATCGCCCGCGCCGGCTTGAGGTTCACGCCCAGGTCGTCGAGGAACACACACTCGTCAGGGCGCACGCCGAGCATCTCGCAGGCCATCTGGTAGAAGCGCAGCTCCGGCTTGCGCACGCCCACCTTGCTGCTCTCCACCACTGCGTCGAAGAGCGCGAACACCGACTCGTGTTCGGCTCGCGTCTCGGTTGACCGCAAGGCACTCGGAGCGTTGTTGGTGAGGCATGCCACCTTGTAGCCGGCAGCTTTCACACGCTGGAGGAGGGCCACCATCTGCGGGCGCACATGGTGCTCGAGCATCGCCAGCACCGCGCCGCCGGGCACGCGGTGGCCGAGGGCAGCCGACTCCTCCGCGAACAAGCTGTCGAACTCGCCGACGTCGATCTCGCTGCGCTCGAGCCTGGCCCACGCGTTGTGGTCGGGGTTGATGGCATTGACCTGTCGGATGAAGTCGGTGGGCAGTCCGTGGCGCACCTCGTAGGCGTTGAACTGTTCGAAGGGCCCGGTGGCGATCACCCCGCCGTAGTCCCACAGGACTGCTTTCCTCACGTCGGCATCGTAGGCTGAGCAAGCTATGCCACATCACGTCGTCGTCGACGGCTCCAACATCGCAACCGAGGGCCGTGCGCAGCCGAGCCTGCGTCTGCTGAACGACGCTGTGCTCGCCTACATGGCCGAGCACCCCG
>CAUJEE010000032.1 GCA_963169215.1 Actinomycetota bacterium
GGGGGGGTACTGGGTGTGGGGTGCCTACAGGCCGTTGGGGGCGAGGGGGGGGGGGTGGGGCGGGCATCGTCGTGGAGGCTACGCGCTCATCGGTGGGCGGTGCGTAGAGTGCGGCCGTGATGTGGCTGGAGTACCTGGCGATGTTCGCTGCGGTCGGCGCGCTGATCGCGGTGGCCGAGTTCGCCGATCCGGAGGACGGGGTGTGGCATAAGCCGCCGCGGCGGCAGTTGTCGATCGACGCGGCGTGGCTGACGGCGCACGCGGTCTACATCCCCTTGCTCGGCTGGGCCGTCGCCCGCGGCGCCACAGCGCTCGCCGACGGCAACCCGCTCACCGACGGCGTGACGCGGCTGCCGTTCGTCGCCAGGGCAGTGGCCTACGCGTTGGTGGCCGAGGCGGTTGTGTACGGCGTGCACCGCACCATGCACGCAGTGGGGTGGCTGTGGCGCATCCACGCTGTGCACCACTCGAGCACCCACCTGCACTGGTGGTCGGCGTACCGCTTTCATCCACTCGAGACGGTGATCATGCGTGTGTTGCCGGTCGGTGCGGGGCTCGGGCTGGGGCTCGGCCTCGACGCGCTCGTGCCCTACACGCTGGCGGCGATCGTCATCACCGTCTACTCGCATGCCGACGTCCATCTGCCCGGGCGCTGGCTCGACCGGGTGATCGCCACACCCCACTTCCACCGCACGCACCACGAAACCTGGGGCGAACGGCGCAACTACGCGCTGGTGCTGCCGGTGTTCGACGTCGTCTTCCGCACCGCGACGTGGGGCCGGGGCGTGCCGCGCACGTTTGGCTCTGTTGCGGCGACCCAGCGGATGGCAGCCGCGATCACAGCAGCACCAACCCGATCGCCAGCGAGGCCAGGTTCGCTACCGCTGCCATGATCAGGGCGACGGCGGTGTCGCCCGCCAGGCGGCGAACCCCCCAGGCCTCACCGAGCATCACCGCCACCTCGATCAGCGCCAATGCGGCCGTCCGACCGAGCGGCGCGCGCAGAAGCGGCCAGGCGACGACGAAGGCGAGCGGGTGCGACATCGCATTCACCACCAGGCCGACGCGGGCAGCACGCCAGCGGGCGAGGCTCGTGAGGCGGGTGAGCCCGACGACGTATATCGGCACCTCGGCGGCGACGGTGAGGATCAGCGCCGTCGCGTAGGCGGTCACTGACCGGTGTCGTCGGCCTTGGTCGCCGAGCGGCGGCGGCGCAGGAACAGCCCCACTCCCACCAGCAGCACTGCCACCGCGGCGACCACCACGATCACGATGGTGGTGGAAGACGACGAGCCGTCGGCGGTGGTGGCGTCGGGCACGACGTCGGAGATGCGATACAGCATGTGGGCAGTGTGGCACACCGGCAGCGGGTGCCAGGTGAGTCGTCGACGGTGGTCGGGCGGGAGCCGACGGCGTCTGGCGGGGCTTCGCCCGGGAGCGGAAGTCCTGTGACCGACAGCATAAAAGTTGAGTTGTCAAGACTCATGATTGCTGTATCATGAGATTGCCACTACGGCTCGGCGACGCCGAGCCCCGACTTCAGGAGGAACGCAATGCTCATCGTCCGTTCGCCCCGCACATTCGACTTCGACCGCGTCTTCGATCAGCTCACCTCCGGTTGGATGACCACCCCCACCCGCCGTGAGCGCACCCCGGCAGTACACGGCGAGTGGCGTGACGAGACGCTCGTGCTCACCGTCGATCTGCCGGGTGTGCCCGGTGACGCGGTGAAGGTCGAGGTCGTCGACCGCGCCCTCACCGTTTCGGTCGAGCACACCACCGAGCGCGGCGAGCTGCGCTGGTCGCACTCCGTGCAGCTGCCCGGTTCGCTCGATGTCGACAAGATCAACGCGAGCTACTCCGATGGCCGCCTCACGGTCACTGTCCCGCCCGTGCCCGCGGCCGAACCGCGGCGCATTCAGGTTGAGTTCGTGAACCGCACCGACGAGGTTCCGGCCGAGCTCACGCCGCCGGCCGAGAGCTGACGTCGCCACGGTGGCCGACCCGCCCTCAGCACGGGCGGCCCCCAGCCGGTCACGTCCCGCGACCCCGGGCTCTCCTCCCGCCCGGGGCCGCGGCGCGGCCGGACCCGAGTCCCGAGTCGGCGTTACGGTCGGGGTCCCGAGTGGGCGTCACGGTCGGCGTAACGGCGGTTACCGGGTCCAATGGTCCACATCCACCGCTGTTCGGCCCTGTCGGTAGGGCATCGCGACGATGCACGATGGACGCGACCGAGGAGGCCGACATGCGACGCATCGTCATCATGGGAGCTGGTGGTCGTGACTTCCACGACTTCAACGTCGTCTACCGCAGCGACCCGGACGCGCGGGTGGTGGCCTTCACCGCCGCCCAGATCCCGGGCATCGACGACCGCCGCTACCCGCCCGAACTGGCCGGATCGCTCTATCCCGAGGGCATTCCGATCCGCCCCGAGGACGAGCTCACTGCGCTGATCGCCGAGCACGAGGTCGACGAGGTGGTGTTCGCCTACTCCGACCTGTCGTACGACGAGCTGATGCACAAGGCCGCGCTGGTGCAGTCGGCCGGGGCCAGCTTCGTACTGCTCGGCCCCGACGCGACGATGCTGTGGAGCAGCCGCCCGGTGGTGGCGGTGGTGGCCGCGCGCACCGGCTGCGGAAAGAGCCAGACGAGCAGGCTGGTGGCGCGCCTGTTGACCGAGGCCGGGCTGAAGGTGGCGATGGTGCGTCATCCGATGCCTTACGGCGACCTGCGGCGTATGCGCGTGCAGCGCTTCGCCACCCAGGCCGACATCGATGCCAGCAACCCGACGATCGAAGAGCGCGAGGAGTACGAGCTGCCGGTGCAGCAAGGGCTGGTGATGTTCGCCGGGGTCGACTACGAGGCCGTGCTGCGCCAGGCCGAAGACGAGGCCGACGTGATCGTGTGGGACGGGGGCAACAACGACTTCGCCTTCTACCGCCCCGATCTGACGATCACCGTCGTCGACCCGCTGCGCCCCGGGCACGAACTGCTCTACCACCCGGGCGAGGTCAACCTGCGCCTGGCCGATGTGGTGGTGGTGAACAAGATCGACTCCGCCGGCGAGCCGGCGGTGGCCGAGGTGCTGGCCAATGTGCGCGCGATCAATCCGCGGGCGACGGTGGTGCTCGCCGAATCGCCGGTGGAGCTGGCCGGGGAGGGTTCGCTGGCCGGACGCAAGGTGTTGGTGGTGGAGGACGGGCCGACGATCACCCACGGGGGGATGCCCTTCGGGGCGGGCACGGTTGCCGCCCGGCAGGCGGGCGCCGACTTCTTCGATCCTCGCCAAGTTGCTGTCGGATCGATCGCCGACACCTACCGCAAGTACCCGCACATCGGCCCGGTGCTGCCGGCGATGGGGTACGGCCCGGTGCAATTGGCCGACCTGGAGGCGACGATCGCCGCGGCCGTCGGCGGCGGCTGCGAGGTGGTGGTGAACGGCAGCCCGTTCTCGCTCGCTCGCCTGCTGCGGGCGGCGGTGCCGATCCGTGATGCCACCTACTCGCTGCGCGAGGTGGGGCCCGCCCGGTTGGCCGATGTGTTGTCGCCGTGGGTGGCGAGATGGCAGCCGGCCGCGTGACCCGTGCCGACGCGGCGCCAGGCGATCCGGGCAGCGACGTGAGCGCCGCACACCGGCCGCGGTTGGTAGTGGCGATCGGCGGCAATGCGCTGTTGCACCGTGGCGAGGCGCCCAACATCGCGAACCAGCGAGCCAATGTGGCCAACGCGGCACGAGTGCTGGCCGGTCTGGCCGACAGCCACGGGCTGATCGTCACCCACGGCAACGGGCCGCAGGTGGGGCTGCTTGCCCGCCAGAGCGAGGCCGTCGGCGGGATTGATCCAGTGCCCTTCGACGTGCTGGTGGCCGAGAGCGAAGGTCTCATCGGCTACCTGCTGGCCGAGGAGATCGGCCGCCGGATCGGCGCCGAGCGAGTGGTGGTGTTGCTCACGCTGGTGGTGGTCGACCGCGCCGACCCGGCGTTCTCCGCTCCCTCGAAGCCGATCGGGACGATGCTCACCGAGCAGGAGGCCCGTGCCGCTCGCGCCACCCACGGCTGGGCGGTGATGCGCGACGGGTCGGGGTGGCGTCGGGCGGTCGCCTCGCCCGAGCCGCTGGAGGTGATCGAGCTGGCCGCGATCCGCTCGCTGGCCGATGCCGGCTACGTCGTCGTCTGCGCCGGTGGTGGTGGCATTCCTGTGTCGCGCTTCGCCGACGGAGTGCTGCGCGGAGTGGAGGCGGTGATCGACAAAGACCTCACCAGCTCGCTGCTGGCCGCCGCGGTCGATGCCGACGAACTGTTGATCCTCACCGATGTGGCCCACGTGGTGCGCGACCGAGGCACGGCCGAGGCCCGCCCGATCGTGACCGCCACCGTGGCCGAGATGCGTGCCCTCGAGTGGGCGGCGGGTTCGATGGGCCCGAAGGTGGAGGCCGCGTGCCGCTTCGTCGAGCGCACCGGGCGAAGGGCGCGGATCGGGCGCCTCGACGACGCGGCCGAGGTGCTCGCCGGACGCTCGGGCACCACCATCGCCTGACGGCCGCCCGCGCGGCTGGAGCAGTGTCGGGTGTCGGCCCCTTTCGCGCTGCTTTCCTTCGGGCCTCTGAACAGATGCCAGAATGCGGGGCACACCGAGTCTGGGAGGGTTCCATGTCCATCGACATCGTCATCGAGGTGGAGAACAAGCCGGGTGCGCTGGCCGAACTCACTGCGGCGATCAGCGACGCAGGTGTGAACATCGCCGCGGCGACCTTCACCGGTGGCGGTGAGAATGCCGAGTTGCACATTCTCGTGCCCCATGCCGAGCCGGTGCGTCATGCGCTGGCGCTCACCCACAAGGCGGTGATCGCCCGCGAGCACGAGGTGGTGGTAGTCGATGTGCGCGACGAGCCGGGGGTGCTCGCCGACCTGGCGCGCAAGATCGCGCGGTCCGGGGTGAACCTCGACACTGTGTATGTGGCCACCAACAACCGGGTCGTGTTCGGCTCGGCCGACATCGATGGGCTGAAGCAGGCACTGGGCAAGGCCTGAGCGGTTGTCGGTGTCCCCCCGCCCGCTCTCGGTCGCGCTCGTGGGCGCGGCGCTGCTCGCGGCCGCGTGCAGCGGCGAGCAGGCCGACACGCGCTCCACCGACGCAGCCGCAGCCGACGCTGCTGTCAGCACCCAGCCGCCGGGCACCTCCACTGAGCCAGCACCGGGCACCTCCAGCGTGGCGGCGACCACCACCATTGCCCCCACCACAACCTTGGGTGTGCCACGCAGTTTCAGCGCGGCCTTCTCCGGTGACGTGCTGATGCACTCCCCGCTGTGGCGTCGCGCCGAGCGCTACGCGGGTGGGCAGGGGATGGACTTCCGTCCGATGTTCCAGGACATCGCGCCGCTGACGTCGTCGGTGGATCTGGCGGTGTGCCACATGGAGACGCCGATCGCCCCGCCGGGGGAGGAGCCGCAGACCTACCCCCGCTTCGGTGTGCCCGGGGAAGTGTTGCCGGCGATCGTCTCGGCTGGTTACGACCGGTGCAGCACGGCCAGCAACCACTCGATGGATCAGGGCACGGAGGGCATCGTCGCCACCCTCGACGCGTTCGACGCGCTCGGGCTCGGTCACTCCGGTACGGCCCGTTCGGCAGCCGAGGCGGTGCCGCAGGTGTTCGAGGTGAATGGCGTGCGCGTCGCCCACCTGTCGTTCACCCGTGGCTTCCCGGTGGTGGAGACGCCCGAGGGCGAGCCGTGGTGGGTGAACAACACCGACCTCGAACGCATCCTCGCCGACGCCCGCCTGGCTCGCGAGCAGGGAGCCGAGGTGGTGATCGTCAGCATGCACTGGGGCACCGAGCCCGAGCACCTCGCCAGCCCCACCCAGCGCAGCCAGGCGGAGGCTTTGGCCGCCAGCGGACTGGTGAACCTGATCGTCGGCCACCACACCCATGTGGTGCAGCCGATCGAGCAGATCAACGGGGTGTGGACCGTGTTCGGGCTGGGCAACTCGATCTCGAACATGCCGACCGGCCCGTATCCGCCCGAGTCGCAGGACGGCTTGATGGTGACGGTCGAGTTCGAGGTGGCGCCCGACGGCACGGTCACGGTGGCCAGGCCGGTGGCCTACCCGACGGTGGTCGACAGGGGCAACACCTTCGAGATCAAGGACATCGTGCGCAACCTCGCCCGCCCCGACCTGACGGCGCGCGAGAGGGCGTTCTACGAGGCGTCGCTGGCCCGCACCGCCCAGTGGGTGGGCGAGTTCATCGCGGCCGTGCCCGTGGCCTGAAACCCTGGTTCTGCGCGTCGCGCTGGGTGGCTACCGGCGCGGGTCTCGATCGCCGTCGGGCGGCAGCAGGTCAGCTCACCTTGCGATCGACGAAGAGCGCGATCAGATCGGCCACCTGGCGGCCGAGGGCGGGGGCTGCGTCGAACGCGTGCGGCTCGCCGTCGAACACGTGCAACTCGACCGGCGCCCCGGCCTCGACGAGCGCGTGGTACATCACGAAGCTGGCCTCCACCGGCACCAACTCGTCGGCGTTGCCGTGCACCAGCATCGTCGGCGGATAGCCGGGGTGCACGTAGCGAATCGGGCTGGCCTGCTCCTCCAGCTCGCGGGTGGCGTCCGGGCCGAGCAGCAGCCGCACGGGATCGTCGGCCTCCCCACCGCGGCGCAGCTTCACCGGCGGGTAGATGGCCACCACTGCGGCCACGTCGGTGGGCACGCCCGGGTTGCCACCATCGCCCTCCATCTCGCCCGACGGCAGGCCGGCCACCATCAACGCGAGGTGCGCGCCGGCGCTGTTGCCCGACACCACGATGCGCGTCGGGTCGACTCCGAGACGTTCGGCGTTGGCTCGCACCCAGCGCAGTGCGGCCTTCACGTCGTGCACCTGCGCCGGCCAGTGTGCTTCACCCGACAGGCGGTACTCGCTGGCCACGCACACCAGGCCGTAGCGGGCGAGCAGGATTCCGTAGCCGCGCAGTTGCGTGCGGTCTCCCACCATCCACGCGCCACCGTGCAACAGCAACACCGCCGTGCGCCCGCTGCCTGGCTGGGGCGGGTGGAACACGTCGCAGTGCAGGTCGCGCGCGCCGGTGGTGGCGAACACCACTCCCTCGTCGACGGTCACCCGTCCCTCCTGTCGCTGAGGCACGCTGAGGAGGTTAGACATCCATCGTCCGCGCGCTCCGAGCGGACGACCCCGCCCTCCATGTCGGCGCCCCGTCCCCACACCTGGCTGTATGGGCGCGATTCTTCCCACACGCTGGGAGATGTCGCACCCATTGAGGCCACCGCGGTCAAGAGCGGGAGGAATCGCGCCCGACGACGGTTGCGGCCGACGACGTTTGGCTAGACGTTGAAGCGGAACTCCATCACGTCGCCGTCCTCGGGGTGGTAGTCCTTGCCCTCGATGCGGATCTTGCCCAGCTCCTTGGCCTTGGTCCACGAGCCGATGGTGAGCAACTCGTCCCAGTGGATCACCTCCGCTTTGATGAACCCTCGCTGGAAGTCGGTGTGGATGCGCCCCGCGCACTCGGGTGCCGAGGAGCCGGCGTAGAACGTCCATGCCCGGCTCTCCTTCTCGCCGGTGGTGAAGTACGTGCGCAGGCCGAGCAGGTGGTAGGCCGAACGCACCATGCGGAACAGGGCGCCCTCGCCGAGACCGAAGCCCTCGAGCATCTCGGCCCGCTCCACCGGGTCGACGATGGTGGCCGCCTCCGCCTCGAGTTGCACGCACATGCCGATCACCTCCACGTGGTCGCCGGCGGAGGTGAACTCGGCCCGCACACGGGCTTCCACCTCGGGGATGCGGTCGAGTTCGGTCTCGCCGACGTTCACCACGGCCAGCACCTGCCGGTTGGTGAGCAGGAAGTAGGGCTGGAGCGTTTCGCGCCACTCGTCCTTGAGACCGGCGCGATACAGCGGCAGGCCCTGAGCAAGGCTGTCGTAGGCGGCCTGTAGTGCCTCCAACTCGCCCGCCGCGCTCTTGTCGAGCTTGGCCTGACGGGTGGCCTGCGCGAGCCGCTTCTCCACCGTTTCGAGGTCGGCCAGGGCCAACTCGATCTCGACCACTCGCAGGTGCTCGAGCGGGTCGGACGGGCCGGTTACGTCGGGGTCGACGAAGGCGCGCAGCACGAACACGATGGCGTCGACCTCGCGGATGTTGGCCAGGAACTTGTTGCCCAGCCCCTCGCCCTTCGACGCACCCTCGACCAACCCGCCGATGTCGACCACCTGCACCGCCGCGTGCACGGTGTTCTTCGACTGCGACATCGCCGACAGCCGGTCGAGACGATCGTCGGGCACCTTGGCCACGCCGATGTTCGGGTCTTTGGTGGCGAATGCGTACGGCGCGGCCAGCGCGCCCCCACCGGTGAGCGCGTTGTACAGCGAGCTCTTGCCCGCGTTGGGGAGACCGACCAGGCCGAAGCGTTCCATAGCGGCTGCCCAGGCTACCGGCGCACGGATTTTCTGCCGGTTCGGCGATCGCGCCGTACCCAGTGGGGATGTGAAGCCGACCGGTCCCATCCTCCTGCCTCCCCTGCTGGTCGGCATCGTGGTGGCGCTCGCCCTACCCCTCGGGG
>CAUJEE010000033.1 GCA_963169215.1 Actinomycetota bacterium
CTGGTGCGCTCGATGAACCCCGACGGCGTCGTCGCCAACATCCGCCAGAACGCCAATGGTGTCGACCTCAATCGCAACTTCTCGGTCAACTGGGCCGAGATCGGTCTGAGGGGCTACTGGCAGTACAGCGGTCCGTCGGCGGCCAGCGAGCCGGAGACGAAGGCAATGATGGCGCTGGCGCGGATGATCGAGCCCGACGTCGTCATCTGGTACCACCAGGACTACTTCCGCATCGAGCCCAAGAGCGGCCGCGAGGGCCAGATCCGGGCGAGATACGCCGGTCTGGTCGACCTGCCGCTGCTGCCGATCTCGGGCGGCAGCTACTCGGGCACGGCCAACGGCTGGGTGCGCACCGTGCTCGCGCCGCGAGGGATGTCGATGACCGTCGAGATCGGGCCGGAGCTGCGCGAAGGTGAGGCGGAGGCTCACGCCAACGCGGTGCTCACCATCGTCGCCGAGTACTGGAGCGGCGACGAGGTGCCCCTCTCCAACCTGCCCTGACACGCCCCGCGACCTGATCTCTCGCGCTTGTTCGTCCCAGGCGGTCAGTCGCCCCAGTGGCGCTGCTCGCGGAACGGGTCGCCGTACATGTGGTAGCCGTTGCGCTCCCAGAAGCCGGGGCTGTCGCCGCTGATCAACTCAAGCCCGCGCACCCACTTCGCGCTCTTCCAGAAGTACAGCTGGGGCAACACGATGCGCACCGGGCCGCCGTGGATCGGCTCGATCTCCTCCCCCTCGAACGCGTAGGCCACCAGCGCCTGGTCGGAAGTGATGTCGGCCAGTGGCACGTTGGTGGTGTAGCCGAACTCGGCGTGCTCCATCACGTGCGTCGCTTCGGCGCGCACACCGGCCAGAGCGAACAGGTCACGCACGCGCACCCCGGTCCAGGTGGTGTCGAACTTGCTCCACTTGGTGACACAGTGGATATCGAAGGTGAGCGTCGTTGCCGGCAGCGCCTGCAACTCGGCGAGATCGACGGTGAATGGTCGCTCGACCAGTCCGCTGACGGTGAGCGACCACTCGCCGGGGCGGTAGCTGGGCACGTCACCGACGTGCAGCACCGGGAAGCGGTCGGTGAGGTACTGGCCGGGGGGCAGGCGCGCCGGTTCGTAGCCCTTCTCGATCAATTCTCGCCTGTTGCGCTCGAAAAATGACATGTGCTCAGTGTGCCGGGCGCGCGCCTAAGGTGCGACCCATGAGTGACCTGCCCCCGCCGCCACCGAACATGCAACCACCACCCGGATACGTCGCCTACGGCGGCAGCGGCGGAAGCGGAATGCCGACCCGACCGATCCGCGCCCTCGGCATGTGGTTGGTAGTGCTGATCGCCGCGGCCATGGTGGGGCAACTGGTGGCCGTACCCCTCCAGTTCACCCTGCGCGACGCGGCTCGCGATTTCCTGAGCACTAACGACGCCAGCGCCTTCGACGACAAGATCGCCCTGTTCCTGCTGCTCACAGTGCTCATCAGCATCGCGTCGATCGGGCAGATCGTAGTGCTGTGCGTGTGGACGTTTCGCTTGGCGAAGAACGCGCAGGCACTCGGCCGTAGCCCACAGAGCTTCAGCCCGGGAGCGACCGTGGCTGTCAACCTGCTCGGCGGGTGCACCCTCGGCATCCTGCCGTTCTTCATGTGGCGCGAGCTGTGGGTGGCTAGCGATCCCGATACGCCACCGGGCGACATCACCTGGAAGCGGCGAGCGGTGACGGCGCTGATCCCGGTGCACCTCGCACTCACCCTCGCCGGCGTGGTCGTGGGCGTGGTGATCGGCCTCAACCGCGGCCTGTCGAACGGCATCAGCTTCGGCAACGACCGCGACGATCTGGCCGAGACCCTTGACGACAAGCTCGCGCTGATCGGCCTTCAGGGGGCGATCGGGGTGGCCGCCTCGATCGTGTTCTTGCTGATCGTGCGCCAGCTCACCGCCCGTCACGCGCGAGCTATCGGCGAGGGCTGACCGCGTTCAGTGCTCTACATGGTGCGCCACGCCAAGGCGGGCAGTCGCAGCGGTTGGCAAGAAGACGACAGGCAGCGCCCGCTCACCGCCCCGGGCTGGGATCAGGCGCGGGCACTGGCCGCGCGCCTGCATCCGCTGGCTGTGGGCACGCTGGTGAGCAGCCCCTATCTGCGCTGTGTGCAGACGCTCGCTCCCCTCGCCGACATGCTCGCCACGGAAGTGACGACCGACGAGCGGCTGGCCGAGGGCAACGACGCCCGCGAGGTGCTCGGCCTGCTCGCCGAACTGGCCGACGGCAGCGTGTTGTGCAGCCACGGCGACGTCATCCCCGAAGCCCTCGACGCGCTCGTCCGCCGCGGTTGCCTGGTGGCCGGCGAGCCGCAGTGGGGCAAGGGCAGCGTGTGGGTGCTGCACCGCGAAGCGAGCGGTGCGATAACCCGCGCGGCGGCTTGGCCGCCGCCACTGTCGGCGTCGTCGTCGTCGGAGTGACGCTGGAGTGATCGTCGGAGTGACGCTCGCCGATCAGTCGGTGACGCAGCGCCAGGTGGTGCCGTCGCGGTAGCACTCGGCGTTGGTGGCGAAGTAGATCCACCCGGCCACACAGCCCACCAGCAGGAGGATGCCGATCACCACACCGGCGATCGCCATGCCGCGCCCGCGTCGGGCGTCGTTCTTGGTCTCGCTCATGCCGAGCAGGCCGAAGATCAGTCCGAGCAGGCCGGGCACCTGCAGCAACCAGAAGCAGGGAATCAGGCCGACCAGACTGAGCACCATGCCGGCGACGGCCTTGCCGCTGTTGCCTTGTTGTGGCTGCGGGCCGGCACCGTAGGCCTGGTAGCCGGGGGGAAGGCCACCGGGAACACCGGCGGGGCCAGGAGGGGGCGGCGGCTGCATGTTCATGGCGCGCACCCTAACGCGCGTCAGCATCCGCCCGGTGCACCCAGCCGCACTCAGCCGGTGGTCGCTGGCGTGGTGCTGTCGACCGCGGGCAGCACGCCCGCGAGCAGCTGTTCGACCATCCCGCGCAGCATCCCCGGCGGATCGGCGGCGAGACAGGCCTGCCCCTCGGTGGCCGCGAGGCCCGCGTCGGGGGGCTGCACGAACCGCGCGGCGGCGACGGCGAGCAGGCAGTGGGCATCGGCGTAGGTGTCGTCGAGCGCCACCACCGCGGCCAGATCGTCGACCGCCTGCCGGGCGAGCACGTCGTCGCCCGCACCGTCGGCGCCGAGCAGGGTCAACCAGGCGCGGTAGGTGAGCGCCTCAGCGTTCTGCGGCTCGATGGCCAGCACCTGGTCATAGCGCTGCAATGCCCCGGCGAAGTCGTCTGCAGCCAGCATCCGGCTGGCCTCGGCCAGCGCGCGCGTCACCTCGTCGATCTCCTGTCCGCCGGTGAGCGACTGGCCCGGCAGCCGTTGGCCCGACGAACGGGCCACGAACACACCGATGCCGACGGCGACGGCAAGTGTCACGACGATCACCGCCACCCGCCGCCACGCCGGCACCAGCCGCCTGGGCAGTTGCCTGTTGCGACCGTCTTCGAGCTCGCGCAGCACCGCCGCGGCGCGGGCGACATAGCCGTCGCGCAGCACGGTGAAGTCGTCGGCATCGACGTCACCCGCCTCGCGTTCGCGCTCGATGTCGCGGATGCTGGCCAGGAGGAAGCGCCGCTCCTCCTCCAGCTCGGCCAGCCGCTCAGGTGTCATCGCCGGCCTCACCCGCTCCGTCACCGGCCGCCAGCGCGGCCGCCACCAGCGCGCGGTCTTGCTCGTCGGGCACGGTGTCGACCGCCGTGCGCCAGCGGCGGAACGCGAACCACAGGCCCACCGCGGCGCACACCAGCGCCACCGACGGAATCACCCACACCAGGCTCTCGAACCCTGAGGCCCTGGGTAGTAGTTGGGTCTGCGCACCGAACTGCTGCACGATGTAGGCGATGATCTCGTCGTCACCGGCGTCGGTGGTGGTGACCTGGGCGCGGATCTCGGCGCGGATCGAGATGGAAGCGGTGTTGCGCGACTCGTACACGGTCTCGCCGTCGCATATCGGACAGGCCAGCTGCTTGCTGATCTCCTCCACCCGCTCCTCGGGCGTGCGTGCGCCGACATCCTTGGTGCTGCCGTAGGCCAGCAGGCCGGCCACCACCAGCACGAGCAACACCCAGCCCGGCCAGCGCTTGGCGTGCTGCAGGGCGCGCGCCCCGCTCACTGCCCGTACTCCGTGCGCGCCTGTTGCACCAGGTTGGCCAGCGTGAGCGCGTCGATCTGCCCCGCCCACCGCACGCGCACGAACCCATCGGGGTCGATGACGAACGTCTCGGGCACCAGGGCCACGCCGAACGCGACGCTGATCGTGCCATCGTCGTCGAGCACCACCGGCCAGTCGCCGCCCCGCTCGGCGAGGAAGGCGTTCACCGTCGTCGCCGTGTCGGGTTGCTGGGCCACCATGTACAACTCGGCGCCAAGCGCACCCAGCCGCGATTGCTGCTCGACGAAGGTCAGCAGTTCGGGGTGCTCGGCCTTGCACGGCACGCAGTCGGAGTTGAAGAAGTTCACCACCACCCAACTGCCCTTGCGACGCGACAGGTCGAACGACGTGCCCGCGGCCGTGGTGCCGCGCAGGGTGGGCGCGGGGCGGTCGAGCAGTGGGCTGTCGATCAAGCCCTGTTCGTCGTCGACACCGGCCTTGCTCGCGGCCAGTACCCACAGCAAGCCGCCGAGAACGACAGCAATCGCCAGCGCGACGAATGGCGCCACGCGTCGCCGTGTGGGCCTGGGATCGCCCGGCTGCGTTTCGCCCGGCCGCGTTTCGCCAGCGCGGTCAGACACCGGCGATCTCCTCCTCCAGCGGCACCGGCGCGCTCACCGCATCGGTGGGGCGGCGACGGTTGCGGCCGGGGAAGGCGGCGAGCACGGTGCCCACACCGCACAGCAACCCACCGATCCAGATCCACATCACCATCGGCTTCACGAACACCTTCAGCTTCGCCGTCCCCGTGCTCGGCTTGGTGCCGTTCTCGACGGTGAGATAGATGTCCTTCACGAACGACGACTTCACGCTCGGGGTGGCCACATCCATACCGAACGCGGTGTACTTGCTGATCGCCGGCGTGTAGGCCTGACCACCGTCGATGCTGATGTCGGCCTTGATGCCCACCGATCGCTCGTCGCTGAAGTCGTACACGTCGACGACGGTGAAGGTGTGCCCGGCGAAGCTCACCGTTTCACCCTCCTGCACGGTGAACTCGGCGGCATGGGTGTAGCTGTTCGACGCGGCCAGGCCGACGGCGATCATGATCACCCCGAGGTGCACCACCATGCCGCCGTTGGTGCGCCCGAGCAGACCGCGGTAGCCCTGGCGGCGAGCGGCGAGCACCAACTGGCGGATCGCCGCACCACCGGCGAAGCCGGCGAAGGCGAAGGCCAACAGCGGCGCCCAGCCGGTGGCGCCTACCCCAACCGCCAGCGCCAACGTGCCCGCGCCACACCACGCCGGCCAGAACAACCGGTCGCGCAGCAACTCGCCCGAGGCCTTGCGCCACGGCAACGCAGGGGCGACAGCCATGAGGAACAGCAGCACCAGCCCGATCGGGCGGGTCATCGCGTCGAAAAAGGGTGAGCCGACCGCGATCTGGCGGTCTTCCTTGGCCTCGACGATCAGCGGGAACACCGTGCCCAGCAAGATCACGAAGGCGAACAGGGCGAGCAACACGTTGTTGGCCAAGAACGCGCCCTCGCGCGACACCGGCGAGTCGATCGCGCCCGGTGACCGCAGGCGATCGCCGCGCCAGCCGATGAGTGCCAGCGACACGACCAGCACCACGCCGAAGCCGCCGAGCAGGAACGGGCCGATCGTGCCGTCGCTGAACGCATGCACGCTGTTCACCACACCCGAGCGGGTGAGGAAGGTGCCGAGGATGGTGAGCGAGAAGGTGGCCACCAGCAGGCTGAGGTTCCACACCCGCAACATGCCGCGCCGCTCCTGCACCATCACCGAGTGGATGTAGGCGGTGCCGGTGAGCCACGGCAGCAGGCTCGCGTTCTCCACCGGGTCCCACGCCCACACGCCTCCCCAGCCGAGCACCTCGTAGCTCCACCACCCACCGAGCACGATGCCGAGGGTGAGGAACCCCCACGCGAACAGCGCCCAGCGGCGGGTCTCGACCAGCCACCCCTCGCCGACGCGGCCGGTGACGAGGGCAGCGATGGCGAACGCGAACGGCACGGTGAAGCCGACGAAGCCGAGATAGAGGATCGGCGGGTGGAACATCACCAACAGGTGGTTCTGCAGCAGCGGGTTGGGGCCGCGGCAGCACATCGCGAAGTTGGGCGCGGCCGCCTCGCGGAAGGCATCGGTGGGGCCGAGTGCGAGCATGAAGAAGAAGGCGGTCACCAGCAGCATCACCGCCAGCGCCCAGCCCACCGCCGGGTCGGCCAGGCGGGCGCGGTAGCGGCGCATCACGATCGCGGTGTACATCGCGAGAAGCAACAGCCACAGCAGGATGCTTCCCTCCAGCGCGCTCCACAGGGCGGTGAAGTTGAACAGTGCGGGCGTGTCGTACGACCCCACCTTCTGCACGTAGGCCAGCGACCAGTCGCGCGTGATCAGCGCTCGTTCCATCGCCACCACCGCCACCACCGCGGCGACCAGCGCCAACCAGCCGTAGGGGATGACGGTGCGCACCAGCCGCGGGTTGCGAGTGCGGATGGCAGCGATCATCGCCATCGCCCCGAACAGCGACGCTGCCAAGCCGACGATCAGCGCAGAGTGGCCGAGAAAGCCGTTCAGCCCTTCTGCGAGCACTCGGTCGCCTCCTCCTCGGCGTCGATGATGCGCTCTTCGTTCTCCGCGTCGTAGGTCTCGTCGTGCTTCACCAGCACCTCGTCACCCTCGAACAGGCGACCCTTCTCGCTCTCGACCACCTTGCCGACGATCACCACCGGCACGCATTCGCGGAAGATGTCGCTGGTGGGCTTGCTGCCCAATACCACCGGCATCGACGCGCCGTTGAAGGTGATCGTGAAGCTTGTGGCCGAATCGTCGAGCGAGCCCTTGTCGACCACACCCTGGATGCGGATGTTGCGGCCGACGTCGCAACCGTCCTTCACCCCGATCTCGTCGACGTTGCAGTAGTAGTCGATCGCCGAGGTGAGGAACTTGCCCACGACCACACCACCAGCCACAAGCACCAACGCGAGCACGGCGTAGGCGAACCACGGCTTGCGCTTGCCGCGTGGCGCGGTGGGCACCACCTCGCGAGGCCGCAGGTCGATGTCGTCGGCGGGCAGCGGTCGCTCGCCCTCGCTCACTGCCACGGACGCTCCTCGCCCGGCAGCCGACGGGCAGCACGACGCGCCCGGGCCAGCAGGCCCGCTGTGTAGAGCACTATGGCCGTCAGGCTCACCCCATACGCGCCGAGCACGAACCCCGCTTGCCGCATCGCCAGCATCAGCCCTCCGCCCTCCGCGCCGCCAGCGCGGCATCGAGGCCGCGGTCGTCGACTTCGTCGTCGAGCAGGGCCACGCGCATGCGGTGCAGCACCAGCCACACGTACAGCAGTGTGAACGCGACCAGGCCGACGAACAGGCTGAACAACATCAGCCCATCGATCTTCTGCGCCTCGACGGTCTGGCCCTGGTGCAGCGGTCGCCACCAACGCACGCTGAAGTGCACCAACGGCACCTCCAGCACAGCCAGCAATGCCATCACCGCGCTGCGCCTGGCCCGCTGGTGGTGGCTGCCACCGAGACCGCGCACGGCGAGATAGCCGATGTAGGTGACGAACAAGAAGGCAGTGGTGGTGAGGCGTGAATCCCACGTCCAGTAGGTGCCCCAGGTGGGGCGACCCCACAGGCTGCCGGTGACCAGCGTGATCGCCATGAACAGAATGCCCACCTCGGCGCTGGCACCGGCCAGGCGGTCCCACTGCAGGTTGCGGCTGCGCCGCCACAGGTATGCGGCACTGGCCACGCCGGTGACGACAAAGGCCAGGTAGGCGAGCCACGCCGAGGGCACGTGCACATACATGATGCGCACCAGCGAGCGTTGTTCGCTGTCGTCGGGCGACAGCAGCAGCCCGAACACCACCAGCCAGGCGAAGCCGGCGAGCACGATCACGCCCAGCACCTGGGTGAATCGGGTCGAGGTCGGTCGCTTGTCGCGAACGGGAGCGGCGGCAGAGGCGTTGGAGGCGTTGTCCGTGGCGGCGGTGGGGGCGGTGGTGTTCATGGCGAGTCACTCATCGATCAGCGACCCGAACCCGAGGGTGCCTGCGGTTCCGAACACCGCCGCGAACAGCGCCAGCAGGCCCAACCACGGCCAACCGTCACCGGTCGTTGCGTCGTTCGTGCCGAACGCAGCCTCGGTGGCCCGAGTTGCACCGATCAGAACGGGTGCCACCACCGGGAGCATCAGGAGCGGAAGCAGCGTTTCGCGCCCTTTGGCCCCGGCAGCGAGACCGCCGTAGAGCGTACCGACGAATGCCAGACCGCAGGTCGCGGCCAGATAGGTGGCGGCCAACAGCCCCAACCGGCCGGCCGGCACATCGGTGCGGTAGAGCACGATCGCGGCACCGAGCAGCACCACCTCGAGCACCGCCAGCTCGGCGGCCAGCGCCAGCGACTTGCCCAGGAACACACCGCCCGGGCGCACTCCCGCCACCTGCAGGGCGTCGAGCGCCCCGTCGGCCGTCTCGATCGCGAACGAGCGCTGCACCAGCACCTGCAGGCTGAAGATGGTGGCCATCCACACCAGGCCGGGAGCAACGCGGGTGAGCAGATCAGTGTTGTCGAGGGCGAAGGCGAACATCACCATCACCACCGCGGCGAAGGGCAGCACCTGGTTGAGCACCACCCGGCTGCGCCACTCGACGCGCAGGTCCTTCACCGCCACCAGGCGGGCCACGCGCCACGCCTGCGCCGCGGCTGAACGTGCCTTCACGCTCATCGCGCCCTCACCTGTCCGCCGACGACATCGACCACCCGCGTGGCCAATCGGCCGACCCGCTCCAGTTCGTGACTGGCGACGAGCACCGTCGCCCCCGCGGCGGCAGCAGCCCGCAGGATGCCGTCGAGATCGTCGCGGCCGACGGCGTCGAGACCGGCGTGCGGTTCATCCAGCAGCCACAACTCGGCGCGGCGGGCCACCAGACAGGCCAGCGCGGTGCGGCGGCGCTGCCCGGCGCTGAGCCGACCGACGGCCACGTCGCGCAGACGGCCGTCGAGTGCCATGCGCGCCAACGCGGCGGTCACCTCACCCTCGCTGGCGCCGACGGTCGCCCCCCAAAAGCGCACGTTGTCGTGCACGGTGAGTTCGGCGTACAGCCCATTGGCGTGGCCGAGCAGGCCCACCCGGTTGCGCACGGCGGTGCGGTCGGCCACCAGATCGCACCCGAGCACGGTGGCCGCACCGCGTTCCACCGGCAACAGCCCGGCGCACAGCCGCAGCAGCGAGGTCTTGCCCGCTCCGTTGGGGCCCTGCAAGAGCACGATCTCACCCCGCTCGACGGTGAGTGACGCCCCTGCCAGCGCCGGGAAACCACCCAGCACGGCCACAACGTCGACGAGGCGAACGACCGGCTCCACGAGTCGACAACGCTAACCGCCCGCCAGCGCCGCCGACACTGTGCCGCCGACACTTCCGTCACGGCGACGGATAACGTCTGCGAGCGTGATGAGCGGAGACGGGACAGGCGCGGACGACAGCGGCAGCGGGTCGCGCGACGACATCACCGACGCGGGTGCTCGACCGCACACCGAGGCCGGGTGGCTGGCCGCGACCACGGCGACCGACGCCGACGCCGAGGCCGAAATCGACAGCGAGGCAAGTGCAAAGGCAGGCGTCGAAGTCGACGGGTGGAGCAGGCCACGCGTCAACAAGCAGGTGATGGCCCGCAAGCGGGTGCCCTACTTCCAGCGACCCAAGCATCCGCGCGACTGGCGCTGGTGGGTCGGCGGCGTCGGCCGCTCGCTGATCGTCACCGGCTTGATGATGTTCGCGTTCGTCGGTTACCAGCTGTGGGGCACAGGCATCGAGACCGCCCGCGCTCAGGCCAGCCTGGAGGACGAGTTCAACGACCGCGTCGCCGAGGCCAGCACCACCACTACCACCGCGCCGCCGGAGACGGCGCCGGGGGAGTCGACCACCACCACCACCAGCACAATCCCGATCGCCGAACCGTCCTCGTTCGAGAACAGTGACCTGATCGCGCAGATCATCATCCCCAAGATGAAGCTGGAGTATTACGTGGTCGAGGGGGTGCGCATGACGGACCTGAAGAAGGGGGTCGGGCACTTCAAGGAGACACCGATGCCCGGGCAACTGGGCAACGCGGCCCTCGCCGGGCACCGCACCACCTACGGACACCCCTTCTACCGACTCGACGACCTGCACCCCGGCGACGACGTGACGATCAAGATGGTCACCGGCGGCACCTTCGTCTACCGGGTCACCGGCAAGGAAATCGTCGAACCCAACGAGTACGCGAGGGTGATTCCCACCAAGAACCCCGACGTTGCCACCCTCACCCTGGCCACCTGTCACCCGGTGTACACCGCCCGCCAGCGGCTGATCGTGTATGCCACGCTCGTCGACGAACTGAGCGACCCGGTCACCCGGCCGTACAGCGTGGGCACCGCCGACCCGGGCGGGTTGCCCGGCGAGAGCGGCGACGACGACTCGGCCGCGACCACCATCGACAGCAGCGACACCAGCGACACCGCTGACACCAGCGACACCGCTGACACCACACCCACCACTGCCGCGACCGACACCACTCCCGTGGCCACCGTGCCCTTCGGCGCAGGCGGTGTCGATCCTGGGCTCGGCGCCGACGGAGAAGACCTCGACGACGGCTTCTCGGAAGGCTGGTTCAGCGACACGGCGGCGATTCCGCATGTGATCATCTGGGGCCTGATCCTCGCCCTCGTGGCCGTTGCCGCGTACTACGCGGGCAAAGCCGCACGGCGCCTGTGGGTGAGCTTCCTGGTCGGTTTCGCTCCGTTCCTGGTGGTGCTCTACTTCTTCTTCCAGAACGTCAACCGCCTGCTGCCCCCGGGCCTGTGATGAGCACGCCATCGACTCCTGCCGATCGGGTCCTGGCCCGGCGGGCCAAGGTCGCTCGCTACACCTTGCTCGCCAACCGCGTCGGCTACTTGTGCGTGGCCGTCGCGATCGCAGTCTTCGTCATCGGCTTCGCGATCAGCTTCAACGGCTTCGTCGCGGCGGTGGTCATCGGCTCACTGGCGCTCGGCTTCGTACTGCTCGCTCCGTCGATCGTGCTCGGCTACGGCATCAAGGCCGCCGAGCGCGACGATGCCGAGCGTGGTCTCTGACTGCGTCACGGCGCTCGACTGTGTCGCCAGCGCGGGCAAGCACCAGTTACCCTTTGGTAACCATATGAGTATGCGCCTGCCCGCCCCGGCCCGTCGGGAACAGATTCTCGACGTATCCGTGCAGGTGTTCGCCCGCAATGGCTTCCACTCGACGTCGATGAACGACGTTGCGGAGGCCGCGGGGGTGACCAAGCCGGTTCTCTACCAGCACTTCAACAGCAAGCAAGACCTGTACATGGCGTTGCTCGACGAGGCCGGCAATCGACTGCGCAATGCGCTGGCCAAGGCGGTGGCCGACGTCAGCACCGGCAAGGAGCAGACCGAGCGCGGCTTTCGCGCCTACTTTCGCTGGGTGTCCGAGGATCACGACGCGTTCCTCCTGTTGTTCGGATCGCGGGCCAATCGCGACGAGGAGTCGACGGCGACGATCAGGCGCATCACGGCCGAGACTGCGCATGCGATCGCCCCGCTGATCGCCGCCGACATCGACGACGATCACCGCACCACCCTGGCCCACGGGCTGGTCGGCCTGGCCGAAGGGGTCAGCCGCCGCTTGGTGGAGCGCGGGCAGCAGTTCGACCCCGACTTGCTCGGCCAGCAGATCGCCGACCTGGCCTGGGCCGGCCTGCGCGCCGTACACCGCAACGGCTGATGCGAGGCCGTGGGCAGGCTACGACGCGGGCTCGGCGAACGGTGTCTCAGCCGCGCAGAGTGAAGCCCTTGTAGCCCTCGACGAATCCTGCGCGCAGCAACGCCTGTGCTTCGGTGCCGGAGGGCGGGATCGGTTCGCCGTTCACCTTGCGCACCTCGACGCTGCGGGCACGGCCGTCCTTCACCAACGCGGCCAGTGCCTCGGCCCACCCGGCGTCGTCGCGGGCAGCGGGGAACGTGACCAGGTGATGGCTACGACGGTCGAACCACACCAATGGCACGCCGTCGCGGCTCACCACCAGCGCGCCGGCGGCGCGGGCCGGGCGCCCGGGAGTGTCCGGCCAGGCAAGGGTCGCGCCGTAGGGCTGGGCCGGGTCGGTGGCCGCGAGCACCACCGGGGTGGCGGCGGCCTCGGGATGTAGTGCCCGGTCGACCACGTCGCGCTGCGAACGGAGGCGATCGACCGCACCGGGCAACGCGAACTGCGCCGCGCCGAGGCCGTCGACGAAGTAGCCGCGACGTACCTGGCCGCGCTCTTCCAGCACCTTCAGCACCCCGTACACGGCCGCGTAGCCGCCGCAAACCCCTTCGCCGAGCACCGCCTCGCGGGTGACCACTCCGTAACGGTCGAGCAGTTGCAGCGCCGTGGCATGCGCAGCCACCGTCGTGGACGGCGCCGGCTGCAGCAACGGCGCCAGCAGGCTCCAGCGGCCGGCGCCGAGCGGAGGCCCGAGGCGGGAGAGCCGACCGGGCCGCGGCCGACCCCGCGACGGCGCCGTCGACCGGCCGGCGCGAGTGCCCTTCGCGCCCAGCAACGCACGCAACGGGGCGAGTGAGTCGTTGGTCACCTCACCGGCCCACACCAGATCCCACAACGCGGTGAGCAACTCGGCATCGGTCGCGTCGACGGCCGCGGCGCGCAGTGCATTCCAGAAGCTGGCCCCGTGATCGCGCAGATGGGCGCGGATCGCGTCGTGCAATCCGCTCGTGGGTGCTTCGATCGCCTCCCAGCCCGGTGCCAGCGCAGGCAGCTGGTCGGCGAAACACAGGCGCACGCGACCATCGGCCGCGCCGAGCGCGCCGGCGCCGACCCACACCACCTCGCCGCTGGTGCACAGCTCGTCGAGCTCGCCCGGGCGATAGCTGCGCAGGCGAGCGGGCAGCACCTCGCTCTCCAGCGCGCTCGCCACCAGCGCCACGCCCTGCAGCTGCCCGATCGCCTCGACCAGCCCGTCGAGCCCGCGTCGCTCGCCCGGGATACCGTGCCACTGCTGCAGGAAGCGGGCATAGGCCACCTGCTCGACCGGCTCGACCTCGCGACGCAAGGCCGCCAGCGAACGGCGTCGCAGCTGACGCAGCACCTCACTGTCGCACCACTCACGACCGTGCGCGCCGGGAAGCGCAACGGGGCGGAACTCGCCGCGCACCAGGCGCCCCTCGGACTCCAGCGCCACCAGCGCGCCCTCGGCGCGCTCGACGGAGATACCGAGGCGCGCTGCGGCTTGTTGCAGCACGAACGGGCCGTGGGTGCGCGCGTAGCGGGCCAGCAACGATTCGAGCGGTAGCGGCTGGGGCTCGGTGAACTCGCGCGGCAGACCGAGCGGGATGTTGCAGCCGAGCGCGTCGCGGTAGCGGGCGGCGTCCTCGGCGGCGACGTGACGCATCTGCCCGGCAACGCTGACGGTGATCGCCCGCCGCTCGTGCACCAGCTGGGCCAGCCACTGGGTGGCCACCCCCGGCGTGTCGCAGCGCAGATCGATCTCGTCGTCGGTGAGGTCGCCGAGGCGGCGCAGCACATCGTGCAGTTCGTCGGCGCTGCGGGCGCGGCGGCCGTCGGCCAGCAGTTGCAGCTCAAGCTCGAGGTCGGCGAGAGCGCCCGGGTCGAGCAGCTCGCGCAGTTCTTCGGCACCGAGCAGGTCGCGCAGCAGGTCGCGGTCGAGGGCCAGCGCGGCGGCACGGCGTTCGGCCAGCGGGCTGTCGCCCTCGTACATGAAGGCCGCGATCCAGTTGAACAGCAGGCTCTGCGCGAACGGCGAAGCCTTGGCCGTGTCGACGGTGACGACCCGGATGGCGCGGCTGCGCAGTTGGGTGAGCACGTCGCGCAGAGCGGGCACGTCGAACACGTCTTGCAGACATTCGCGGCTGGCCTCGAGCAGCATCGGGAAGGTCGGGTACTTGCTCGCCACGGCCAACAGGTCGGCGGCCCGCTGGCGTTGCTGCCACAGCGGGGTGCGCTGGTCGGGCCGTCGACGGGGCAGGATCAGCGCCCGCGCACTGCACTCGCGAAAGCGCGAGCTGAACAGGCTGGTGTTGGGCAGCGAGGCCATCACCAGCTCGTCGATGTCGTCTGGGTCGATGACCAGCTCGTGCAGCGGCAACTCCTCCCCCGCACCCGCGGAGGTCTCCGGCAGGCGAATGACGATGCCGTCGTCGGTGTACATCGTCTGCACCGGCATGTCGTAGCGCTCGACCAGACGGCGCTCGATCGCCATCGCCCACGGCGCGTGCACCGGCACTCCGAACGGGCTGAGGATGCACACCCGCCAGTCGCCGATCTCGTCGCGGAAGCGCTCGATGACGATCGTGCGGTCGTCGGGCACCGCCCCGGTGGCCGCGGCCTGCTCGGCGAGGTACTTGAGCACGTTGTGTGCGGCGAAGGTATCGAGGCCGTGGCTGTTCATCAGGCTCACCATCGCCGTCGCCGCGGGCAGAGCCCGCGCCTCGCGTTGGAACGCGCCCAGCGCGCGCCCCAGCTCGAGCGGGCGGCCGGGCTTGTCGCCGTGCCAGAACGGCATCTTGCCCGGCTCGCCCGGCGCGGGCGTGACCACCACCCGCTCGAAGGTGATGTCGGCAATCCGCCACGTGCTGGCCCCGAGCACGAAGGTGTCGCCGGGGCGGCTCTCGTACACCATCTCCTCGTCGAGCTCGCCCACCCGGGTGCCATCGGGCAGGAACACCCCGAACAGCCCACGGTCGGGAATCGTGCCGCCGCTGGTGACCGCCAATCGCTTGGCGCCATCGCGGGCGCGCAGGGTGCCGTGGACACGATCCCACACCAGGCGCGGGCGCAATTCGTTGAACTCGTCGCTGGGGTAGCGCCCGGCGAGCAGGTCGAGCACGTTGTGCAGCAGGTCGTCGCTGAGCTCGTGGAAGCCGGCCGCGCCGCGCAGCATCGCCGCCAGTTCGGTCACCGCGAGGTCGGGATGCATGCACACATGCGCCACGATCTGCTGGGCGAGCACGTCGAGCGGGTTGCGCAGGAAGCGGCTCGACTCGACCAGGCCCTCACGCATCCGCTGGGCAACCACTGCTGCTTCCAGCAGGTCGCCGCGGTGCTTGGGGTAGATGGTGCCCTTGCTGGCTTCGCCCACGCTGTGCCCGGCACGACCGACGCGCTGCATGCCGCGCGACACCGCGCCCGGCGACTCGACCTGGATGACGAGGTCGACCGCCCCCATGTCGATGCCCAGCTCGAGGCTGCTGGTGGCGACGATGGCGCGCAGTTGGCCACGCTTGAGCTGATCCTCGATCACCACGCGCTGCTCGCGCGCGAGCGAGCCGTGGTGGGCCCGCACCAGCGCGTCGTCACCACCCTGCTCCTGGGCCAACTGGGCCAACTGGGCCAACTGGGCCAATTCGTTGAGGCGGGCGGCGAGGCGCTCGGCCTGGCGACGGGCATTGCAGAAGATGATCGTGCTGCGGTGGGCCAGCACTTGTTCGAGGATCTGCGGATAGATGCTGGGCCAGATGCTGAGCTTGTGCCCCTGCAGCGACTGGTCGGCCGGGCCGCTGCGCAGTTCATGAACGACCTTGCCCATCTCGCCCATGTCTTCCACCGGCACGCGCACATCGACCTCGAGCTGCTTGCGTGAGCCGGCGTCGACGATGCGCACCGGCCGCTTGCTGCCATCGGGGGCGTGGCCGCCGAGGAAGTGCGCGATCTCCTCCAATGGCCGCTGGGTGGCGCTGAGGCCGATCCTCTGGGGGCTCCGACGTGTGATCGCTTCCAACCGCTCGAGGCTGAGCATCAGGTGGGCACCGCGTTTGGTGGTGGCCATCGCGTGGATCTCGTCGATGATCACCGTGTGCACCGTGGCCAGCGTGTTGCGCACCTCGCTGGTGAGCATCAGGTACAGGCTCTCGGGGGTGGTGATCAGCAGGTCGGCCGGGCGACGGGCCAGCTGCGCCCGTTCGCGTGCCGGGGTGTCGCCGGTGCGCATGGCAACGCTGGGCTCGTGGAACGGCACACCCAGCCGCTCGGCCGCGAGGCGGATGCCCATCAGCGGCGAGCGCAGGTTCTTCTCGACGTCGAACGCGAGGGCGCGCAGCGGCGAGATGTAGAGCACCTTCACGCCCTTCTCCGGCACGCCCTTCTCCGGCACGCCCTTTTCTGGCACGCCCGGTTCTGGGGTGGCGTCGGAGGGTGGGCTGACCAACCGGTCGATCGCGCTGAGGAAGGCGGTGAGCGTCTTGCCGCTGCCGGTGGGCGCACACACCAGCGTGTGCTCGCCGGCGCGAATGTGCGGCCACGCCTCGACCTGCGGCTGGGTGGGCTGCGGGAACGAGGCCGCGAACCACTCGCGCACCGCCGGGGAGAACCCCTCCAGCACCGGGTGGTGGGCCCCATTCGCAAGCATGGCGTGCAGGCTACGCCGGGGGTGTGACGGCGAGCGCCGGGATCGCCCTGCCTCTACCAACGGAGGTCGTCGAGTCAGTGCCCCACCTCGGGCCGTTCCGTGGCGAGGTCTGTGCTCTGGAAGTGAGGGCGTGAGTGAGCTCGCGGAATCGACTCGCTCTGCGAACCAGCAAGTAGCACAGGGGCTCGCAGTTGACGATCCGCAGCGTGACGCCTCTCCGCTGGTCGCCGCTCCAGGTGCCCATGCCTCTCTAGCTCAGCGACAGGTCTCCCTGCGGATGCGCGCAGGGAAACCTGTCGCTCGGACTTTCGCGTATAGGTGGGTCGTGCTGATCCGCAGAAGGGAGCCCGTGCGAGACCCACCGAACCGTCCGGCGGCGTCCCGTCCCGTCCCGTCCCGTCCCGTCCTTCAAGAGCATCTTTCACCTCGCCGCCGCGCAGCCCAGCTACCAGCTACCAGCTACCAAGCAACGACGTCGTCACCGTCGGCTTCGTCGGCTTCGAGCCGAGCACGCCGACGGGCATCGGCCAGCGATTGGTACAGCTGGTCGAACTCGCGGGCGGCAAGGCCCTCGCGTACCAATGCAGGCGGCAGCGGACCCACCAGTGGGGCGAGCCGGTCGAAGCGTTCGCGAACCGACTGACGTGATCGACCCAGCAGGCGGCCGATGCGACCCCAGTCGTACCCCGCAGCGCGGGCCAGCCGCACGGCCCGTACCAACAGCCACTGGCACTCCTGCTCCATCAGCTTCACGCCGGCCAGCGCCACCCGCGGGTCGGCGCTGCGCGGGTCGTACGACACCGTTGGTCGCGGAAGTTGCAGCATGCCCGCACCGTACGCCGCAGGTGTCACGGAGATGACATGTACCCTCGGCGCGTGGACTGGGCAGAGCGTTGGGTGCGCGCCACGCAGGCGCCGCGGTTGTTGGTGGTGGGTGGGGCGTCGCTCGACCGCATCCATGTGAACGGCGAACCGGTGGCCACACCCGGCGGGGCGGGCCTGTACACCGCGCTGGCCGCGGCCCGAGCCGGCGCCGACGTCACCATGCTGGCCCCGCTGCCCGACCCGATGCCGCCCGAGCTGGCGCCGGCCCTCGATCTGCTCACGTGGGTGGGGCCACGGGTGTCACTCGACGGTATGCCGCGCTTCGAGATCGCCTACGACGCCGACGGCGCGGTCACCCTGTTCCGCGAGCACCTCGGCGCGGAGCCCGACATGACCCCGGCCTTGCTCGACCTGGTGCCCGACCTCCCTGCGTGCGCCTACTGCGTTCCGTTCATGAACGCCTCGCTGCAGCGCCAGTTCATCGACGCGTTGAGCGCCCGTGGCTGCCTCACCGTCGCCGCCACCTACGGCAAGGCCGCTCGCCAGCAGCCCGACCTCGTGCGCGACACGCTCGCCGTGGCCGACCTGTCGTTCTGCAACGACGACGAGGCCGGGCTGTTGTGGCCCGACGGCGACACCTCGTGCGCACCGGGCCACCTCCGCTTCGTCACCCGCGGCCGCCGCGGCGTCTCGGTGTTCCAGGGCGAGCACCGCACCGACGTGCCCGGCCAGCGGGCAACAATGCTCGATCCCACCGGCGCGGGCGACACGTTCTGCGGCACCACCGTGGCCCGCATCCTGCTCGGCGACCACCCGGTGGAGGCCGCCCGGCGGGCCAACGCGGCAGCGGCAGAGATGGTCACCGCCGTAGGCCCCACCGCCTTGTGGGCGTCGGGCCCGTCGCCGAGCGCAGCCGACGACGAACGCGTCACGGTCGACGTCGCCCGCGTCGATCGGATCGCGCACCTCATCTCGGCGCTCGCCGACCTGCGCGGCTTCGACTTCACCGGTGATCTGTTCCCGCCTGTCGGCGACGCGGACACCGTCGCCTGGTTCACCGCCGCCACCTTGCAGCAGTTCGGCTTCTGGTACGAGCACGACGGACGCTGGCAGCGATCGATGATCGCCGACATCGACGGCACACCGCGCAAGGGCAGCGACTACCTGTGGGCGGCCTACCTGCGCTGGCTCCGCGCCGACCCACAGGCGATGACGCCCGCCACCCAGGCGGCGATGAGCGCCGCGACCTGGGCGAGTGTGGCCGCCGCCGACGACGGCCATGACCCGTTCCCAGAGTCTGCACTGTGGGTGCAGGCGGCCGCGGCCTACGGGCGGACACTGGAAGCGCTCGGCCTCACCGCCGGCGAGCTGGTCGAGGCGGCAGCACGAGGCGAGCGGCCGATGCGCGCCCTGTTGACCCTGCTCGACCACGTCGGTGGCTACCGCGAAGACCCACTGCGCAAGAAGGCCGCCCTGCTCGGTGTGATCCTGCGTCAACGACCGGAGCGGTTCCTGCCCGCGCCCGCCGAGGCAGGCGATGACGATGCGCCACCGATCGTCGACTACCACGTGCAGCGCACCTGCTTGCGGACCGGAATGGTGCACATCGACGACGAGACGCTGGCGGCGCTGGTGCGCGGCCGGGCCGTGCTCACCGCCGACGACGAGTGGGCCGTCCGCCGCGCCGCGTTCGCGGCGGTGGCCCGCCTGGCGAGCAGCAGCGGACGCGACATGGGCGCGGTCGACTGGTTCTTGTTCCAGATGCGCACTCGCTGCCCGGAGGTGGGCACCCCCGAATGCGCGGCCTGCCCGGCGGCGCCGGGCTGTGCCCGGCTGGTCGAACTGTTCCAGCCGGTACGACGCACCACCTTCTACTGAGCGGCGTAACCTGAGGGCATGGAGATGAACGAACTGGTGTCGCGTGCCACCGACCTGGTGCGCGACGGCGAGTTGAGCTACGACCAGAAGCTGCGTCGGCTGGCGATTCTCGCCACCGAGGCGCTCCCCTACCCGGAGATCTCCGCGGCCTGCCAGGAGGCGCTGGAGAAGCGGGTCATCTGCGACATGTACGAGGGCCACGCCCCGTACACCGCCCGCTACATCCTCCCCGACTACGAGAAGGCCGTGCGCCAGGGTCTTGGGTGGCTGGAGATGGAGCCGCCCGAGGATCTCGACGATGCCCTCGCGTTCTTGCTGGTGATGTACGCCAACGTGCCGTCGGTGACCACCTACCCGGTGTACCTCGGCGACCTCGACAAGGTGCTCGCCCCGTTCGTCACCGACGACCTCAGCGACGCGGAACTCGACCGCAAACTGCGCCGCTTCTGGATCCAGATCGACCGCATCGTGCCCGACGCGTTCGCGCACCTCGACCTCGGCCCGCACGACAGCCGCATAACCCGCTCGATCCTGCGGGTCGAGCGTTCGCTGTGTCAGGCGGTGCCGAACATCACGCTCAAGGTGCACCCGCAGATCACCCCCGACGATCTGATCGAAGACGCCGTCAACACCGTGTTCCACAACGGCAAGCCGCACTTCGTCAACCATCCGATGATGGTCGGTGACCACGGCGAGCAGTACGCCTCGGTCAGCTGCTACAACTCGCTGAAGATCGGCGGCGGTTCGCACACGCTGGTGCGCATCAATCTGAAGGAGGTCGCCCTGCGCCACCAGGGCGACATCGACTCATTCCTGGCCACGACTCTGCCGCACTACGTCGAACTCACCGCCGAGCTGACAGAGGCCCGCATTCGCAGCCTGGTCGAGCAGCAGCGCTTCTACGACACACACTGGCTGGCCACCGAGGGGCTGATCTCGCTTGACCGCTTCTCGGCGATGTTCGGCATCTTCGGCCTGGCCGAGTGCGTCAACCTGCTCACCCAGTACGAGGGGCGCGAGGGGCGCTACGGCCACGATGCCGACGCGAACGCGCTGGCCGTGCGGGTGGTCGAGAGGGTGGCCGAACTGGTGGCGGCGCGGCCGATGCCGTACTGCGAGGGTGGAGGCGGGCGCTGCTACCTGCACAGCCAGAGCGGCATCGACATCGACCACGAGGTCACCGCCGGTACCCGCATCCCGGTGGGCGACGAGCCGGGCATGCTCGACCACATCACCACCTGCGCCCCGCACCACCACCTATTTGCCTCGGGCATCAGCGACATCTTCCACGTCGACGAAACCGCGATGCGCAACCCGCGGGCGATGGTCGACATCATCCGCGGCGGCTTCGCCAGCGGCATGCGCGACTTCACCTTCAACCTCGACTCGAACGAGTTCATCCGCATCACCGGCTACCTGGTGCGCAAGAGCGACGTGATGAACGTCAACGAGCACCGCGGCACACGTCACGGCAGCGACTACCTCGCCGCCGGGGCGGAGAACAGCTACCACCTCACCCAGCGCGCGGTGAAGCGGGTGCGGGCCAACGAGTTGTCGCCGAAGTGAGTCGGCCGCGGTGACTGGCACGGTAACGAGCGCGCCGCAGGCCCACCCACAAGACGCCGCGATCGAGCCGGTGGGTGTCGGCTTCGTCGCGGGCACGATCCCCTTCAGCGTGGTCGACGGGCCGGGCAACCGCTTCACGATCTTCCTGCAGGGCTGCAATTTCGACTGCGTCGCGTGCCACAACCCGCAGACCATCCCCTCTGCCGAGGGCGCCCACTTCGCGCGCACGGTCGACGAGGTGCTGGCCGGTGTGCGGCGGGCGGCACCCTTCCTGTCGGGGGTGACCGTGTCGGGCGGCGAGGCCACCCAGCAGCCTGGGTTCGTGCTCGCCCTGTTCCGGGCGATCAAGGCCGACCCCACGCTGGGGCGGTTGACCTGCTTCATCGACTCGAACGGCGCCTGCCCGCCCGCGGTGTGGAGCACGCTCGACCCGGTGCTCGGCGGGGCGATGATCGACCTCAAGTGCCTCGACCCCGAGATCCATCGCTCGATGACCGGCGAGCCCAACGACGAGGTGCTTGCGTCGATCCGCCAGTTGCAGGCGATGGGCAAGCTCTACGAGGTGCGCCTGCTGCTGCTCGCAGGCGTGAACGACGACCCCGAATTGCTCCGCCGCACCGGCGAGTGGCTGGCCGCGATCGACCCACACATGCGGCTGAAGGTGATCGGCTTTCGCGACCACGGCGCCCGCCCCCACGACCCGCCGCTGGTGGCCCCGACGTCGGAACAACGCGAGGCCGCGGCCGACCTGCTGGCCGCGACCCCCGGCGCAGCCTTCGACATCTGCCTCATCTGACCCAATTTGACGCGATATATCAGCGACACCCCAGCGTGCGGGCCGGGCAGCGCGTCAAGTTGGGTTTCGCGCGACCTAGTGCGCTCGTGACTTGGCAGACTGGTTGACCCGATGACCGAGCGTGTGCACCTTCGCCCGTGGCAGCGTGCCGCGTTCGACAAGTTCGCGGCCAGCGAACACCCCGACTACCTGGCCGTGGCCACACCCGGCGCGGGCAAAACCGCGTTCGCGCTGGCCTGCGCCCGCTGGGTGCTCGGCCAACAGCGCCGCCCGGGCGCGCCGCGACGGTTGGTGGTGGTGGCGCCCACCACCCACCTGAAGACGCAGTGGGTGCATGCCGCCCACCGCATGGGCCTCGAGCTCGACCACCAGTGGTCGCCGGCCGACGGCATGGCCAAGGACGTGCACGGCATCGTCACCACCTACCAGCAGGTGAGCATGCCCGACACGGCGAGGCGCCTGCGCGGGCTGGCCGACGACGCGTTCGTGATCCTCGACGAGATCCACCACGCCGGCGACGAGCGAGCCTGGGGCGACGGCGTGCGCACCGCCTTCGAGCTCGCCCATCGCCGCCTGTGCCTGAGCGGCACCCCGTTCCGCAGCGACACGGCCAGCATCCCGTTCGTGCGCTACGAGACCGGCACGCCAGACTCCGGTGTTGGCGAGTCCGGCGTGGGCGGCGAGGCCCAGCCCGACTTCACCTACGGCTACGCCGATGCGCTGCGCGACGGCGGCGTGGTGCGCCCGGTGTACTTCCCCCGCTTCGACGGGCTGATGGAGTGGAACGCCCCCGACGGCACCATCCTCAACGCCAACTTCCACGACGACCTCGATCGTGTCGGCAGCAGCCACCGCCTGCGCGCCGCGCTCAGCCTGGAGGGCGACTGGCTGGCGACGGTGATCGGTCAGGCCCACGAGCGGCTGATGCACATCCGCGCGACCCATCCCGACGCGGCGGCGCTGGCCATCTGTACCGACCAAGAGCACGCCCGCGACATCGCCCGCCTGATCCGCAACCGCTTTCAGGTGGAGGCCGAGGTGGTGGTGAGCGACGACCCGGAGGCGAGCGCCAAGATCGAGCAGTTCGCCCGCGGGACGCAGCCGTGGCTGGTGGCCGTGCGCATGGTGAGCGAGGGGGTCGACATCCCCCGCCTGCGGGTGGGCGTGTACGCCAGCACGGTGGTGACCGAACTGTTCTTCCGCCAGGCGGTGGGCCGCTTCGTGCGCTGGATCGGGGGGATGCCCAGCCAGAAGGCCTACGTGTACCTGCCCGACGACCCGCGCCTGCGCACCCACGCGTTCCAGATCGCCGAGGCCCGACGACACGTGTTGCGCCCGCCCGCCGAGCGTGACGACGACGAGTTCACACGCCAGGCCGACTCCGAGTTGGCGATGCAGGAACTCGACCTGCTGCCCGAGCAGTTGTCGCTGTTCAGCGTGCTCTCCAGCTACGCCACCGGCATGACCGTGCACGCCTTCACCGAGCAGGGCCTGACTCTGTTCGACGACGAGCCCGACGTGCCCGAGCCGGACGCGGCGGTGGCCGACGCCGACGCGCTCGAGCTGGCGGAGATTCCCACCGCGGCCGGGTTCAGCTGGGCCGGCAGCAAGGCAGTGGCCGAGCGCAAGGAGGAGCTGCGCAGACGCAACATGGAGCTGGCCAAGACGATCGTCGACACCACCGGCCTCGGCCACGCCCACGTGCAGGCCGAACTCAACCGGCTGGCCAACATCGTCAGCGTGGGCAGCGCCACCAACAGCGAACTCGAACGCCGCATCCGCCACGGCGAGCAGTGGCTGCGGCGCCGCTAGCCGCGGCAGGCAGCATCAGGCGTTGAGGACGGGCACCTCGGCCATCGCCGCGGCCAACGCCTCGTCGCTGAAGTCGAGATCGACCATCTCCCCCGCCAGGAACTGCTGGTAGGCGGGCATGTCGAGATGCCCGTGTCCGCACAGCGCGGTGAGGATCACCTTCTCCTCGCCGGTCTGCTTGCACCGCAGCGCCTCGCGCACCGCGGCCGCGATCGCGTGGGTGGGCTCGGGCGCGGGCACGATGCCCTCGGTGCGGGCGAACTGCAGCGCAGCGGTGAAGCACTCGAGTTGCGGAATCGCGATCGCCTCCGCCAGGCCGAGCTCGTACACATGGCTCACCAGCGGCGCCATGCCGTGGTAGCGCAGGCCACCGGCGTGGATCGGGTCGGGGATGAACCCATGGCCGAGGGTGTGCATCTTCATCAGTGGGGTCAGCCCGGCGGTATCGCCGAAGTCGTAGCGGTACTCGCCTTTGGTGAGGCTCGGGCACGCCGCCGGTTCGACGCAGCGGATCGTCGGGTTCATCCGCCCGGCCAACTTCTCGCGCAGGAAGGGGAAGGCCAGCCCGCCGAAGTTGCTGCCACCTCCGGTGCAGCCGACGAGCAGGTCGGGGGTCTCGCCGACCTTGGCCA
>CAUJEE010000034.1 GCA_963169215.1 Actinomycetota bacterium
TGGAACGCTTCGCCAAGTACGAACGCAGCCACGACATCGACGCAGGTGCCGGTGCAGTGGTCGAGTACGAGCGCTACATGCACACGCGCGAGGGCGAGGCGCTGGCGCGCATCGCCGCGTACAACGACGACGATGTGCGGGCAACGCTGGCACTGCGCGAGTGGTTGACCGGCCTGCGCGACCCGACGGCGCCGTGGCGGGCGGCAGTGATCGAGGTCGAGGAGCGCGACAGCACCGAGCTCGACGAGCAGGTGGCCGCGCTGCACGCGTTCGAAGTGGGCAGCGACGAGCACCTGCTGGGTGACCTGCTCGGCTACTGGATCCGTGAGGGTCGGGCCAACACGGCGAAGCTGCTCGCCAGCCTGCAGCGGGACGACGACGAACTGCTCGAAGACCCCACGGCCATCGCGGGCCTCCGCTTTGTCGGAATGGTCGATCGTTTGGGCAAGCGCGGCAAGCCGCTGAAGTGGCCCGGGGCGCTGTTCCACTTCCCACGGCAACCGATCGGCGACCGCTTCGATCCGCAGCACTCCAAGTATGGCGTCAGCGTGTGTTACCAGGCCGGCGAAGGCATGGCCGGCTGGGCCGAGGTCGACAGCCTGTCCACAACTGACGGCAGTGTCACTCTCATCTGGAAGGAGCGCGCTCAGGAACTCGGCGTGTACCCCGCCAGCGTGGCGCTCAACGAATGGGTGCCGCCCCATCCGAAGCCCAAGACGCTCTCGGAATTCGCCACCTCCGTCCTCGCCGCCGAGAAGACGCCATCGGCGGCTCGGTCGATGTTGTCTGCTGCTTCGCCGCGGTTCGTCCGGGGTGGAGGCCCGATCTCGGGCACCTTCACCGACGACGTCCACGACGTGACGAAGTGGGTGCTCGAACTCGATCACACCTGCGTGCCGATCCAGGGGCCACCGGGCACCGGCAAGACATGGATGGGAGCACAGATCGTGCTCGCCCTGGTGAAGGCCGGACGGCGCGTGGGCATCACGGCGATGAGCCATCACGCGATCGACAATCTGCTGACTGAGGTGATCGACGTGTTCGGCAAGGCCGGCAGCCTGAACCTGCTGCGCGCCATACGCAGGGGCGACGGCGATGCCACGCCCGACGTCCCCGAGGTGACGATGGCGAGCGCGAACCCGACCTGCGCCGACCTCACGTACAACCTCGTGGCCGGCACGACTTGGCTGTTCGCTGGCAAGGAGATGGCAGACGCTCCGGTCGACGTGCTGATCATCGACGAAGCGGGTCAGCTCGGCCTGGCCGACGCGCTGGCCGCAGCCCGCTCGGCGAGCAGCGTCGTGCTGCTGGGCGACCCGCTGCAACTGCCACAGGTCGCACAAGCGTCGCACCCCGACGGATCGGGCGTGAGTGTGCTCGAACACCTCCTCGGCGAGGGTGTCGCCACCGTGCCACCCGAGCGCGGGGTGTTCCTCACCAAGACACGGCGGATGCACCCCGACGTGTGTCGGTTCATCTCCGAGCAGATCTACGAGGGCCGTCTCGGCGCTCATGAGTCGTGCGCCAAGCAGGGCACCGAGGAGGGCACCGGCCTGCGCTGGCTGCAGGCACATCACACCGGTTGCTCCACGGAGTCGGCCGAGGAGGCGGCGCTGGTGGTGGCCGAGGTGACCCGCCTGTTGGGCAAGTCGTGGACCGACGCAGAAGGCACCTCACAAACCTTGATCCCCGATCACTTCATGGTGGTCGCCCCGTACAACGACCAGGTGCGCCTGCTGCGCCGGGCCTTCGACCAGGCAGACCTCGAAGGCGTGAGGATTGGCACGGTCGACAAGTTCCAGGGGCGGCAAGCGCCGGTCGTGTTCTTCACGATGACGACCTCGACATCGGACGACATGCCGCGCGACTCGCGGTTCCTCTTCTCCCGCAACCGGCTGAACGTCGCGTTGAGCCGGGCCCGCTGCCTGGCCTACGTCGTGTGCACCGACGAACTGCTCAACAGCCGGGCACACGACATCGAGGAGATGAAGCTGATCGCGACGCTGTGCGCAGCTGTCGACTACGCAACGGGTGCGTGAAGGCACGGGCGCGTTCGAGCGTCAGATGTGAGAACGTGCAATACACCGAGAGGGCACACATGCCGCAGCCTATGAACACCACCCGATCCGCCTGGACGCAACCCCAGAAGCAGCGGGCGATCGGCACGATCGTCGGTGCTGCCGTCGGCGACGCCCTCGGAGCGCCCTTCGAGTTCAAGCCTGCGGGCACCTACACGCGCAGGTTCCCCGAGCCGGTGCTCGGCGGCAAGGGCGAGATGGTCGGTGGCGGGGGTTTCGACTGGGCGCCCGGAGAGTTCACCGACGACACCCAGATGGGGTTGTGTCTCGCCCAGGCACTACTGGCCGACGGCGGCTACGACGCCGACACCGTGTGGTCGTGGTTCCGAGCCTGGTCGCGAACGGCCACCGACGTGGGCATCACCACCCGATCCTCGCTCGGCCACAGCGACTGGCGGGCCGTGCCGCTCAACCCGCACGGCGCCGGCACCGGTGCGCTGATGCGTGCCTTCCCTCTCGCGCTCGCATTCCTCGACGCCCCCGACGAGGAGGCACGTTCGGTCGTGCTGCACCAGGCGGCCCTCACCCACCACGATCCGGCCGCAGGTTGGGGCGCGTGGGTCGCGGTGGCGATGATGCGCACGGCGATCGTCGGCCGCGATCCGTTCGACAGGTTGCCAATCGTCCTCGCCGAGATGCCCGGCGACGTGCGGGCCCAGTTCGCTCCCCTGCTCTCACCTGCTTGGACGCCCGAGGGCGACACGCACCGCAACGGCGCCGTGTGGGGCTGTCTCGCCCAGGCGGTATGGGCTCTGCGCAGCACCACCTCGTTCGAGGCCGCTCTGGTCGCTGCCGTGTCGCTGGGCGACGACGCCGACACCGTCGCCTGCGTGACCGGCGCACTGGCCGGTGCCCGCTACGGCGTGCAGGCGATCCCGTCGCGCTGGGCCACATACGTCCATGGCCACGTCGACTCACCGATCGGGCGAATCGACTACCGGGCGTCCGACCTGCAACGCATCGCCATGCATCTGATCGGCGGTCAGGACCGCGCCGACACACCGCCCGACGAGCGCGCCGGTCCCACCGAGGTGGCACCCGGCCTGCATGCTGCCGACCTGTTGGGCGCGTCGGGGGTGCCGACGGATTGGGCCGTCGTGTCCCTTTGCCGAACCGGCGATCGTTTCCTCGACCATCCCAACCGCCGGCAGGTCTTCCTCATCGATCAGGAGGGTGATCACAACCCGGGGCTTGCCCATGTCGTCCCCGATGCCGTCGCGGCAGTGCAGGCGTTCATCGCCGAGGGTCTCAACGTCGTGGTGCACTGCCACGGTGGCCGCAGTCGCACCGGTCTCGTGTTGAAGGCGTGGAAGATGGCCACCGACGGTTGCAGCGAACGAGCTGCACATGAGTGGCTGGCGGAACGGTGGGGGCGCTACCAGGACTACAACCGTTCGTTCGTCGAATACCTGCGATCGATCGAATGACCGAAGGGTTCCCCGAGGCACGTACGCCGCATCAGGCGGGAGGATGTCGCCCCGACTCAGGTTCTTGTGGTGGCTGAGAATCAGGCGTTTGTAGGCCGGCGAGCCCGGCCCGATCCCGAGGTGCAGGTGCACCCACTCGAGCGTGTCGCTCCAGGCGCTCGGGTTGCGGAACGGCGCGGTGGACAGGATGTGGGTGTCGTACACCGCCGCCAGGGCCACGAACGCCTCGATGGCCCCCGACATCGGATCCATCAACACGAAGATGCCAGGCACCTCGTCAAGGTGCCCCTCGTAGTCGCCCACGATTGAGGGATCGACTCGAGCGATGCCACCGGGGAAGTCCACCAGGACATTGTCCATGTCTACTCATAGCGTGCGTACTTCAGTCATGGTGCGATGATGGAGGGTCTCGGCCCTCAGTGCGTGGGCAACTTCATACCGCTTCGACTAGGTTGCCGACCTTGGAGCGACCCAGGCAATCCCGCCCAGGGAGTTGACAATGCCCGAACCCCCAGACCCGAGACTGCAGCGCCTCACCGACCATCTGGTGCAAGATGGGATGGCGCGTGTGGGTGTGCCGACGCGGTTCGTGGCATTCACCGGCGACCACGCCCTCGACGCACTCTTGAACGACATCGAGCATCATCCGCACGCGTTCCTTCTCGCGTGTTTGGCCGATCGGCAAGTACGCGCGGAGAAGGCTTGGAGCCTTCCGGGGCTCCTCCAACAACGTCTTGGTGGACACTTCGACATCGCTCTCCTAAGCCAGCTCAGCGAGACGGACTGGCTGGACCTTATGCGCAGCCCCACCCCGCTGCACCGGCTTCCAGAGACGATGGCTAGGACTATGCATCGTGCTGTCCTACGGGTCAGAACGGAGTGGGCAAGTGACGCCTCAGGAATCTGGAGGGGGGAGCCAAGCAGTGCAACTCTGGTTCGGCGCCTTCTCGCGTTTCATGGAGCTGGCCCGAAGATCGCCACCATGGCTGCGAACATCCTTGTCCGGGATTTCCACGTGCAGCTAAGCGACTGCCGATACATCGACATCTCTGCTGACGTCCACATCCGACGCGTGATGTACCGGCTTGGGTTCGTCCAGAATGAGGCCAACAGCGATGACTGCATCTACGCGGCGCGGGATGCCAACCCGGAGTTTCCCGGAGTCTTCGACCTTGCCCTGTGGGAGATCGGCCGGAAGATCTGCCGACCAGGCAACCCCAACTGCGATCACTGCCCGCTCTACGTTCACTGCAATTTCAGGGCTTCGCGTTGTCGCGCTACCGAGGGTCTCACAGGCTCACAACAAGGTGACCTTTGAGTGGTAGTCCGAGTGGCGTTGGACGACGTCGGAGACATCGACGTTCACCAGCTTGGGCGTCGGCGGCGTGAAGCCCTTCGAGCCCGCCGCCTGCTGGCCCCCTTGGGCGAGCGTGTACAGGTACTTCAGAACCTTGTCGTTGGACGAGTGGTAGTTGAAGACGGCATCGTCGACTCGAGCAGTCAGGGTGCTCCAGTCACTCTTGCTCCCGATGGCTGCACCTATGAGGTGGACGCTCCCCAGCCGCGGTCCGTCCGACTTAGTCGCGAGTGTCTGGGCAGCGACCGCCATCGCCCGCGCGCCGAGGCTGTGGCCGACAAGGACGTACGAGTTCACCTTGGTACGAGCGAGAAGGTCGGCGACAATGACGCCGGTCTTGTCGGCACGTTCCTTGGCGACGTGCCAGGGGTTCTTCGCCATGCCGAGCGCAAGCAACACAGGACCGAGCGGGCCGAGCTTTCTCGCACCCTCCTTCGTGGCTTCGAAGGCGGCCTTCCTGATGGCTTCGACCCCCCGGGTCTTGGCTGCGGCGAGGCCGAACAGGCTTCCCAAGTCCTTCAGTTCCTTGGCCCCCCAGTGCACCCGGTACACAGGTGAGTTGGGAAACCGTGCTTGAACGACGTCCTGCCATTCGCCCCAGCCTGTGCCGCTCTCGCTGAGGAAGCCGTTGCACACGACAACCGGAACCCCTTCGCCGCCCTGCAGACGTTCGATGTGGAAGGACTTGTCCTCGCTCAAATAGGCGTTCGCGACCGACGCGCCAAGGCCTCCTCCGAGCGCTCCGCCAAGTGCAGCGACCACCGCTGCGCCGCCGGCCATGCCAAGTCCTCCGGCGGCAACCGAACCTCCGCCCAGCAGCGCGAGCCCGTAGCTTGCGGCGGCAGCCCCGCTGTAGCCCCCAACGAGCGTTCCAACGGCACCACCGATTGCTGGCGCTGCGGCGAGCGCAGCGGGTGTGGCCATCGCTGCCGCAGAGAGGGCGATGCCAGCGGCCCTGGTTCCCCGACTCAAGTTCGGCTTGTCGTAAGTGAGTAGTTCCGCGTAGTCGTCGAGGGCGTCGACCTTGTGGGACGCCTTAGCGAAGCCGGGGATGTCGTGGCGGTGTTCAGCGCAGTACCGCGGCAAGCGCAGAGCGCCTCGTCCGCACGCTGCCATGTTCTCGCAGTTCGGTGCAGCACACGGCTGCGTGGGCGACCCGCAGTTGCCGCACAGGTATGCCCGCAATGGCCCTGCAGGATCCTTCACCTTCCGATGTTCAGCATCAGTGAAGCAACACGAGCACCACCCGCCCGTGGTCGTCCTTCCAAGGTCATCAGCAAGCTTCGCGATCCACTCGGCGAGTTCCCGGTGAGCCTTGGCACGCTTGTCGGCGCTCCGCTGCTCTGCCTCCGTGGGCAAGCTGACCTTAAGGTAAGTGAACTTCGCAAAGGCCCACGCGTTGTTGACCAGTGCGCGATTGTCGCGAAGC
>CAUJEE010000035.1 GCA_963169215.1 Actinomycetota bacterium
GCCGTCGATCAGGCGAAGGCCGGTGGCCGCGAAGGAGTGGGTGGAACGCAGAAGTTAGACAGCAGCCCCCTGCCCGGCGTCAACTATCCTGGCCGGTCGGCGTCAATTATCTTGGCCGGTGGATGCGCGGTTCATTCCTGCTCGCTCACTTGGCCTTTCGCCCGGCCGGGGCATGCCCCGGCCGGGCGGCGCGCCGCCGGTAGCTCTCGACGTTCATCTCCAGGATCGTCGCGTGGTGCACCAAGCGGTCGATGGCGGCCACCGTCATCGCCGGTTCGGGGAACACGGCACCCCATTCCGAGAAGGGCGTGTTGGCCGTGATTGCCAGGCTGCGCCGCTCGTAACGCTCGGCGATCAACTCGAACAGCACCGAGGTCTCGGCCTGGTCGCGCCGTACGTAGCTGATGTCGTCGAGGATCAGCAGGTCGAAGCGATCGAGCTTGCTCAGTTCCTGGGGCAGCCGAAGCTCCCGGCGCGCCGCCTGCAAGCGCTGCACCAACTCACTGGTGCGCGTGAACAGCACCCGGTGCCCGGCTTCGACCAGAGCGTGTCCGAGCCCAGCTACCAGATGCGTCTTCCCGACGCCGGGCGGCCCGAACAGCAGCAGGTTGCCTCCCTGCTTGAGCCATGCGTCGGCCTCGGCCAACGCGCTGATCTGCGCCTTCGAGACCGTGGGCACCGCCGCGAACTCGAAGCTCGAGAGCAGCTTCTCGGGCGGCAGCCCCGACTCCAGCCGGTGGCGCGCGATGCGACGTACCTCGCGCTGCGCCATCTCGTGCTCGAACAGCGCCTCCAGCAGCCGCAGCCCCGGCCAGCCTTCGCGGTCGGCCTGCTCGCAGATGTCGGCGGCCAACTGCTTGACCGTGGGTAGCCGCAGCTCGGTCAGCATCAGGGCGAGCCTTCCCTGGGCGACCGAGCTCATGGCCGACCTCCGAGCACCTCGTCGTAACGCTTCAGTTCCGGCAACTCGACCCGCACGGTGGGGATCACGGTCGCCGGCGGCGCCAGCAACTGCGTGATGGCGTCGAGCTCGGGCAGCACGTCGATCTCGATCAACTGCTCGAGCTCACCCGCCAGCTGCGCTTCGTACCCCTTGGCCGCCAGTGCCAGCAGTCCCACCATCGTGCGGCACGCCTCCCGCTCCGGGCGCTCCGCGATCAACCGCTCCCACGTCTGTCGGTACACCGGCCGCGGGAACGCGGCGTCGCGGTGCACCCAGCGCGCCAGTGCCGCCGGCTTGCGCTGCAGCGCCTCCACCAAGTGCCGGTAGTCGATGACCTTGCCCCGGCGGCTGTCGCCGCTTCTGTTGCCGCGCGGCGCGCGCAGCACGCACACCCCGCCCAACCAACCCTCGATGTGCTCGGCGTACTCGCGCACCATCAGCCGGTAACCGATCAGTCGGCTCGTCGTCGAGTACAGCACCCGGTTCACCATGAACGTGCCGAACTTGCTCACCCGCACCGGCACCTCCACGTACTCGGCAGTTCGCCTCGCCGGCAAGCTCCGCAGTGCCGCCCGCTCAGCGTCGAATCGCTTGCCCAGCCGCCCGTTCATCCGCTGCACCACCGTCGCGACGAACGCGTCGTAATCGGCGCGGGTCTCGAACTTGCGCGAGCCGCGCAGCCGAAGCGCCTGGTCGATCGCCACCTTCAGCGAGCCGTTGCGCGCCTCGATCGAGCCGTTCTCGTGCGACTGCCCCGGGTTGCAACGGCTCGCCCGCATCCCGTAATGCGCACACAGCCCCTCGTAGCGCCGCGTCAGTTCCTCGCACTCGGCCAAGTTGTTGAACGCCGCTGACAGGCTGTCGGTGCGGTGCTCCTCGGGCACCCCGCCCAAGCGCCACAGCGCCGCCTGCAGACCCGACGACAGCGCCAGGAAGCTCTCGCCACCTTCGACCACCTCGGCGTGCCGCCAGCCAGAGTGCGCCAACGCAAACTGGTAGAGCCGGTGATCGAACGAGGCCCTACCGATCTTGACCTCAAGGTCGTTTGCGACGGTGAAGTCCGACAGCCCCAGTCGCCCCGGGGGATGCTCCTGCGCGAAGTACACCTCGCGCTCTGCCCCGTGCAGCGCTCGCCACTGCCGCAGCCGGCGCTGCAACGTGCGCAGCACCGCGTGCGGGTACTGCCCTGGGTGCCGGCGCTGCAACTCCTCGAGCAGCGTGACCCCATTCAGCTGCGCATCGCGCTCGAGCAGCGGCACCACCTCCGTGTCCCACACCGCCGCCAGCGGATCCTCGCGTGTTCGCCATGCCCGCGGCTCCCGCTGCGACGGCAACGCCGTCGCCCGTTCCACCCGGCGCGCCGTCCGTACGCTCATCCCGGCCTTGGCAGCCGCCGTCTCCTGGCTGTTCGCCAGCCGGTACCTCTTGTACTCGTTCACCTGTCGGTCCGTGATCCTCTTGCCGGGCACCCAGTTCCCCTCGACGTCCACATCGAGGGCGCACTGTAGCCACGCATCCAGGACCGCCCGGTCCAGGTCGACCGGCCAAGATAGTTGTCGTCAACCGGTCAGGCTAATTGTCGCCGGCCAGATCGGTGAAGACCGAGAACGGCGAGTCCGACCTTGAATTGACGTTTCGCACCTCCGCCGACGCGACCAAGGTTCTGGTTGAGAACAAGATCGACGCGCCGCTTCAGCCTGACCAGGCAGAGAGGTACTTCGCGCGCGCCGAGCGATACAGCAAGAGCCGTCGATACGGCCGTGTACTGACCGTGCTGGTCGCACCCCGCAAGTACCTCGGCGAACAGGGTGGACAGCTCGGCTTCGACGCGGCGATCACGTACG
>CAUJEE010000036.1 GCA_963169215.1 Actinomycetota bacterium
CGAAATCCATCGGCCTCGCGAGTGGCTGTAACGCACAGGGACCCGCCTTTCGGCGGGCCCCGGGTCCGGCCGACGTAGCGACCGTAGGTGTAAGTACAGGATAGCACTGCGAGTTGGCTGGGCACAGACAGTTCGGACGCGCGGCTTGCCGACTGGCTCGGGAGCTGGGGCTGGGTGGCGTGCAGTCGGCGGGGATGGAGGAGAGGCGGAAGGGCCGTGGCTGAGGTGTTCGAGTCGCACCTGCCCGAGCGTGTGCGCCTGCCCGAGCACCCCGTGCGCCGCGGGGCCACGGTGGTGCTGCGCGCTGACAAGCACGGTGAGCCGATGACCGTGCGCACCGTGAAGCGCGGCCAGGCCTACGTGGCCGATGCCGAGGGCGCCACCCACACGGTGGCGAGAAATCCCTCGTAGATGTGCATTTTCCGGTTGCGGCGGACGAGTAGTCGTGGTACCATATCGAACATGAGTTCGATCACGATCTCGGCACCGATGATGCCCACTGAAGCGCCGGCCGGCGCGGGTTCAGGGGTGCCGGCAGGGTCGTCGGCGGATGTCGACATCTTCCTGTCGCCGGGCGAGTTCGTGCAGGCGATGGTCGCCCACGAGCGTGAGGCCGCCCGGCTGGCGCTGGCGTTGCGGCGGTTGGAGAACTCGGGCGAGTTGGCCACGGTCGACAAGGCGCTCACCACCCGGGCCTGGCTGCGCGATCGCTGCCGGATGACCGACGAGCAGGCCGGGCGGTGGGTGGTGCGGGCTCGCTTCCTCGATCGCTTCTCCACCATCGCCGAGCGAGCAGCCGCGGGCGAGTTGTCGGCAGGTCAGGTCGAGGTGCTGCGTGCCTTCTGCCCGCCGCGTCTGCGGCCGCTGATGGACGATCACCAGCACGAGGTGGTGCCCACGCTGGGCGCGCTGTCGGCAGCCGACACGATCACGGTGATGGACGAGTGGCGCAAGCGGGCCGAGGCGATCGTCGACACGGCCGAACCGCAGGCCGAACCGCAGCGGTCGTTGACGATGAACGAAGCAGCCGACGGTGCCCTGTTGGGCAGGTTCGAGTTGCACGGCAGCGGCGCCGCCGAGTGGGCCGCGGCGATCAAGACGGCGCGCACCTTCGAAGGTGCCGACGATCGGCGCACCAGGGCTGAGCGCGACAGCGACGCGATGGCCGACATCGCCGTGTTCTACAACCGTCAGAACCAGGTCCCCACCAGCAAGCGTCGCCACCCCCATGTCGAGTTGGGTGTCGAGGCGCGCGATCTCACCGGCGACGCGGTGTTCGGGTTCAACCTCGAGACCGGCCGCCTGTTCGACCACGCCACCACCGACGCGGTGTTGTGCGACTGCGTGATCCACACCATCATGCGCGGCAGCGACAACCTGCCGATCGGCTACGGGCGGGCCCGCTACACCGTGCCCCGCCGTCTGTTCCGCCTCGTCGCCCAACGCGACGGTGGGTGCCGCTTCCCCGGGTGCGAGCGGCCGGTGTCGTACTGCGACGCCCACCACCTGCACCACTGGCGCAAGGGCGGGTTCACCGACTACGACAACCTCGGTCTGCTCTGCAACCGCCACCACCACCTGGTGCACCGCGAGAAGGTGGTGGTGAAGGTGCTACCTGACGCCACGATGCACTTCACCTGGCCCGACGGCACCCACCGCGAAACGATGCCACGCGGTCGTGCCCGTCCCGGCCGACCACCCGACCCACCCGTGTGACGCGGCGCAGGCCGCCGCGTCAGGCGGTGCGCGCGTGGTCAGCAGTCGGCGGTCTGGTCTGGCTGCGGTCAGGCACCAATCGGCTCAGTCCAGCATCGCGACGAAGACAGCTGGCGTGACCACTGGCGGGAGTTGATCTGGCCATTGCAGCAAGTCGGCCCCGCCGGAGACGATTACATCGGCTCCGTAGATGCGGGCCAGCTCGATGATGTAGTCGTCATCGGGATCGCGTGTGTGCCGCAACCTCGCTGGGGTCGTCCAAGACATCGGCGAGACTGCGGAGTGCCTTGAGGTAGGTGGCTGCCTCAGCGGCGCTGATCCACCGGGAGAGCCGAGGTCGCTGGAGCACGTCGGCGACTTCGTCGAGAAGCCGCTGGCAGATCAACAAGACGAATCTCTCGCGCTCCATCCACCCCTGCACGATGCGATGAGACGGCCCGCGATGTATCGCGGCCGAGACCAACACGTTTGCGTCGAGTACGGCTCGGATGCTCACCTTCGTCGTTCGCGCCGCGCCGCCCTCGCCTCGTCGACGGCGAGTTCGAGTGCATCATCGTCGGTCAGTTGCGAGCGACCTGCGACCTCGACAAGGCGCTCGCGCACGGTGCGGGAGTAGTACTCCCAGGCGGCCTGTCGTGACACACCCAGTGCCGCCCCGACCTGCTCCCACGTTGCGCCCTGTGCGCGAGCGGCCTCGATCGCCTCGCGACGGAGGCGCCCAAGCTGCGCCTCGCGCTGAGATAGCTCGCGGAGTGCTTCCAGCGGGTCGCGCGGCAACTGGTGGACGTCGATCACTTTCACAGCTGTCAGGATACCTTGACAACCGACCCTGTCAAGATGTGCTGGACGCGGTTTCGAGGCTGGCTCGGGTGCTGGGGATGGGTGGCGTACAGTCGGCGGGGATGAAGGAGAGGCGGAAGGGCCGTGGCTGACGAGCTGGATGTGCTGCTGGAGAAGGTGGCAGACCCCCAGCTGCGCGCCGAGTTGCGCACCGCGGTCGACAAGGTGCGCGCCAAGCGCAACTTCGGCCTGGTGTTCGAGTCGCACCTGCCCGAGCGCGTGCGCCTGCCCGAGCACCCCGTGCGCCGAGGGGCCACGGTGGTGTTGCGCGCCGACAAGCAGGGCCAGCCGATGACCGTGCGCACCGTGAAGCGCGGCCAGGCCACCGTGGCCGATGCCGACGGCGCCACCCACACGGTGCCGGTGGCCGACCTGGTGGTGGTGGCCGAGTTCGGCGAGCCCGTGTACCCCGGCCTCACCCGCGTGGGCGCGGTGCGCCGCGGCGGCGACAAGCCCGCCCACGTGGTGATCAACGCCGAGAACCACCACGCGCTGGAGATGCTGCAGTTCACCCACGCCGGCAAGGTGGACTGCGTCTACATCGACCCGCCCTACAACACCGGCGCCAAGGACTGGAAGTACGACAACAACTACGTCGACAGCGACGACGCCTACCGCCACAGCAAGTGGCTGGCCTTCATGGAACGCCGCCTGCTGCTGGCCAAGCAACTGCTCAACCCCGACAACAGTGCGCTGATCGTGACGATCGACGAGAAGGAGTACCTGCGGCTCGGCTTGCTGCTGCAACAGACGTTCCCGAGCAGCGACATCCAGATGGTGTCTGCTGTGATCAATCCGGCTGGCTCTGCTCGCGTTGGACGCTTCACTCGGGTCGACGAATACCTGTTCTTCGTCTTCATCGGTGAAGCGACAGTGTGCAAGACGGGCCTGAACTTCTCGACTGGTGAATGGTCGACAGAACTTCCGACGTTGTGGTTCTCAGCTACACGTAACGGGGTGGGCCAAGCCCTCAGGGCGAACAGGACGACGCCTGTCTTGTTCTATCCCGTGCATGTTGATGCGCAGACTGGACGATTCCACTCGGTCGGTCCCCCGCTCGATCAAGAGAAGGCGCGAGATAGCTACTCGCCGCCCGAGGGCACAGTCGCGATCTGGCCGCTGTCCACAGAGGGCCGCGAGCAAACCTGGCGTTTCAGCGGCGACCGAATGGCTGAGTTCTTCGCCGGCGGCACAGCCAGGCTCGGCAGACGAGATTCCGCAACAGGGCACCGGCCGATCACATATCTGCAGCCCGGGACTCTCAACCTCATCGAGCGTGGGGTCTACCGCGTCGTGGGGCGAGGTGAGGAAGGCGACCTCATTGTCGAGATGACCGACGAGGCGCTCAAGCCATCGGCGCCGACGTCCGCGTGGAGCGTCGGTAGCCACTTCGCGCGCGACTACGGCTCCAAGCTTGCGATGGCCATGACTCCTGGGAGGATCTTCCCCTACCCCAAGTCTCTATACGCGTTGGAAGACGCACTTCGACTCTGTGTCAAGGACAAGCCCGACGCGGTCATCGTCGACTTCTTCGTCGGCTCGGGCACCACTGCCCACGCAGTGATGCGGCTGAATCGGCAGGACGGGGGGCGGCGTCAGGCGATCGTGGTCACCAACAATGAGGTGTCGGCGGATGAGGCCAAGGCGCTCGCGGAGCAGGGCTTCCGCGATGGCGATCCCGAGTGGGAGGCGTTGGGAATCTTCGAGTACATCACTCGGCCGCGCATCACGGCGGCGGTGACTGGGCTGACGCCCGATGGCTCGCCGATCAAGGGTGACTACAAGTTCACCGACGAGTTCCCGATGGCCGAGGGGCTCGAGGAGAACGTGGAGTTCATGAAGCTCACGTACCTCGACCCGGTCGACGTGGAGCTGGATCGGGCGTTCGCGGCGGTGGCGCCGATGTTGTGGATGCGTGCGGGTGGGCAGGGCTCGATGATCGAGCAGCGCACGGATGCCGCGGGCGGCTTGTTGCCGTTCGTGGTGGCCGATCGTTACGGGGTGTTGTTCGACCCCGACCGTTGGCGCGAGTTCGTGGGGGTGCTGCCGGCCACGGCGGGCACGGTGTTCGTGGTGACCGATTCGGCGGCGGTGTTCGCCGGTGTGGCCGAGAACCTGCCCACCGAGCTGCAGGCCGTGCGCCTGTACGAGAACTACCTCACCACGTTCGCCATCAATCGGGGGCGGGGCGCATGAAGTACCAGCTGTTCGACTACCAGCGCGATGCCGCGCTCGGGTGCCTGCGCCAGTTGGGCAAGGCCCGCCGCGATTGGCAGGAAGATCGCGGCCGTTCCAGCTTCGCTCTCTCCGCGATCACGGGCGCGGGTAAGACCGTGATCGCCACAGCGGTGATCGAGGCGATGCTGCACGGTTCCAGCGACCTGGCCTGCGAGGCCGATCCGCGGGCTGCGTTCTTGTGGGTCACCGACGACCCGGCGCTGAACCGCCAAACTCGCAACAAGATGCTGGCCGCCAGCGACTTGTTGCAGCCGGCGCGGTTGAGCATTCTCGACAACGACTTCCTCGGTTCCGAGCTGTCGGCCGGGCGCGTCTACTTCCTCAACATCCAGAAGCTCTCGAAGTCGTCCGGCCTCGCCCAGGGCGGGCGCAACCTGCGGCAGTACTCGTTCTGGGACGTGATCGCCAACACGGTGAAGGGTGGCGCCACCGACCTGTACCTGGTGCTCGACGAGGCCCACCGCGGGGTGAAGCCGGCCACCGACCGCAAGACGATCGTGCAGCGGATCATCTCCGGCGCGGCCGGTTCGAACCCGCCGGTGCCGGTGGTGTGGGGCATCTCGGCCACCATCGCCCGCTTCACCGCGGCGATGGAAGGCGTGAGCGGCCGCACCCACTACCCGCACGTGGAGGTGGACATCGAGCGGGTGCGCGCCTCGGGGTTGATCAAGGACGAGATCGGCCTCGACGAGCCCGACGAGAAGGGCGCGTTCGGCACCACCCTGCTGCGCGAAGCCACCCGCACCGCGCTCGATTACGACCGCCGCTGGCGCGAGTACTCGGCGGCGGAGAACGAACCCGATGTGCTGCCGGTGATGGTGGTGCAGGTGGCCGACAAGGCCAGCGACGCACACCTGGCCGAGCTGGTGGGTGTGATCGAGAGCGAGTGGCCGGGGCTCGCGCCCGATGCCGTGGCGCACGTGTTCGGTGAGCACGAGCGCCTGCACGTGGGCGCGCGTGCTGTGGATTGGGTGGCACCGGAATCGATCCAGAACGACCCGACCATTCGCGTGGTGCTGGCCAAGACCGCCATCTCCACCGGGTGGGACTGCCCGCGTGCCGAGGTGCTGTACAGCGAGCGGCCCGCCGCTGACGCCACCCACATCGCGCAGATCATCGGGCGCATGGTGCGCTCGCCGCTGGCCCACCGCGTAGCCACCGACGACACCCTCAACTCGGTGGCCTGCTACCTGCCCAAGTTCGACCGCGACGCGCTGCACAGCATCAAGGACGAGCTGGAGGGCAACGGCAAGAGCGGTGCCGAGGGTCGCGTGGGCGCCTCGGTGGTGCGGGCGCCGAAGGTGTTCGAGCGCAACCCGCACGTGCCCGCAGAAGTGTTCGCGCTGGTGGAGTCGCTGCCGTCGCTGCCGGCCCCCGATGTGCTGGCCAACCCGCTGCGCCGGGCCAAGGAGTTCGCCCGCCTGCTCACCGACACCGTGTCAGGCGCCGCCCTGCTGCCCGACGCGGGCAAACGGCTGACCAAGCTGCTGAACGCCAAGCTCGACGGCCTGGCCGTGCAGCACGCCGACGCGGTGGCCGCCAACATCGACAACATCGAGCACGCCGATCTCGCCCGCGGCCGCTACACGTTCGACGGCAACGGCTTCACCTACGAGACCTACCGCGTCGCCACCCACGCCACCGACGTGGAACGCGAAACCCGCAAGATCATCCGCGCCGTGCGCGAAGGGGTGGGTATCGACCACTGGCAGCACCGCGTGCGTGCGGCTGATGCTGCTGGTGATGGCGTCGACCCGATCGACGTGGCGGTGGAGGTGGCCGCGCTGTTCATGGTGCCCGGCGTGGTGGCCGAAGTGGAGCGCGAGGCGACCGAGTGGGTGCAGCAGCGCCTTGCCGACTTTGCCGTCGCGATCAAGAACACCACCGGCGCCACCCGCGACGCTTTCCGCCGCGTGCAGGAACAGACCTCACGCCCCGAGCCCGTGACGGTGGACCTGCGCGACAACCTCACCGCCGCCACGCTGCGCTCGGGTGGCGAGGCGCTGCCCGTGTATGCGGGGCACCTGTACTCCGATGCCGCCGGCGAGTTTCCGTGCGAGCTGAACAGCTGGGAACGCACCGTGCTGGAGGCCGAGATCGCTCGGCCGTCGTTCGTAGCGTGGTACCGCAACCCTTCGCGGCCGACGCCGGCCGCGCTGCGCATCGCCTACCAGAACGACGTAGGGGAGTGGGGCTCGTTGCAGATCGACTTCCTCGTGATGTCGCGTCGCGACGACGGCACGTTGGGCGTGTCGATCGTCGACCCCCACGGCGACTACCTGGCCGACACCAGGGCCAAGGTGCAGGCCTTGGCCAAGTACGCCGAGTTGTACGGTGAGAACTTCGTGCGCATCGAGTCGGTCGCGAAGGTGGGGGATGAGTTGCGAGTGCTCGATCTGCACCACTCCGGCGTACGCGCCGCCGTGATGGAGTTCGACGGGGCGCAGGTGGCGGGGTTGTACGAGGGTGACCTGGCACGCGACTTCCGCTGAACCACTGCCCGTTTCACCCGTTCCGATTTCGAAAGAAATCCCTCGTAGATGTGCATTTTCGTGTTGCATTGCCGGGGATGCCGTGGTACTGTATCGAACATGAGTTCGATCACGTTCTCGACCGAAATCACGGCACCCGATGTGTCGGCGGACGTGTCGGCGGAGCTCGACATCTTCCTGTCGCCGGGCGAGTTCGTGCAGGCGATGGTCGCCCACGAGCGCGAGGCGGCTCGGCTGGCGTTGGCCTTGCGGCGCCTGGAGAACTCGGGCGAGCTGGCCACGGTCGACAAGGCGCTCACCACCCGCGCGTGGCTGCGCGATCGCTGCCGGATGACCGACGAGCAGGCCGGGCGGTGGGTGGCGCGGGCTCGCTTCCTCGATCGCTTCTGCACCATCGCCGAGCGGGCAGTCGCCGGCGACTTGTCGGCTGGTCAGGTCGAAGTGCTGCGCGCGTTCTGCCCGCCGCGGCTGCGGGCGTTGATGGACGATCACCAGCACGAGGTGGTGCCCACGCTGGGCGCGTTGTCGGCTGCCGACACGATCACCGTGATGGACCTGTGGCGCAAGCGGGCCGAGGCAATCGTCGATGCGGACGAACCGCAGGCCGAACCACAGCGGTCGCTGACGATGAACGAGGCCGCCGACGGTGCCCTGTTGGGCAGGTTCGAGCTGCACGGCAGCGCTGCCGCCGAGTGGGCCTCTGCGATCAAGACCGCGCGCACCTTCGAAGGCGCCGACGATCGGCGCACGAAGGCCGAGCGCGACTCCGACGCGATGGGCGACATCGCCGCGTTCTACAACCGACAGAACCAGATCCCCACCAGCAAGCGCCGCCACCCCCATGTCGAGTTGGGTGTCGAGGCACGCGACCTCACCGGCGACGCGGCGTTCGGGTTCAACCTCGAGACCGGCCGCTTGTTCGATCATGCCACCACCGACGCGGTGTTGTGCGACTGCGTGATCCACACCATCATGCGCGGCAGCGACAACCTGCCGATCGGCTACGGGCGGGCGCGCTACACCGTGCCCCGCCGCCTGTTCCGCCTCGTCGCCCAGCGCGACGGCGGCTGCCGCTTCCCCGGGTGCGAGCGGCCGGTGTCGTACTGCGACGCCCACCACCTGCACCACTGGCGCAAGGGCGGTTTCACCGACTACGACAACCTCGGTTTGCTGTGCAACCGCCACCACCATCTTGTGCACCGCGACAAGGTGGTGGTGAAGCTGCTGCCCGACGCCGAGATGCACTTCACCTGGCCCGACGGCACCCACCGCGAGACAGCTCCCCGCGGTCGGGCGCGGCCCGGTCGACCACCCGACCCACCAGTCTGACGCGGCGCGAGCCGCGCCGCAGGCGCTGCGTGCGGGCGCGGCTAGCAGCCGGCGGGGGCGGCGACGAACTGTTCGGTGATGGTGCACCACGTGCGCTCGGCCACCTGCCACACGCCGTCGGCGTACACCGCATGGCCGAGCGTGTCGGCCATCAGCACCGACCCCTTGTAGGCCAGCGTCCACGCCACTGCGGCGCACGGTGGGGTGACGCCCGCGCTCTCGCAGTCGGCGTCGGCGAGCGGCAGTACCGCATTCACCGTGACGGTGGTATCGGCGCTGGAGGCGGCGCGCAGGGCATCGAGCGTCGGCGTGTGCTCGCCGCCGTTCTGCACGAAGGCAGGGTCTTGCGTGCCCGGGGCGAAGACGCTGGCGAAGCCAGCAGCGATCGCCGCGGCCAGTTCGTCGGGCGTCATCGGCGGTGCGGTGGGCGGCGCGGTGGGGGGCACCGTCGTCGCCACGGTGGTGGTGACCCGCGTGGGCGGCGCGGTGATCGTGGCGGATGTGGCGGGCGCCGAGCCGTCGTCACCCGAGCATCCGGCGGCCAGCCCGACCAGCCCGACCAGCCCGGCCAGCCCGGCCAGCCCGACCAGCCGCATGGTGGGCCGCCGCATCGGGGCAGCCGGGAGACGTGGGAACACGGCGGGCAGGGTAACTGCTCGGGTGGTCAGGGGAACAGCACCCACGCGTTGCGTGGGCCGCGCACCTGGCCGCCGGCCCACGTGACCTCACTGGCGGGATCGAGCCGGAAGGTGGGGATGTGGGTGATGAACTCCTCGATCGCCACCCGCAACTCCATGCGCGCCAGATTGGATCCGGCGCACCGGTGGATGCCGGCGCCGAAGGCGACATGACGGTTGCGTTCGCGGTCGATGATGACCTTGTCGGCGTCGGGGAACGCGTCTGGATCGCGATTGGCGGCGGGGAAGCTGAGCAGCACGCGGTCGCCCTTCTTCATCGGGCACCCGCTGTGCTCGATGTCGTCGATCACCATCCGGCCCATCGTCACCGGCGAGTAGGCACGCAGCAGTTCCTCCACCGCGGTGGGCATCAGCTGCGGCTCGCGCACCAGGCGGGCGAGGTCGTCGGGGTGCCCGGCCAGGTGCCACAGCGCCGAGCCGATCGCCGACCAGGTGGTATCGACACCGGCGATGAGGGTGAGCGCGGCGATGCCGAGCACCAAGCCCTCTGCCACCTTCTCGCCATCCACATCGGTGTGCAGCAGGTAGCTGATCAGATCGTCGCCGGGCTGCTTGCGTCGCTCGCCGACGATGCCCAGGAAGTAGTTGACGAGCGCGTTGCGCGACGGCACCGCGCGCGTCTCGTCGGTGGCGAACTCGAGCACGTCGCGTACCCAGCCGGTGAATGTGTCGGACATGTCGTCCGGTACGCCGAGCAGCATCCCGATGACGCGTACGGGGATCTGTTGGGCGTAGCCCGCGGCGACGTCAGCGCGGCCGCTGTCGGCGAACCCAGCCACCAGCCGGCGGCACAAGGCGCGCGTGGTGGGCTCGTATTCGGCCACCCGCGCCGGCGAGAACCACGGCAGCAGCAGACGTCGGGTCCACGTGTGCAGCGGAGGATCGGCGCTGATCGGGGGCACACCTGCGGGAAGCAGACCGATGTCGCCGCCCGTGCCGGCCGGTGGCACGACGGCGATCTTGCGCGAGCTGAAGTGCTCCACATCGTGGGCGATCGCGGTGACCTCGGCGTAGGTGGTGGGCATCCACGAGCCGCCGTAGCGGTCGCTGTGTGCGATCGGGCAGCGAGCGCGTAGCTCGTCCCACACGGGAAACGGGTCGCGCACGTAATCCGGGTCGAAGATGTCGTAATCGGTCGCCCAATCGCGCACTGGCTCGGTCATGCTTCAACCCCCATCGTCGCTGACGCCGACACAGTACCGACGCCCGGATGCGTTGGCACCAGCCGGTCGCCGCTGGTCGTCACCGCCGGGCAAGGGCGCGATCGACGAAGCGCAGCGCCGCTTGCGAGGCCTCGTCGCGCCACATCGCCACCACGTCGTCGGCCCCCGGCTCGGCGAGCGACACCGCCGCCTGCTGCACAGCCTGTTGCACCACCTGCCGCTGGCCCTCCAGTAGCTGCCGGGTGGCAACGCCGTTCTCAGCGCTGAGCAGCAGCTTCAACAGCAGCTCGCTGCGTAGGTCGCGCAGGTGAGCCACGGGTTCGGCCAGCCACGCACGCAAGCGCGCCCGCCCATCGGCAGTGGCCGCGAGAACCGTGCGCTGGCCGCCGGCGACGCCTGCCTCGGTCGCCACCGGCGCGACAAGACCGCGAGCGGCCAGTTGGTCGATGGCTCGATAGGTGAGTGCCCGCGACAACGACCACACCCGGCCGAGGTCGCCCTCGGGTCGCAGACGCTGGGCGATGGCGAAGCCGTGCGTGGGCGCGGCGGCGATGATGCCGAGGCAGGCCCACTCGCCGAGCAGCAGATCGCCTTCGCCGCGGCTCAAGCGGGGTACACCTCGATGTCGGTGGCCTTCACCGTCACCACTACTGCGCTGCCGGTGACGAGACCCAGGTCGGCGGCGCTGGCCGCGGTGACCTCCGCCGCCAGCGGCAGATGCCCGTCGATCTGCACCCGCACCCGGTCGCCGACGCGATGCATGCCGGCAACTACGCCGGGCCACGAGTTGCGCGCGCTGGTGGTGCTCGTCGATTGCATCGACAGCGTGAGCGAGTGCGGATGGATCAGCGCCCAGGCTGCGCCGTCGGGGGCATCGGCGATGACCACCCGCGCGCCGTCGGCGGTGGTGAGCACGCCGCCGGTCACCGTGCCGCGCACCAGGTTGGCACCGGCCAGATCGGCCACGTAACGCGACCGAGGCCGGGCGAGGATTTCGTCGAGCGTGCCCTCCTGCTCGACGCGGCCTGCGTCGAGCACTACCACCCGCTGGGCGATGGCGGCGTCGATCGGGTCGTGGGTCACCATCACCGTCGGCCCGGCGTAGGAAGCGAGATGGTCGGTCAGCTCGCGACGCACCGTGGCGCGGGTGGTGGCGTCGAGCGCCGCCAGTGGCTCGTCGAGCAGCAGCAGGCGCGGCCCGGGAGCCAGGGCGCGGGCGAGGGCCACCCGCTGCGCCTGACCGCCGGACAGTGCAGTGGGGCGGGCGCTGGCCTGGTCGCTGAGGCGCATGCGCTCGAGCCATTCGGAGGCGACTCGCCGGGCCTCGTCGCGCGGTGTGCCGGTGGCGCGCAGCCCGAAGGCGACGTTCTCGAGCACGGTGAGCGAGGGGAACAGCGCGTAGTGCTGAAAGGCGATGCCCACCCGTCGGCGCATGGTGGGCACGAACAGGCTGCGCTCCGGCGCGTCGACCACCTCACCGCCGATCTCGATCACCCCCGCGTCGATCGCCTGCAGGCCGGCCAGGCAGCGCAGCACGGTGGTCTTTCCCGCGCCGTTGGGGCCCAGCAGTGCCACCACCTCGCCGTCGCCGACGGATAGGTCGATGTCGAGGGCCAACGCTCCGAGCGTGCACGAGATGTGTGCTCGTGCGCTCATCGCTGCCGTCCGGCAGTCGTGAACCAGCGGTCGCGCAGGGCAACGAGCACGCTGAACGAGATGACGATCATCAACAGCGCGAGCACGATCGACTGCTCGGGGTTGGTCTCGCGGGCCAGGTACACCGCGAGCGGCATCGTCTGCGTTGTGCCCGGGAAGTTGCCGGCGAAGGTGATCGTCGCCCCGAACTCGCCCAACGCACGAGCCCAACTGAGCACCGCACCGGCGATCAGTGCCGGGCGGATCTCGGGCAGGGTGACGCGGCGGAAGGTGTACCACGGTCCCGCGCCGAGGGTGCGAGCGGCGTCGTCGGTGGCGTCGTCGGTCTGGCGCAGGGCGGCCTCGACGGTGATCACCAGAAATGGCATCGCCACGAAGGTCTGCGCAACCACCACCGCCGCGGTGGTGAACGGCAGTTGGTAATCGAACCAGCGGTACAGCCACTGGCCGACGATGCCCTTGCGCCCGAGGGCGAAGAGCAGGGCGACGCCACCGACCACCGGCGGCAGCACCATCGACAGCGTGCACAGCGAACGCACCAAGGAGCGTCCGGGAAACTGCACGCGGGCCAGCAGCCACGCCAGGGGCACACCGAACAGCACCGAGAGCAAGGTGGCCCACAGCGAGCACACGAGCGACAACCGCAGCGCCTGCAGCGCGTCGTCGTCGGTGAGGTATTGGGCGGCGCGCGACCAAGGTGCCCGCCACAGCAGGCCGACGAGCGGTAGCGCGAAGAAGACGACAGTGAGCGCGGCGAGGGCGAGCACCAACGCCGGCGGTCGGGCGCTGTGCGCCGTTCGGCGAGTTCGTGTGCGGGTCACGGGGTGAGGAGCCCGTACTCGGTGAGGATTGCCCGACCTGCGGCGCTCAGCACGAAGTCGATGAACGCCCGTGCGCCGGCGCTGTTGCGCGCGCTGCTGGTGACGGCGATCGGGTAGTTGTTGGTCACGTTCACCTCGGCAGGAATCGTCACACCGCTCGCGGCGTTGGCCGCGGCGCGCACGTCGCTGGCGAACACGATGCCGGCGTCGGCCTCGCCCGCGGTCACCTTGGTGACGACGCTCTTGGCATTCTGCTCATAGCTGCGCGGTGTCAGCGTGACGCCGGCCTTGTCCAACACCTGCGCCGCGCCCTGGCCGCATGGCGCCTCGATGGCACAAACGATCACGACGAGGTCGTCGGTGGCGAGGTCGGCGAGCGTGGTGATTCCCAGCGGGTTGCCCTCGGCGACGATGATGGCCAGGGTGTTGCGGGCGATCACCACCGGGTCGGTGGCGGTGAACCCGGCGGTGGTGAGCCTGGTCATCGGTTCGTCGGCGGCGGCGGCGAAGACGTCGGCGGGGGCGCCTTCGTCGATCTGGCCGACGAGGTCGCTCGACGAGGCGAAATTGAACACCACCTCGGCGTCGGGGTGCTCGGCGCGGAAGGACTCGGCCATCGCGGTGAAGGCCTCGGTGAGCGACGATGCCGCGAACACCACGATCTCACCGGTAATCCGGTCAGGCTGCCCGGTGTGATCCGCAACGTCCGCATCGTCCGCAACGTCCGCTTCGTTCGTGCCGGTGGTGCCGGTGGTGCACGCAGCGCACGCCGCGAGCGCGAGCATCGCGATGATCGGGGTCAGCTCGGGGCGCCTCACGGCGACAACAATAGTCAACCGCTGACTATCGCGCTGCGCCGATGGCCCGGGCGGTGGGGTGCGATCGGGTCAGGGGCCGGTGAACAGGCCGCCGGTCTTGCCGCCGAGCTGGTGGACGGCGTCCTGGCGGGCCCGGGTGTGCTCGGCCCGCCCGGCGGCGACATCGGCTTCGCGGGCGCGCACCTCGGCCCGCGCCACGACCATGTGGTGCACCTCGTCGGGTCCGTCGGCCAACCGCAGGGTGCGTTGGCTCTGGTACATCTCGGCCAGCGGGAACCATTGCGTGATGCCCGCCGCGCCGTGCATCTGGATCACCTGGTCGATGATCTGGCAGCACTTCTCGGGCACCATTGCCTTCACCGCGCTCACCCACACCCGCGCTTCGGCGTTGCCGAGCACGTCCATCGCCTTCGCCGCGCGCAGCACCATCAGCCGCATCGCCTCCACCTCGATGCGCGCCCGCGACAGCAACTCCATGTTCTTGCCGAGGTTGATCAGCTTCTTGCCGAACCCTTCGCGGGTCACACCGCGGTCGACGGCCATCTCGATCGCCCGCTCGGCCGCGCCGATGCTGCGCATGCAGTGGTGAATGCGGCCCGGGCCGAGCCGCAGTTGCGATATCTCGAAGCCCTTTCCTTCATCCCACAGGATGTTGCTCCTGGGCACGCGCACTTCGTGGAAGCGGATGTGCATGTGGCCGTGCGGGGCCTCGTCGCCGCCGAAGACCAACATCGGGCCCACCACTTCAACGCCAGGAGCGTCGAGTGGGATCAAGATCTGTGAGTGCTGCTTGTAGGTGTCGGCGGTGGTGTTGCTGCGCACCATCGTGATCAGCACCTTGCACCGCGGGTCGCCGGCGCCGGAGGTGAAGTACTTCTCGCCGTTGATCACCCACTCGTCGCCGTCGAGTACGGCTCGGGTGTCGATCTGCTTGGCGTCGCTGCTCATCACGCCCGGCTCGGTCATCGCGTACGCCGAGCGGATCTCGCCGCGCAGCAGCGGCTCGAGCCACTGAGCCTTCTGCGAGGGTGTGCCCACCCGCTCGAGCACTTCCATGTTGCCGGTGTCGGGCGCGGAGCAGTTGAGGCACTCGGAGGCCAGGCGGTTCTTGCCCAGCTCGACGGCGATGTAGGCGTAGTCGAGGTTGCTCAGGCCGCCGCCGCCGAAGCGGCTGCTCGCCTCCGAATTGGGCAGGAAGAAGTTCCACAGACCCTGTGCCTTGGCCTTGTCCTTCACCGTCTGCAGCAACTCGAGCTGGCCGGGCGCATACGACCAGCGATCGGCGCGGCCGTCACCGAGACGGTGGAACTCCTCGGTGATCGGGTCGACCTCGTCGCGGATGAACGCCGTCACCGCTTCGTACAGCGGACGCGCTCGCTCGGACATGCGTAGGTCGAAGTCGTCCATGCTCGCCATCTTCAGCGCGCCACCAACCATCACCGTCTCCTCTTGCAGTCGAGCTACTCTCGATGTCGACCGTAGTCGGGTGTGGGACGTTGCCTGTCGTTCAGGTGGCGCCGGCGTCGCGCAGTCGTGAGCGCAGCGACTCGCGAATCGCGTCGACCGCGTCGTCGAGGTCGCTCTGCACGGGCTGGTGGGCATAGTCAGGCTCGGCCATCTCTGGGTCGCTGCTGACGAAGTTCCAGTCACCACCGACCCAGTACTCGACCACCACCCGCCCGTACCGCTCGTAGACCACGAGGAATGTCCGGTTGATCTGCAGCGATACACCGTCGACTGTCGCGCTGTAACGCTGCTGCACCGTCGTGCGCAACAACGCCTCGTCGCCGGCGATGCTCACCTCGCTCGCCCCAGCCGCTTCTTCCACCGTCCAGTCGAAGTCGCCCCATGACTCGTCCATGTAATCGGCGTCCGACTCGGACTCGGTGTAGTTGACCGGCACGTCGGTACACATGTTGGCGTCGTCGGCCACCGCCCGCAGGAAATTGTTGGCCGCTTCGTCGGTCTCGAAGGCGAAGATGTCGAAGGTGAACCAGCCGCCTTGGGGCAGGCCATAGGCCGGACCCCGGGCCAAGGCCTGCAGACCGAGAGCCCGCGCCCGCTCCGGCTCTGTGGGCATGTTGCAGTAGCTCGAGCCGTTGTCCTCGGCGGGGTTCGCCTCGGGTTCGCGGTAGCGGTCCCAGCCGCTGGGTGTCTCCGCGGCGGTGGGCATCGCTCCCACCAGCGTCGCCCCGTCGATCATCTCGCCCGCAGTCGTGGTGGTGCTGCCCGCGATCGTCGTGGTGGTGCCCGCGATGGTGGTGGTGGCACCTGCGCCAGTGGTCGTCACGGCAACGGTGGTGTCCGCCGGCTTCGACGCCTTCTCGTCGTCGTCACCGCCCTTGGTGGCGAAGACGATGCCGAGCGCGATCGCCCCGACGGCGACGACTCCGACGAGGATCTTGGTCGTCGGGTCGTGCTCCCCGGGCTCGAGGTACCAGCCAGCGGGCATCTTCCACCTCCTCGGTCTCGCTGCCCAGCGTACGCCGCGGCACGGGTGCAGGCGAGTGCCAGGTCGCCAGCCGGGTGGCACCGGCGGTCGGCACTCGGCGTGGGCATTACCCTGGGCGCATGTACCGCGAACTCCTGCTCGTCGTCCACATCGCCTCCGTCGCTGCCTGGCTGGGGGCCAACTTCGTGCAGTTGTTCCTCGGGCCGTGGTTCACGCGGCGTGGCGGCGAGGCTGCGATCGCGTGGCACGAAGCGGCCACCCGCCTCACCAGCCGCTACTACAACGTCGCGGGCGCCGTGCTGGTGCTGTCTGGTGTGCTGCTGGTGCTGGAGCTCGACCATGCTTGGTCGGCGGGCTTCGTCGGGGTGGGCATCACCGTGGTGATCATCGGCGCGGCGCTCGGCATCTTGTTCTTCGGCCCCACCGCCCGCCGTCTGGCCGACGCCGAACGCGAGGGCGATGCCGCCGAGCGTCGTCGGCTGGGTCGGATGTACGTGGCGCTGGCCTGCGTCGACACGCTGCTGGTGCTGCTCGCCGTGCTGGCGATGGTGAAACGCTGGAACGCCTGACCGGCGGGCTGGCCGGTGAGAGCGCGCGCCGTCAGCCCTCGGCAGGCGCGGCGGGTTCGGCCAGCTCGGCTGCGGTGCGTTGCACGGCTTGCACGATCTTGGTGTAGCCGGTGCAACGGCACAGGTTGCCCGACAGCCCGATGCGGATCTCCTCCTCGCTGGGCGAGGGGTTGGCCGCGAGCAAGGCGGTGGCCGACATCACCATCCCCGGCGTGCAGTAGCCGCACTGCACGCCACCCTCGTCGAGCAGGTTGCGCTGCAGCGGGTGCATCGTGTCGCCTTCCAGCACCCCCTCGATGGTGGTGATCGTCCGGCCCTGGGCCTGCACCGCGAGATAGCTGCACGAGTTCACCGGGCGCCCGTCGAGCAGCACCATGCAGGCACCGCACTCGCAGTCGTCGCAACCCTCCTTGGTGCCGGTGAGGCCGATCTCGGTGCGGATCACGCTGAGCAGGTTGCGTGACTGGTCGATGGCGACCGGGTAAGGAACACCGTTGACGTTGAGGACGATGCTCTCGCTCACGATGCGGCTCCGATGCCGAGGGCGCGGTTGACAGGTACAGCAATCGACTCGCCGCCGGCGCGGCGAGCGGCGGCCAGCACCGCGCGGCGGGCGATCACCCCTACCGCATGGCGGCGGTAGCGGTCGCTGGCGCGCACGTCGCTGATCGGGCGGGCCTGCTCGCTGGCGAGCGCCGCGGCGGCCTCGCCGACGGCAGCCAGATCGCCGGTGGGCAGCCCGTCGACCTCGACGATGGTGGGCGCCACCGCCGACAGCGCCACCCGCACCGCGGCCACAGTGCCGCCGGGGGCCAGGGTGACAGCTGCCCCGGCGCCGACCACCGCGATCTCCATCGCCCGGCGGTACTCCAGACGCAGGTAGGCGCTGCCCGAGGCGGCGGGCGGCGAGGGCAGATGCACCGCCGTGCACAACTCGTCGGCGCGGACGGCGGTGCGTCCGGGCCCGGTCCACAGCTCGCCGATAGGCACCAGCCGGGTTCCGCCCACCGAAGCCAACTCGACTGTCGCCGCGAGTACCACCAGTGCTGCACCGGTGTCCATCGCCGGGCTGGCGTTGCAGATGTTGCCCCCGATGGTGCCCACGTGGCGCGTTGCCGGTGAGCCCACCAGTGCACTGCCGTCGGCCAGCGCCGACCAGTTGGCGGCGATCTGCGGATGGCGCTCGATCGTGTCGTGCGAGACACCGGCACCGATGGCGAGGCCGCCATCGTCGACGGTCACCGTGCGCAGTGAATCGATGCGGTCGATGGCCACCAGGTGATCAGGAAGCGGGGCCTTGCCGTGGCGGGCGCCGACGACGAGGTCGCTGCCGCCGGCGATCGGTCGGGCGCCGCGGGCGAGGGCGGTGAGGGCTTCTTCGACGGTGAGGGCGATGGTGAAGCTCATGCCGATGCTCCCGCAGTCCGTGGTGCAGTGGGCGCGGCTGCTGCACCGCCCAGCGATGCCTCCCACACCCGTTCGGCGGTCATCGGCAACTGCCGCACCGGTGTGCCGATCACGTTCGCGATGGCGTTGGCGATCGCTGCCGCGGTGGCCACATTCGGCGCTTCGGCGAGGCCCTTGGCACCGCGCGGGCCGGCATCGGGGGTGGCGATCTGCACGAAGTGGATGGCTATCGGTGGCGCATCGGCGGCGGTCTGCAGCTTGTACTCGAGCAGGCCTGGGTTGAGCTGGTGGGCCTGCTCGTCGTAGCGGGTGCCCTCCGACAGCGCCTGGCCGATGCCCATGACCACCGCCCCCTGCACTTGTCCCTCGGCGGCGATCGGATTGATGATGGTGCCCGAGTCGTGGGCCGCGCTCACGTGCAGCACGCGCGCCACCCCGGTGTCGCGGTCGACCTTGACGCGTGCCGCGTGGCAGCTGAACTGCGGGGCCACCCAGGCAGCCATACTGACGTCGCCGACACAGGTCGAGCCGTGCAGCTCGGGCGCGTCCGGTGGGGCACCGGAGCCGTGCCCGATGAGCAGTTCGCCGCCGCCGGCGATGGCGGCCAGCTTGGCGATGTCGACTCGCTTGTCGGGTGTGCCGGCGACGTGGGCCACGCCACCGGCGAGCACGATGTCGGCCGGGTCGGCCTCCAACCGCTCGGCCGCCAGCCGCTTGAGCTGCTCGGCCACCTGTCCGGCAGCGGCAACCACCGCGCGGCCGTTGTTGAACAATGTCTGCGAGCCGGTGGCCCCCATGTCGTAGGGGGCGGCGGCGGTGTCCTGGTAGACGAGCTGGAAGTCGTCCGCTTGCATGCCCAACTCGTCGGCGGCCAGTTGCCGCAGGGTCATCACCGCTCCGGTGCCGCACTCCTGCGCGCCTGTGACGATCTGCCCGCTGCCGTCGGCATCGAGGCGCACGTAGGCGCCCGACGGCGATGCGAAACTCGGCCACCACCCGATCGCCACCCCGATCGCCTCGTCGTCGGGCAGGGGCTGGCCGTAGCCGGCCAGCTCGGCCGCGGCGTCGAGGCACTGTTGCAAGCCGATCTCGCCGTAGGTCTGGCCGCTCGGCCCTTCGACGCCGGAGTCGACCGCGTTGCGGCGGCGGAACTCGAGTGGGTCGATACCCACCGCGCGAGCGACCTCATCGGTGTGCGATTCGAGCGCCCAGCAGCACTGCGGAGCGGTGGGGGCGCGCACTGAACCCGATGGCTGGTGGTTGGTGTACACCAGGTGCGCCTCGGCCAGCGCGTTGGGGATGCGGTACGGGCCGAGCGCATGCATCGCCGCCAGCTGGCTGAAGAAGCCGGCATCGGCGGTGTACGCCCCGTTGTCGATCACCAGTCGGGCCCGGCGGGCGGTGATCGTGCCGTCGCGCTGCACACCGGTCTCGAACTCGAAGGCGATGCTCTCGCGGCGGCGGTCGGGCGCGAGGAACTCTTCGCGGCGGGTGAACTGCAGGCGCACCGGCCGCCGCGCGGCGCGGGCGAGGGCGGCGACATGGGCCTCGAAGTGGAAGCCACACTTGCCACCGAAGCCGCCGCCGAGGTGGGGGACGATGATGCGCACCCGGTTCGAGGGCAGTTCGAGCGTGTCGCACACGCCGGCGCGGGCGTCGTAGGGCACCTGCGTGCTGCTCCAGATGGTGACCTTGTCGCCCTCCCACTGGGCCACCACCGAGCGCGGCTCGATCGGCGCGGCGTGCGAGCCATCGGCGTGGTAGCGACTGGTCACCACCACGTCGGCCGCGGCCAGGCCCGCGTCGACGTCACCCTTGGCGATCGATGCGTACGACGCGTCGTTGCCGTCGCGCACCAACTGGCGCGATGCGCCGTACGACTGCCACTGGGGGTGCACCAGCGGTGTGTCGGGGGCCAGCGCGGCCTCGGGGTCGTTCACCACCGGCAGCGGCTCGTACTCCACCACGATCGCGTCGACCGCGCGTTGCGCGGTAGCCGCGTCGATCGCCGCGACTGCCGCCACCACCTCACCCTCGAAGCGCACCACCTCGTTGGCGAACAGGGTGCGGTCGAACACCATGCCGCCGTAGCGAACGTCGGGCACGTCGGCCTGGGTGAGCACGGCGAACACGCCGGGGATGGCCCGCGCGGCGGTGGTGTCGAGTCGTGCGATGCGGGCGTGGGCGATGCCGGCGTAGCGGAACTTGGCGGCGAGCATGCCGGTGAGGGTGAGATCCGCGGTGTAACGGCCGGTGCCGGTGACCTTGTCGGGTCCGTCGGCGCGTACGAAGCGGGGTGGTGCGGAGTCGGGTGCCGTGGCAGTGGACATGGTGCGCCAACTATCGCGCATCGCGAACATCGGTCAACGCCTCGGGGCGTGAGCGCCAAATCACCATCGACGAAAGATGTGGACACAAGACATGATAATGTGCACACATGGATGTGGGTATCCGCGAACTGAAGCAGCACTTGTCCGAGTACCTCGACCGGGCGGCCAGCGGCGAGGTCGTGCGGGTGACCGATCGCGGTGTGCCCAAGGTGGTCATCGCTGCTGTGCCGGGCGCGGCCGCGCTCGAGCGCGGGGTCGACGAGGGCTGGCTCACGCCCCCGCGACACGCAGAAGGGGTGGGCCCGGCTCGGCGCGTGCGGGCCAGTCGGCGGGTCGCCGAGGTGTTGGGGGAGGATCGCGGCGCGTGACGACGTATGTCGATTCGAGCGCATTGCTCAAGCGCTACGTCGAGGAGGCCGACTCCGAGCGCGCCGATGAGTTCCTGCGGTCCGATGCGGTGCTGGTCACCTCTTGGATCACTACCGTCGAGGTGCGCCGCAACCTGGCCCGCTTGGTAACGCCGACGGAGATGGTGGCGATGCGTAGGCAGCTGAACGCCGATCTCGACGCGATGGCTCTGGTGGCCGCCGATCAGGTGGTGTGCGAGGCCGCGGCGGAGATCGCCGAGCATCTTGGGGTGCGCTCGCTTGATGCCGTGCACCTGGCGAGTGGGCAACGTTTGGGTGTAGCTGATCTCGTGTTTCTCACCTTCGACCTACGCCAGGCGCAAGCCGCCCGCACGCTGGGCTTCAGAGTGCTCGGGGCGTGAGCGCCGGTGGGTTAGGTCACTTCTGCTCGATCACCACCGGGGTGGCGTAGAGATCGGCCACCTCCGGGCCGATGCCCACCGACTCGGCATCGATCCCGAACAGGGCGCGCAGCCAGGCGGTGACAGCGTGGTTGATGATCGGGAAGGTCACCGCCACGTCGAGCGCCGGCGGGATGCAGCCGTCCTCGCCGAGGGCGCGCAGGCCGCCCATCGAGTCGAGTACGGCGCCCAGCCCCGACGCCTCGGCCAGGCCGATGATGCCTGTGCCGTTACCGAAGGTGCAGAAGTCGTCGAACGCGTTGTGCCCCGCGCCCTCGATGACCCACAGCAGAGACGGCGAGGCCGCCGCGGCGAAAGCCGGGCGGGTGGTCTCGTCGGGGGAGACGACCGCGTCGACCGAGCCGGCGATGAAGAACGACGGAACCGTGGGCATCGCCGCCCCGTCCTCGCTGCCGAGCGCACCCGAGGCGAGCGAGACGAAGCCGGTTATCCGATCGTCGGCCACCGCTGCGCGCAGCACTGTGCCTCCGCCGGCGCTGTGGCCGACGGCGGCGATGAGGCCGCTGTCGACATGTTCGTGCAGCGGGCTGGTGGCGTCGCCGTCGGCGGCGAGCGCCAGGTCGAGCGCGCCGGTGAGGTCGTTCACCGACGCCTGCGGGTCGCTGGGGGCGGATGCAGCGAGCACGGCGGCGAGGTTGCGGCTGGGGTGTTCGGGGCTGACCACGATCATCCCCCAACTGGCCAGGTGGGTGGTGAGGATCGTGCTCTGCATGCGCACGCCGGAGAAGCCGTGGCTGAACAGCACGAGCGGGAACCGCCCCTCGGCGGCCTCGGCGTCGCGGCTGGCGGGGTAGGTGAGCCCAGCGGGCACATCGGCGGTGAGCAGAGCACGGATCGCCTCGGGGATGTGGTCGCGCAGGTCGTAGGTCTCGCTGCCGGTGGTGCCCTCGGCGGCCGGGTACCACACCTCCACCGGGGTGCCGTCGGCCAGTGCCAGCGTGATCACTCCCACCGGGTGCGGCCCGGCTTCGGTGTAGGCCATGGCGAGATCCTCGGGTGAGAGCGTGGTGGGAGGTGCGGTGGTCTCCGCCACTGTGTTGGTGGTGTCGGCCGCTGCGGCGCTGGTGACCGGTGTGTCGTCAGCGCCCTCGTCGGCGCTGTCGTCGGAGCAGGCGGCGAGCAGCAGCGCGCCGGACAGCAAGAGGGCGATGGCGGGGGAGTTGTGGTGGCGAGTCATCGGGCAAAGAGTACGTTCCCCCGCTATCGTGCAGGCGCCACGGAGGGCGACCTTCGAGCATGGCGACGTGGCCGAGTGGCTTAGGCAAGGGCCTGCAAAGCCCTGTACCCGGGTTCGATTCCCGGCGTCGCCTCCATTTTCCGCGACTCGTCTCGGCGCAGTCGATGCCGCTTCCAGCACGGGAGGGGTGAGTTGGGCCTCAGCCGCGCTGCGGTGGGACGCTTGGCGCTGGCGCTGAGCCGATCTCGTGCTGTGGTTCATCGAACTGTGCTTCGAATTCC
>CAUJEE010000037.1 GCA_963169215.1 Actinomycetota bacterium
TGGCTGCCCGCGTGACGACGCAGTACCCGACGGTTCGCCTGCTCGAACCGCTGGCCAACCTCGGGTTCGCCGGTGGCTGCAATCTGGGGATGCGCGCACCCGGGCACTACGACCTGGTGGCGCTGGTCAACAACGACGCGACGGTGCGACCCGATTGGCTGGCCCCGTTGGTCGCCACCGTCACGAGCGCCGACGGGGTTGGCGCAGCCTGCGCCAAGATGCTGTTCGCCGATCGCTTCCTCGGCATCGATTTCGCTGTCGCCACGCCCACCCCGACGCCGACGCCGACACGACAATCGCAGGGCACGCCGGTGCCGCGCGTGCAGGTGACCGCGGTGCGGATCGACGGTAGCCGCGCCGACAGCCGGTTGGCGTTCGACGAGGGGTTCTTCGCCACACCGCCCAACGGTGTCGACCCCGACGACGAGATCGTCTACTCCAGCCCTGCAGGTGGTTCGCTACGCATCGCCGTGGTGCCCGGCGACCCACTGCCGACCACGGTGGAGCTACGGCTCGCCGCTGCCAGACCGGAGGCCGTGACCATCACCTCCGGCGCCGAATCACGGGTCGTGCAACTCGGGTCAGAGCCGGTGTGGGTCGCGGTTGCACTGGGGGGCGAGCCGTTCGACGTGATCAACAACACCGGCTCCAACCTCTACCGAGGCGGTTTCGGCGGCGATCGCGGGTTCCTCGAACGCGATCACGGCCAGTACGACGCACCTGCCGAGGTGTTCGCGTGGTGCGGCGGAGCAGTTCTGCTGCGTCGCGACTATCTCGACGCGGTAGGGATGTTCGACGAACGACTGTTCCTGTACTACGAGGACACCGACCTGTCGTGGCGCGGCCGCCTGCATGGCTGGCGTTATCTCTACGAACCGCGCTCAGTGGTACGACATCGCCACGCGGCGTCCTCGCAGGTGGGGTCGGACGTGTTCCGCTTCCACACCGAGCGCAATCGGCTTCTCGTGCTGGCCAAGAACGCCCCCGCGCGTATCGCCCTGCGCGCCGGACTCGGCGAGGCCCGCCGCTGGGCACAGGCAATGTCGTCGGCCTGGCTCTGGTCGCCGCTGCGACTGCGTATGCCCGAGCGCTCCTATTCGGGCCATCGCGCACGCGTCTTCGCCGGCTACCTGCACCTGCTGCCGGCGATGTTGCTTGCACGATGGAGGATGCATCCCCGTGTTCGACGCCGCACCCTGACGGTGTGGGAGGTGTCGAAGTGACCGAGCGCCTACGGGTCGCGGTGTTCAACCTGTACTGGAGCACCTTCGGTGGCGGCGAGCAGGTGGCCGGTTCGATTGCCGCCGCGCTGGCCGAGCAGCACCAAGTCGACCTGCTCGGTCCGCAGCCGGTCGATGTGGCCGCGATGCGTGAACGTCTCGGTGTGGAACTCTCCGGATGCGGGTACCGCGAGGTTGTCGACGACAAGACGGCGTCGGAGGCAAGTGCCGACTACGACGTCTTCGTCAACTGCACATACCTGAGCACTGCCACCAACCGCGCCCACATCGGTCTGTACTACGTGCACTTCCCCGAACCCCCGGTCGGTGCCCGCCGGCGGGCGATGCGCGCGATGTGGGGGGTGGCGGCTTCGGCCACCGCCGGCGCGAGCGCCAAGAGCGGCACCATCGCCCGCCTCCACGGCGCGTTCGAGCGCCGCACAGTGCGCCGCGGTTGGGTAGGGAGCTACTCCACCTTCCTGGCCAACTCGACCTTCACCGCCCACTGGGTGACGCGGTTGTGGAAGGTGGAGGCACAAGTGCTCAATCCGCCGGTGCGCGCTGAGGTGGGTCCCGGCGTGAAGCGGCACGTGATCGCAGCAGTGGGTCGCTTCTTCGACCCTTCTCGTGGCCACTGCAAGAAGCAACTCGACCTGGTGAAGGCCTTTGTCGAGGTCGAGCGCGCGGGAGTGGGCGACTGGCGGCTGGTGCTCGTGGGGGGCGCAGACGCGGCCAACCGCGAGTACGCCCTCGCGGTGCGCCGCGAGGCGCGCGGACATGCCATCGATGTCAGGTTCAACGCGCCGGGGGCCGTACTGCGCGAGACGCTGGCCAGCGCTTCGCTGTTCTGGCACGGAGCCGGGTTCGGGGAGAACGCCAACACCCACCCGGAACGCTTCGAGCACTTCGGCATTGCCGTGGTGGAGGCGATGGCCGCCGGAGCGGTACCCATCGTGTTCGGCGCCGCCGGACCGGCTGAGATCGTGCGCCACGGTGTGGACGGATACCACTGGCACACACCAGCCGAACTCGTTGCCCTGACCCGCGGGCTGATCGCCGACGAAGCCACGCGGGCCACGTTGTCGGCCAACGCCGTGGAGCGCTCGCGCGAGTTCACTCAGAAACTGTTTGCCGCCCGGATTCTGCGAATGGTTAGCGACGCGGCGGCGGTCAGGTGACGTAGCCGAACACGTCGACGATCACGTGCGCGGTACCCAACTCGTTGAACAGCGAGATGGTTCCGTCGGGGGCGAGGCGCACCATCACCATGTTAGGCACCGTGCGGCCGGCGCTCCAGTTGAGATTCGATACATAGGGCCGCTCGAGATTCGATGGCCACACCGTGAGGAATCCCCAAGTGGTGGTGTCGACGGCGGTGACGTTGAGTATCACCGCGGTCGCGTTCGAGGGCACACCGGCGCCCCCGCCGACCTGCACGGTACGGATCTCCTGCTGACCCATCGGACGCTTCGGCGTGCCCAACCCGGTTCGGCTGTCGACGATGCGTACCGGGTCGATGGTCGTGGTGAGGCCACCGCCTGAGCCGTAGTAGCCGAAGACGTCGACGATGATCTCCGAGTCGGTCTCCTCCACGGCGATACGGATCGAGCCATCGTCTCCCACTCGCACCACGGCCATGTTCGCCCGTACGTGACCGGGGTTGAGGTTGAGATTCGACGCGTTGGGCTTGGGTTGGCCGTTGGGGTAGGCGGTGACATAGCCGCGGCCCTGTGGCAGCGCAGTGATGTTGACCGCCACCGACGTTGCGTCAGCGGGCACACCGGCGATGCCGGCGACGGCCACCACTCGGTCGTCACCCGCCTCGAAGATGCCGTACTCGTCGCGAGACTCCTCGCGAGTGTCGTAGATGCGCGTGGGGGCGATGCCGGTGAACCCCAACCCGCCCGGACTGGTACTCGGGGCACCGGTATCGAACCAGCCGGCGACATCGGCGATGATGTGCATGCTGCCGCCGGAGTAGAAGTTGAGACGGATCTTGCCGCCCGGGCCCACACGAGCCAGCACGAGGTTCGGCGTGGTCTCACGGGGGTAGAGGTTCAGATTCGACGTCGCTGGTGTTCGGAACGTTGCCTGATCCCAGAAGACGTCGGTGACCGCGGTGGGTTTGGGGTAGACACTCAAGAACCCCTGCGTCGGCGGGGTGTCGGCGGTGACGTTGAGCAACACAGCCGACACGCCGGACTCGGGGATGCCAGCCACGCCGGTGACCTTGAACTCGTGGTTCAGCAACTCGTCGTGGCGCACGGTGACGTAGCCGCTGTTGCTGCGGCCGTCGCCCGGACGAAGCGGGCCGTTGGCGATGCCGAGGTTGATACGGGTATCGAGGATCCGTGTGGGATTGGTCGGGTGGAATCCACCCGTGGGTACCGCAGGCGTTCCGCTGTCGTACGTGCAGATGTCGAGACCGAAGCAGATCGCGTCGAGATCGATGGCCGGCACATTGCCGGACGCGATGTCCATGAAGCCATGGACGTGGCGGTTGGTCGCAGTGTCGCGGATGAACACGATGTAGCGCCCGGGCCACCCGACGCTGCCGGTCCACTTCCCGTTCTTGTTCTGGCCGGTGGCGAAGGCGCCTACCCACGCTCCCGTGGTGGACCGCTTCGTCGTGGGACACACCTCGGGATACTGACAGTCGATCTGAAACAGGTCGATCTGCACCCGACCGGTGGGGGTCGGCGTCGCCGACACGACATCGCCTTCGATGCGGAAGGCATCACCCACCCCGACGATGGGCAGCGGGACGGTACCGAAGGTGAGCCACGACGCGCCGTCCTTGGCCCTCTCGCGCTGGGCGTGAACACCGCCGACGTTGCCGCTCCACGGGTCGTACGGCGTCCAGTAGTTGTTGGTGGGCTTCGGGTACAACTCGAGGCGCACGACCGTGGGGGTACCAGGAACTGTCAATGCGGTGGCCTGGGTGGACTCGGAGTAGTCGAGCGGCGGGTTGAGCGGGCTCTGCATGCGCCAGATCGAGCCATCGGCGTGCCACGTGTACCCGGCTTCATAGGCTGCCGGGTTCGACCCGCCCGGGATCGCGTCGACCCACATCGTGCCGATGGAGCCACCGGTGTTGATCGACACGGTGAAGTTGTAGGTGGCCTCCGCCCTCGGAACGCCTGTCAGCGAGACCACAACGGTGGATGCGGCGAAGACCACCAGCGCGGGCAGGAAATGACGTCGACGGGACACTGGAGACCTCCACATTCTCGGTGCATTCATCGGCCCGGACGGCGTGGGGGTTGAGCGGGCAGCCCCCGCCGGCGGGCGGTGACAAGGGAAAGGCCGGGGGGTAAGTACACTGCCGCGCCGATGTCTCTGCGTTCGGCAATGGCCCACCGCAACCTGCTTTACCTGTTGTCGCTGAAAGAACTGCGCACACGGTACAAGAAGTCGGTGCTGGGTTGGCTGTGGAGTCTGCTGAACCCTGTCAGCCAGATGCTGATCTTCACGGTGATTTTCACCTACGTTTTCAAGCAGACACCAGAGCCTGGCAACCCCAGCGGACTGCGCAACTTCCCCCTCTACTTCCTTGCCGGCCTGCTGCCTTGGAACTTCTTCGCGATCACCACCAGCGTGGCGATGGGCAACGTGCAGAGCGGCGCCGGACTGATCCGCAAGGTGGCGTTCCCCCACGAACACCTGGTCTTCTCGGTGCTGATCGCGCAGTTCGTCACCCTGCTCATCGAGACCGCCATTCTCGTTGTGGCGCTGATGATCGCCGGCCAGAACGCCTTCGTCTGGCTTCCGGTATTGCTGGTCGTGTACTTGCTGTGGGCGCTGTTCACCGCCGGGTTCGCCCTCGCGCTAGCTGCGGCCAACGTGTTCTTTCACGATGTTCAGTACCTGTGGAGCATCGTCAGCCAAGTGCTCTTCTACGCCACCCCGGTGATCTACTTCCCCCAGATCATCCAGTTGACGGCCCTGCGACGCTTCAGCACCTACGGTCCCACGGGTGCTTTCGTCGGCGTCTTCCATCAACTGATGTACGACGGTCGAGCACCCACCTGGGCGCAGTGGGCGTACCTGTTCGGTCTCGCTGTGGTGGCGTTCGCGGTCGGTGCGGCGTTGTTCTCCCGCCTGTCACCCCGATTCGCGGAGGAACTCTGATGTCCGCGGAAGTCGTGCTCTCGGTCGACCATGTGGTGAAGACGTTCCGTGTTCACCAGCAGAGGGCGAACTCGCTCAAGCAGCTGATCGCGGCGCGGGGGCGCAATGTCTTCGATGAGTTCCTCGCCGTCGACGATGTCACCTTCGACGTCCATGAGGGTGAAGTGTTCGGTGTCATCGGGCAGAACGGCTCGGGCAAGAGCACGCTGCTCAAGTGCATGGCCGGCATCCTCCGCCCGAACAAGGGGTCGGTGCGCGTCCACCGGCGCATGGGGGTGCTGCTCGAACTCGGCGCCGGATTCCACCCCGACCTGACCGGACGCGAAAACGTGTTCCTCAATGCCGCGATCCTCGGCATGGGGCGCAAGGAGATCAGCCAACGGTTCGATGCAATCGTCGACTTCTCCGGCCTCCACAAGTTCATCGACCAGCCGGTGAAGACCTACTCGTCGGGCATGTACGTGCGGCTCGCGTTCGCCGTCGCGATCAATGTCGATCCGCAGTTGCTGATCGTCGACGAGATCCTCGCCGTCGGCGACGTCAGCTTCCAGCGTCGTTGCATGGAGAAGTTCGTCGAGTTTCGCAACGACGGGCGAACCATCGTGCTTGTCACTCACGACATGGGCAGCGTCAAGAACCTGTGCGACCGCGCCCTCTGGCTCGAACGCGGCCGCGCTGTCGACCAGGGTGACCCCGGCGGGCTGGTGGATGCGTACACCGAGAGAATGCTGGGCGGCTCGCAGCGCTCCGAGGATGGACCCAGCCGACGCGGTTCGGGCGAACTGCAGGTGACGCGGATCGAGATGATGGTGGGCGACGACCAGGCACCGGTGAGTCGTCTGCGCACGGGCGACGCGCTGCGCCTCCGACTGCACTATCGATCCGACACCAGCGTGCCCCAGCCGGTCTTCGGCGTCGAGATCGCCACCCTCGGAGGGGTCGCGATCACCGCCCCCTGTTCGCGAGACGTGGGCATGGTTCCCAGCAGTCTCAGCGGGGAAGGCTTCGTCGATGTCAGCTTTCCCTGCGTCGACCTCCTACCCGGCACATACGACCTGCACACGTCGGTGACCGACTTCAACCGCGCCCACGTCTATGACCATCTGCAAGGCGCGATGCGCTTTGACGTGATGACCGGCCGCCCGTACGAAACCGGGGGCATCGTGAGTTTCCGCCCAGAGTGGACAGTAAGTTGAGTTCGTGGGTGCGCACGCTCTTGGGCGGCTGGTGCCGCCACCTCTTCGGCGGCTGATCTCGCTGCGCCGACGGGTGGCCGCGCTGGAGGCAGAGGTGGCCGCGCTGCGCGTCAGCGTCGGAGAGGGATGTTTCGACCCCGCTACCCGCGATGAACTGGCCAATCTCGTCCGGTCGCTGCCCGCCGCACTGCGCCACCAGCGCCGCGAGCAACTCGCCGATCAGCACCAGCCACCCACCACATGATGATCAGCGTCGTCATTCCCACCGTCGAGCGCGCCGAGATGCTTCGACACACTCTGGCCGCATTACACCACCAGCAGTACCACGACCTGGAGGTAATCGTCGTCCACGGCCCGGCCGACGACGGCACCGACGAGGTGGTCGCCGGGCACGCCGACGTCATGCTGCTGCAGTGCCCGGTGCGCAACGTCTCGGTGGCGCGCAACCTCGGCCTGCGGCATGCCTCCGGCGAGCTCGTAGCTTTCCTCGACGACGACGCTGTGCCCGAGTTCAACTGGCTGGCCGATCTGTCCGCCGGGTTCGATCACACCGATGTGGCCGGCGTCGGTGGTCTCGTTCTCGACCACACCGGCACCGCCTTCCAGTCACGCTTCTTATCGGTCGATCGCTTCGGTACCACGGGTGGACGCGACGACCACCCGTACGACACCCAGGCGTTCCCCGGCTCTTTCCGCATCCCCTACTTGCCGGGGGGAAACGCCTTGTTCCGGCGGACGGCCCTGATCGAGGTCGGGGGCTACGACGAGACATTCACCTACTACCACGACGACACCGATGTTTCGGTGCGGTTGATCGACAGCGGCTTCGCCTTGCGACAGATCGCCGGTGGTGTGGTGCATCACCATTTCGCCCCGTCGTCATTGCGCAACCCCCAGCGTGTGATCACCGACGTGCGCCCGATCGTGCGCAGCGCAACATACTTCACGTTCATCCATGGCGCTGCCTACGCCGACGAGAGTGAGCTGCAACGGCGCAGCCACCTGGTGCGCAACCACTTCGTCGTGCTCGCCGCGGCCGGAGTCGATCAGCATCGCCGCGGCGAGATCGAGGATGAGTCACACCTTGCGTGGCGCGAAGGGCGCGAGGCTGCCCGGCAGCCGCCGCTGCTGCTGGACCTCGAGCCGGCCGGGCCGATGGTCGACGGCCAGCGGCCGGATAGGTTCACCACCCGCTCGTTGGCAAGGCCGGTGGTGGTGCTCGATGTAGCCCTCAGCCAGCTGGTAGGGGATCGTCAGGCGCGGGTGGTTGCCGCCGATGGGGGCGACGCGGTGGAACTGGTCGATAGTACTTGGGTGCACCACGTCGGCTCGCGCGGTGACATAGCCCGCGAGCTGGAGCGGATGGCTGAGTGGGTCGATGACGCTCTCGTGCTGGCCGCGCCCGGCGCAGTGCCAGCCGACGTCGAAGCCCTCCTCAAACCGACCGACGAAAGCATCGGCGGTGCGCGGGTGCTCGGCATCTTGCCCCGCCGGAGTGCCCACCTGTTTCGAACGGAGGCGTCGTGACCCATCACCAGAACGTCCATCCCACGGCAATCGTTGCTCGTTCCACCAGGGTGCCGGACAACGCACGGGTTGGTCCGTACGCCGTGGTGGGTGCGGAGGGTAGCGATCCGGTCGTAATCGGCGACGGGGTCGAGATCGGTGCCCACGCCACGGTGCTCCCCGGCGTCCGCATCGGGCGCTGTGTCCGAGTATTGGGCAACTCCCTTGTTGCCAGCGACGTACCGCCGCTGGCAGTCGTCGGCGGTGTCCCGGCCGCAATCCGCGGCTACATCGACCCGATCACCGACAACTTCGCTCAGGCCGTGCGCGCCTCCACGATCGATGCCGTGGCGCCGCTCGGTGCAGGTGGAGCGTCGCTGGTGCCATTGCGCGCGGCCCACGACCTTCGTGGCGAGTTGGTGGTGGGGGAGTTCACCGATTTGCCCTTCATCCCCCAACGATTCTTTGCCGTGCACGATGTTGCGTCGGGCAACGTCCGCGGTGAGCACGCCCATAGGAAATGCGCCCAGTTCCTGGTAGTACTCAGCGGCTCGGTGAGATGCATCGTCGACGACGGCGTTACTCGTCGGGAGGCACTACTCGATACCCCATCCGTGGGTCTGCATTTGCCACCCATGGTGTGGGGCACCCAGTTCGGCCACTCCAGTGACGCCGTGCTGCTGGTACTGGCGAGCTTGCCGTATGACAACCTCGACTACATCCGCGAATACGAGCAATTCTTGACCGCGATACGCGAGGTTCACTGATCTTGCTGCTCGTCTACCCAGCCGGCGACGACATCGGCCGGGTAGCCGCGGTGGAAGTGATAGCGCCAGGGATAGGCAGGGGCCGAGCCATCACTCAACTCCACGGCTGCTGCTGGTCCGCGTTCGCGGGCCGGGCACCCGAGCACGAGCATGCCGGGCGCGACGTCGCGGGTCACCACGCTGGATGCCGCAACCACTGCCCCGCGACCTATGGTGACACCCGGCAAGAGACAGGCGCCTGCACCAACGACGGCGAACTCCTCGATCGTGGCACCGGCGTTGAACCCTTCACTCGGCGGGTGTGGATCGTCAGTGACGACGGAGCGCGGGAACATCCACGAGTAGCTCCTCAGCGTGCTGCGCTTGGCGATGAACACGCCGCTGTGCACGCGGACATGGTCACCGATCAGAGTGTCACCCTGCAGATCACTGCCAGTTCCGACCCTGAAGCCGACTCCGGCAACAATGCCCTCCCTCAGCACCACCTGATGGCCTGTGTCCAAGCCGCCGGCGAACGTTGACCCCGCGTAGACCACCGTGTGCGAACGCACGATGCAGCGAGATCCGATCGCGAGCGGGGTGTTGCTCGGCCCGCCACCGATTTCGCAGTGGCTGCCGATCACGGTTCCTGCTCCGATGCTCACTTGGCCATGGATCACGGTGAACGGACCCACCTCCACTCCCTCACCGAGTTGAGCCCGTGGGTCGACGAGGGCGCTGGGGTGGATCACGGCTGTTCCTCTCGCGTCTTGGAGGGATAATCGGTACGTTGGCTCACCACGGCGAGTGGCCTGCTCTTGGTGTTTTCGTAGGCTCGCCATGCCATCTCACCAACGATCCAGAGCGCCACCAGCAGCAAGCTCGTGCAGAACAGCAAGGTGAGCATCAGCGCGGTATATCCGGGTACCTCGACACGCCCCAGCAGGCGGCCGGTCAGCACCGCCGCACCGGCGAGCGTGCAGGCCAACAACCCCAGCAGGCCGGTCCAGCCGAGCAGAGTGAGCGGTAGGCGGGAGAAGGAGAACGCGCTGTCGCTCATGTACCGCACGCGCCGAGACAGACTCCAGGCTGAGGTACCACCATCGGCTCGCGGCTGGCGCGTGTACGGCACCGCAATCGACGGGAAGCCGAGCCACACCAACGAGCCCACCAATGACGAGTTCGCCTCCGTCATTCCCAGCAACTGATCGGCCACGTGGCGGCGGCAGACGAAGACGTCGACGCCGCCGATAGGCATCTCCGGTTGAACCAGCCGACGGTATCCCCGCCAGAACAGCGAGGAGGCGACCCTGGCACCCATTGTGTCGCCATCCCGACCAGCGCGAACTCCGTAAGCGATGTCGGCTGTCGTGCGCCGCAGTTCTCCAACCATGTCAGCTATCAGCGCTGGTGGCTCCTGCAGATCGGCTGCCATCACCCCGACGAACTGGCCATCGGCAGATGCGATGCCGGTACGAATCGCGGCGAACGACCCGAAGTTGCGACTGTGTCGGACGACGCGGACTGCAAACGTGCAGGGGAAGTGTCGCTCCAGACGCTGCACCACATCGTCAGGACTGGCATCGTCGACGAAGACGACCTCCAGCAATGATGGGGCGAGCGACCGCTGCAGGGCATCGAGGCGATCGACCAGAGCGTCGGCGGAGCCGGCACTCTTGTACAGCGGCACCACCACCGTGACCAGAGGTGCAGACCCGTCGCTCACGACAGGCTCTCTAGGGCGGCGCACACGACGTCGACCTCGCCGTCGGTGAGTTCGGGGAAGCACGGCAGAGTCAGCACCTCGGCGCACAGACGCTCGGTCACGGGCAGATGCAACCGTGGGGCGCTCCACACCTGCTGGCGGTGATCGGGGATCGGGTAGTGCACATCAGTCGCCACCCCGGCCGCTGCCAGTTCGGCGCGCACATCGTCGCGCCTGTCGGTCACCATTACGCACAGATGCCCGACGTACGATTCGTCATCGCGCCCGAGTACGAGATGGGGTGACGCCGACCGATAGCGGGCCGCGATCTCACGGCGCCGCGTGTTGCGCCCATCAAGGTGTGCGAGCCGCGCGCGAAGGACCGCAGCCTGCAACTCATCGAGGCGCGTGTTGCGCCCGCCAGCACGCGCAACTTCGTAGCGGGCTGCCCAGCCGTACGTGCGCAGTGACCCAGCGGTCGCCGCCAATGACGGATTGGCAGTCGCCACCGCCCCACCGTCGCCGATCGCGGCGAGGTTCTTCGTGGGATAGAAGCTGAAAGCGGCGACATCTCCCAAGGCGCCGGTCGCGACACCCTCGAGTCGAGCTCCGTGCGCCTGGGCGCAGTCCTCGATGATCGCCAGGCCCTGCGGTAGGGCGCGACGCAGGGCGGCGACATCGCACATCTGACCATAGAGGTGGGTCGCTACGACGGCCCGCGTGCGGGGAGTCACCGCAGCAGCAGCCGACGACGCGTCGATCAAGGCATCGGCACGAACATCGCAGAACACCGGCACGGCCCCCGCCAGGCACGCTGCGGTGGCCGCGTACCCGCCGGCATTGGCGGTCATCAGCACATGGTCGCCGGCCTCGACCCCTACCGCCTTCATCGCGATCTCGAGTGCGTCTGTTCCGTTGGCAACGCCGATGACGTGCGCAACTCCGAGATACTCGGCGAATGCCTGCTCGAACGCTGCGACCTCGGGGCCAAGGATGTACCAACCGCTGTCGTACACGCGCTGCGCGGCGGCCATCGCCTCCGCTCGATCACCCTCGGCGTGGCGGCGCAGGTCGTTGACGGGAATCATCGCTTCCTTCACGATCGATCGACCGATTGCAGGACCTCGCGCAGGTCCACCACGACGTAGCCGTAGGGAAGATCCCAGAGCTCGTCTCCTTGATGGCGTAGCACGATCTCGCCGGTATAGCCCTCCTCGGCCAACACCGGCGCGATCATCGGCTGTATGGCCCAATCCACAGCTGAGGCGGGATAGCCGAACTCGTCAGCGGACACGCCGGGGGCAATCGAGTCGTTGTACGTGGCAGCTACGACCACCAGCGCGGGTGCGCCGGGATTGGACTCGATCGCCTCGCGGACTGCCGCCTGGACGGCACGCAGCTCAGTCGAGTTGGGTTCGGCCAAGTAATCGACGACGTTGGTGGTGGCGTGCGCTCCGAGCACGACAACTGCCATCAGCGGTAGGGCCAGGGTTGCCTCAGGGAGCCAGGCACCGACCAGTCGCGTCAGGCGGGTGAGGCCCACACCAGCCAGCACCACCACCAATCCCTGCAACACCCACATGCTCCGTGCAGAGGCCCAGGACTCCTCCACCACCAAGTTGGGAAGGTAGGTGCCGACTGTGCCCACCAGCACCACAACGAGTGCCCACGCCGTTGCCGCCACACTGCGTCCCGGCCTCCATGCCGCGAAAGCAACCAACACGAGAGCAGCGAATCCAGTGACGAACCCACCCGGACTGAGCGAGAAGGGGTGCAGCACGCGCGGGATCACGGCGTCGATCAACCAGTTGAGCTTGCCCGAGACATCGGAAGTGAGCCGACCACGCGGCCCTTCGCGCTCTACGACAGCGGTGCACACCATCCAGATCACGGCGTACGCGGCGACTGCAGCGAACAGCCATGACAGTGCAGCGCGAAGCCGAAGAGCCGTGTCGCGGGCCTCAAGATCGCAGACCACGGCGGAAACCGTGATCACCCCCACTGCGGCCATTCCACCTGGTTGGTAGCAGGCAAGGCCGGCAACCACCCCGCTGAGGCCGAGCAGGCGACGCGCCCTCGACGCGGGGCCCCAGAGGCAGGATGCCCCAAGCCCCGCGCTGAGGGCGGCCAGCGGGCCGACGAAAAGTGTTGCCCCCCATCCGGCCACGATCTGGGCACCCACGGTGAGGCAGGACGCGGCAGCGATCAACGCGCCCGCTAACGCGGAATCGAGGTCCCGCCCCAGCCATCGGGCCAGCGCCCACACAATGACTGCCAGCGTCGCCACGCACAGAGCCCGGCCGAACCAGAACCCGTCGATATGAGAAGTGACACCGAACGCGGCCGCCTCCAGCACACCGCCCACTGGGCGACCGTTGCTGATGTCGAACTCTACGAGCTCTTTCAGCGGGCTTAAACCGTTCTTGTAGTCGTCGTACAAGCCGTACCGCAGCGACACCACCGGCACGGACACCGCCACCACAGCAGCTGCAGCTGACCAGGACGGCACTTCGGAGACCCGCTGAAAGCGGGCCGCGGGCCAGGCCTCAATCGTTTCGTCGTCTTCAGCCATAATGCTGACCAGCATGACAGAAGTTGAGATCTGAGGTGTTATCCTCCATCCGTCCTTGTCAATTGAGCATCCCAGAGCCAGACGTTGCGCACGGCCATTGTCATCCCCCATTACCACCAGAGCGGCTACCTCATGGAGGCAGTCACCTCGGCGACGGCTCAGGATGCTCTGGTCGTAGTGGTCGACGACGCCACGCCCCCACCAGGGCTGGACGAGGTCAAGTCGTTGTTCCACCTCGGCCAGGCAGATGGAGCCGTTCTGCTACAACTGCAATACAACCAGGGGCCGTCTGCTGCGCGCAACCACGGCATCCGCTGGGTACTGGAGCAAGTGCCGGAAATTGAGTTCATCCTTCCACTCGACGGTGACGACCTGGTGGCTGGAGGCACGGTGGCATACCTCGAGGCCGCCTTCGACAACATCGACGACCCGTCGATCGGCTGGCTCAGTGGCGACGGCACCATCTTCGGCACGATGGAGGGCAAGGCGCGCATGCCCCAGCGGTTCAACCGCTACCGCCTCACCCAGCACAACCTGTACTTCAGCTCGTGCTGCATCCGCGCCGATGTCTTCCGCCGCGGCACGTGGTACGACGAGTCGATCAAAGGCTTCGAGGATTGGGATTTCTACCTGCGCGCGGTCGAGGCTGGCTGGGCAGGTCGCCACGTCGGCGACTTCGGCTTCCAGTACCGCCGCCACGGGCGATCACGGCTAATTGGCGACCGCGAGCGCCACGACCACCACTACCAGCACATCGCCGCCAATCACCCCCGCCTCTTCGAGGCAGTGCCAGCGCTTGAGCACTACGAATTGCCGCGCTTTGCAGTCGTCGACCTCGACCTCGGCACCACCGACTACCTCAGCTCACCCGACCTAGCGCCGCGGCGCGTCGAGTCGACCGAGATCGGGTCCGACGGCTACCGCCCACCAGTGGTGATCGCCGCCCGTCACGACTGGCTCGAACGTTCACGCGTTGAACGCACGTGGCACGGAGTTCTCTCGCTCTCCCAGATGGCCGCTCGCGAGGTGCCCTTCCTCGCCCTCGGTTGGCACGCCGATCCGAGGCCCAACCTGCGTGGGTTGGCGTACGGGCCCGGCGACGGCGCGATCGCCGGCTATGCGGTATGCGCCACCGCCGTCGACACCCCCGGCGATCTGCTCACCGGCGTTCTCGCCGGACGCGTGAGACCGCCCGACCTGCCTCGGCTCGGCTCGGCCGTCGCCGCGCCGCCGACAACTTACGACGCAGTGCACCCCGACGCCGCGCTAGCTCTGCGTGCCCTCCTGACACCCGAGCAGGAAGTACCCCGCGAATGGCCCGCCGACGAGGTCGCCCCCGCCGACCGCACCTGGGCCTATGTCCATTCGGTACTCGATCTGCAACGCACCGAGACCCGCGCTCCACGCCAGGGGGTGCGACGGGTGGGTGTCACCGTGCCCTGGATCGGGCTCGGCGGCATGGACCTGATCATGCTCGAGTTCGCCCTCGCGCTGTCGACCCGCGACGACACCGA
>CAUJEE010000038.1 GCA_963169215.1 Actinomycetota bacterium
GATTCAGCGGGGTGACCGTGTTGCCCTTGCTCTTCGACATCTTCTTGCGGTCGGGGTCGAGGATCCAGCCCGACAGCGCGGCGTGGCGCCACGGTGCGCAGCCATGCTCGTGATGGCTGCGCACCATCGTGCTGAACAGCCATGTGCGGATGATGTCGTGCCCCTGGGGGCGCATGTCCATCGGGAACACATTGTCGAATTGCACCCCGGTGGCGCTGCCCGGGCGCTCCCATGCGCCGGCGATCTGCGGGGTGAGCGAACTGGTGGCCCACGTGTCCATCACATCCGGGTCGCCGATGAATCCCCCCGGCACACCGCGGTGGTCGGGGGTGAATCCCTCCGGACAATCGGTGCTGGGGTCGATCGGCAGGCGCTCCTCGACCGGCACGAGTACTTCGTCGTACAACGGATTGCCGTCGCCGTCGAGGCGATACCACAGCGGCACGGGCACCCCGAAGAAGCGTTGGCGGCTGATCAACCAGTCGCCGTTGAGCCCGCCCACCCAGTTGTCGTAGCGGTGTTGCATGTAAGGCGGATGCCACACCACCTCGCCACCGCGGGCGACCAGCGCGTCGCGCAACTGCTGACCGCGGCCGCCGTTGCGGATGTACCACTGGCGGGTGGCGACGATCTCCAGTGGACGGTGGCCGCGCTCGTAGAACTTCACCGGGTGGGTGATCGGGCGCGGCTCGCCCAGCATCTCGCCCGTGGCCGCGAGCTGTTCGACCACCTTGCGTTGAGCCTGCTTGGGTGCCAAGCCGGCGATCTCGGCGTACGCGGCCCGGCCCGCGGGCGACGTGATCCATGCTGGACACTCCGTGGCAAACCTGCCGTCGAAGCCGATCAGCGCCCGCGAGGGTAGGTCGAGCTCGCGCCACCAGGTGACGTCGGTGACATCGCCGAAAGTACAGATCATGGCGATGCCGGTGCCCTTGTCCGGGTCGGCCAATGGGTGGGCCACCACCGGCACCTCCACCTCGTACAGCGGAGTGCGCACGGTGTGCCCGAACAATGGTTGGTAGCGGGCGTCGTCGGGATGGGCCACCATCGCCACGCAGCTGGCCAGCAGTTCCGGCCGTGTCGTCTCGATGTGCAGATCGCCAACAGCACCGACGCGATGGAAGGCGAGCTTGTGGTACGCGCCGGGGATCTCGCGATCTTCCATCTCCGCCTGCGCCACCGCGGTGTGCTCGTCGATGTCGTACAGAGTGGGTGCGTCCTGTTGGTATGCCTCGCCACGGGCCAGGTTGCGCAGGAAGGCGCGCTGGCTGGCGCGGCGGGCGTCGTCACCGATGGTGGTGTACAGCAGGCTCCAGTCGACAGACAGCCCGAGACGGCGGAACAGGTGCTCGAAGGCCTGCTCGTCGAGGTGCGTGATCTCGCGGCACAATTCGACGAAGTTGGGGCGGCTCACCGGCACGGCACGGTGGTCCTTGGGCACGTCGCCGTGAAACGGGGCGCTGAACGACGGATCGTGGGGCAGCGACGGATCGCAGCGCACCCCGGTGAAGTTCTGCACCCGCCGCTCGGTGGCCAGGCCGTTGTCGTCCCACCCGATCGGGTAGAACACCGTCTTGCCGCGCATGCGCTGGAAGCGGGCGATGGTATCGGTGTGGGTGTAGCTGAACACATGGCCGATGTGCAGCGAGCCGCTCACCGTCGGCGGTGGAGTATCGATCGCGAACACCTGCTCGCGCCGCGCCCCCCGGTCGAACCCGTAGATGCCGTCGGCCTCCCAGCGCGCGGCCCAGCGGTCCTCGATGCCGTCGAGCGACGGCTTGTCGGGTATGGGCTGGGCGTCGATCTCCTCGGTCATGGCCCGCTCAGGCTACCCAACCCTCGCGCCGGGCTCACGGGTGACGACCCCTTCCCCGACGTGGTAGGACTAGAGGTGGAGTGAGTCCCGGGCGGCACGGAGCTGCCCGCGCAGGAAGGAGACCAGCGATGGGTTTGTTCAAAGGGATCAAGGACATGAAGACCACAGTGGCAGCTGCCCCGGGCATGATCGACCAGGCTCAGCAGATGGCTGCCAACGCGCAGGCAATGCAGGCCTCGATGATGCAGCAGGCCGCGGCGCAGCAGCAGGTGATGAACCAGCCGCTGCCCCCCGAGGCGTTGACGCCGATCAACGGCGTCGATCTGGCCACTTACGCCTGGGTGGCCAAGCGGGTCGCCGATCACAACTACGACCAGAGTTTCAGCCACCAGTACGCGGCGCAGAAGGGCATTACCGGTGCCGACTGGGATGCCGCCGCCGCCGGCTGGACGGCTCGCATGCAGCAGTACCCGGGCATGGGCGCCGAGTTCCGTCGTCACTACGACGTCGCCTGACCAGCACCCGGCTGCGCCAGCGACCGAATCAACAGCCGTACTAATGGGAGGGGGTGGCCACGGCCGCCCCCTTCTAGGCTGTGGCCGATGCTGCGCCTGTACGACACCGCCACCCGGGAGGTACGTGAGCTCGCGATGCGCGAGTCCGGTGTGTTGAGCATGTACTTGTGCGGGCCGACGGTGTACGGCCCCCCGCACCTCGGCCACGGCCGGGCGACCCTGGTGTACGACGTGATGCGCCGCTACCTCGAGTGGTCGGGGGTGCGCGTGCGGCTGGTGAGCAACATCACCGACATCGACGACAAGATCATCGAACGCGCCAACCGCGAGCAGCGCCCGTGGCAGGAAGTCACCCACAAGTGCGAGCAGGTGTGGTTCGACGCGATGGGCAAACTCGGCGTCGAACGGCCCACCGATGTACCCCACGCCACCGACTACGTCGAGCAGATGGTGGCGATGATCGAGCAGTTGGTCGACAGCGGCCGCGCCTACGTGACCGACCACGGCGTGTACCTGGCGGTGGAGACCGTCGCCGACTACGGCTTGCTCGCCAACCAGCGGCTCAGCGACATGCTGGAAGGTGGCGGCGAGCGCGAGGTGTTCGGTGCCGAGCACAAGCGCCACCCGGCCGACTTCGCGCTGTGGAAGCTGTCGAAGCCGGGTGAGCCGGCCTGGCCGTCGCCGTGGGGTGAGGGCCGCCCCGGCTGGCACAGCGAGTGCGTGGTGATGAGCCTCGACCTGCTCGGCGAGGGTTTCGACCTGCACTGTGGCGGAATGGACCTGCGCTTCCCGCACCACGAGAACGAGCGCGCCCAGGCGGTGGCCCTCGGTAAGCACTTCGCCAACCACTGGATGCACAACGGTTTCGTGGTCGACGCCGAGGGCGAGAAGATGTCGAAGAGCCTCGGCAACGTCGACAACCTGCTCGACCTGATGGAGCACTACGACCCACGCGCCTACCGCATGCTGTTGTTGCAGGCGCACTACCGCGGCCCGGTGTCGGTCGGGCAGGACAACATCGAGGCCGCGGCCAAGTCACTGGCAGGGCTCGACTCGTTCGCCGCCCGTGCCGCCGCTGTGGCCGTCGATCCCTCGGCGGCTGACGCCGAGGTGCTGGCGCGTTTTCGCTCGCGGATGGACGACGACCTCGACACGCCGGCCGCGATGGCGGTGTTGTTCGACACCGTGCGCCGGGCCAACGCGGCGATTGATTCCGAAACCTCTGGCACCGGGCAGGTTGCGGCGCTGGTGAACGCAGTGCGCGAGATGTGCACCGCGGTTGGTCTGGTGCTGAACGCCGGTGATGACGTGCCGGCCGACGCGGCGGCCAAGGCTGCCGCCCTCGACGCCGCCCGCGCGGCGAAAGACTTCGCCACCGCCGACGCGTTGCGGGTCGAATTGCAGGCCGCCGGATGGACGGTGGAGACCACCAAGACCGGCACCACCCTGCGCCGTTGAGCAGCACGATGGCCAAGACCGACCGCGCGCCGTTGCCGCAGGGCTATTGGCCGATCTGGACCACAGTCGCGCTCGATCTCGTCGGCTTCGGCATCGTCGTGCCCATTCTCGGTGTGTACGCCGAACGGTTCGGGGCCAGCGGCTACCAGGTGGGTTGGCTGTTCGCCACCTTCGCGCTCGCCCAGTTCGTATTCGCTCCCCTGCTCGGCCGGCTGAGCGACCGCATCGGACGCAAGCCGGTGATCGTCATCTCGCTGGTGGGCACCGCGGTGGGCAGCTTCATCACCGGCGCGGCCGGGTCGCTGTGGGTGCTGTTCCTCGGCCGGGCGATCGACGGCGGCAGCGGCGCCAGCCTGTCGGTGGCGCAAGCGGCAGTGGTCGACATGGCAACCCCCGCGCAGCGACCGCGCCTGGTGGGCATGCTCAGTGCCGCGTTCGGCGTGGGTTTCGTGCTCGGGCCGGCGATCGGTGGGCTGGCCGCGCTCGGTGGGCCGCACGTGCCGTTCTACGTCGCCGCCGCACTCGCGGCGGTGAACGCCGTGGCCGCCATCGTGCGCCTGCCCGAGACCCGCCCGACGGGCGCGCCGGCCGCCCTGCCGGTCGAGCAGGCCAAGCCGCAGGCGCTACGGGTTCCTGCCCTGCGTCGGCTGGCGGTGGTGGGGTTCTTGGCGACAGTGGCTTTCACCGCCTTCGAGGCCACCTTCTCGCTGCTCGGCAGCAACCGCTTCGACCTCACCGAGGGGTCTTCGGCGTTGGTGTTCTTGTGCATCGGCATCGTGCTGGTGGCCGTTCAAGGCGGGGGCTTCGCCCGTCTCGGCGAGCGCGTGTCCATCGGTGTGCTCTATCCCTTGGCCCTCGGCGTGGTGGTGGTGGGCCTCACGCTGGTGGGTGTGGGCACCTCGTGGGCTGTCGCCGCGCCGGGCCTGCTGCTGCTGGCCGTGGGGCAGGGCGTGGCCTCGCCGGCGCTCACCGAACTGGTGAGCCGCAACACTCCCGAGCATCGCCGCGGCGCTGCGCTCGGCCGCCAACAGAGCGCCCACGCGATCGGGCGCGTGATCGGGCCGCCGCTGGCCGGGTCGGCGTTCGACCGCATCGGTGTGTGGAGCCCGATGGTGGGCGGCGCCGGACTGACGCTGATCGCCCTTGCGCTGGTTGTGGTGTGGCGCATGCATCAGCAGGTGACCACCACAGCCGGCTGATCACCTGCGAGAATCGACACCCGTGAGCGAACTCACCGACCACCCTGCGCTCGCGCGCCTGGCGCGGTTCGAGCAGCGGTGGGACGAACAGTACGCCCGCCGCCAATCGGCGCGCCGGGGCATGGGCTACCAGCCGGCCCTCGACGGGGTGCGTGCCGTGTCGGTGATCGCAGTGATCCTGTACCACGCCGGCTTCGAGTGGATGCACGGCGGGTTCTTCGGGGTCGAGGTGTTCTTCGTGGTCAGCGGGTTCCTCATCACCTCGCTGCTCATCGAAGAACGCGACCGCACTCAGGCGATCGCGTTGAAGAGGTTCTGGCAGAGACGTTTTCGCCGCCTGCTGCCCGCGCTGGCGGCGATGTTGGTGGTGGTCGGCGTGTGGGCCGCGCTGTGGGGCTCGGCCGAGCAACACAGCCAGTTGCGCCGCGACTTCCCCTGGGGCATCTTCTACTTCGCCAACTGGGGGCAGATCCTCGGCGACACGCCCTACTTCTCGCCTTCGCCGGCGCTGTTGCGCCACCTGTGGAGCCTGGCGGTGGAAGAGCAGTGGTACTTGATCTGGCCGTTGGTGTTCGTCGCCATCACCCGCCGCAAAGGCGACGATCGCCGACGTGGCCTGGGCATTGCCGCCGTCGCGCTGGCGGTGATGGTGCTCACCGCCCTCGCTGCAGCCAGCGACTGGCCGGCGAGCAAGGCCAACGAGTCGTTCCACATCAACTTCCTCTACCTGTCCACCTTCACCCGCTGCAGCGGCCTGCTGCTCGGCGCAGCCCTCGCCTTCGGGTGGCGGCCGTGGCGGGCTGCGT
>CAUJEE010000039.1 GCA_963169215.1 Actinomycetota bacterium
GGTAGCTGGTTCGTGTTCCCACGAAACGACCGGCTGTCCGACGAGCTGATGAATCGCATCTGCAACCCCGACTACCTCTACATCTCACACATCCACGCCGACCACATCGATCCCGAGTTCCTGGTCGAGCGGATGAACAAGAACACCAAGGTGCTCATCCCCGGGTATCCCACCCGCGAACTCGAGCGCATCCTGCGCGGCTTCGGCTTCGACAACATCATCCGCACCGTCGACCGCGAGGAGATGGCCCTCGGCCCCAATCTGCGCATCACCATCCACTGCGAGGTGAGCATCACCGACGGGCCGGGCGGCGACTCGGCGCTGGTGGTGAGCGACGGCACCGCCCGACTGGTGAACCAGAACGACTGTCGCACCAGCAAGCTGGAGACACTTGCTGCGCAAGGCCCAGTCGACCTGCACTGGCTGCAGTACTCGGGGGCGATCTGGTACCCGATCGTGTACGAGGAGACGCCCGAGCGAATGCTCGAGCTGTGCCACGCCAAGGTCGACGCGCAGTTCACGCGGGCGATGCACTACGTCGATGCGATCGGCTCGCGGGCGATCGTGCCCAGCGCCGGGCCGCCTGCGTTCCTCGACCCCGACCTGTTCGGCGTGAACATGATCACCGGCGAAGAGGCGAGCATCTTCCCCGACCAGACCAAGTTCATCGAGCGGCTGACAGCAGCAGGTCACGAAGGGATCCTGGCCATTCCCGGCACCGAGATCGAGTTCGGCACCAGCGGCCCGTTCAAGGTGACCCACCCGCTGCCCCAGGCCGAGGTGCAGGCGATCTTCACCGACAAGCTCGCCTACCTGCGACAGTACCAGGCCGACTACCTGCCGTGGCTGGCCGAGATGAAGAAGACCTGGCACGCGCCGACGGCGAACCTGCTGCAGACGGTGAAGCAGTGGTGGGAGCCGCTGATGAAGATGGCGCCGACGCTGTGCGACTCGGTCGGCGCGATCTGCGTGCTGCACGCGGGAAAGCCCGACGAGGGCGGCCTCGCGATCGCGATCGACTTCCCCAACCGCGAGGTGCGCGAGTGGAAGGGCGAGGATCACGACTTCCGCTTCACCATCCAGCGCGAACTGGTCGAGACGGTGGTTGCCCAGCGGGCCAACGACTGGAGCAACGCGTTGTTCCTGTCGGCCCGCTTCAGCGCCTGGCGCAAGGGTCAGTACAACGAGTACCTGTACAACTTCTTCAAGTCACTCGACGAGGAGCGCATCGTGCGCGCCGAGGCAGAGGCACTGCGCAAGCACGACCCCGATCGCGGCGGGCTGGCGCAGGAGGAGTTCGAACTCGGCGGCTACGTCATCGAGCGCACCTGCCCGCACCGCCAGGCCGACTTGAAAGTGTTCGGTGAGATCGACGGTGACGAGTTCGTGTGCACGCTGCACGGCTGGCGATTCGACCTGGAAACAGGTGTGTGCCGCAATGCCGCTGACCACCAGCTGAAGATCCGTCGCGTCGCAACCTGACCGCAACCTGACGCGCAGGGCGGCGGCGCTCACGATCTGACGGCGAGTGCGACTACTCGTGCACCCACACGGGGGTGCCCACCGGCACCATGCCCGACGCCCAGATGAAGTCCATCGCCGGCACGCTCACGCGCACGCAACCATGCGACGCGGGGTAATTGGGCACCTTGGTCATCCCGTGGATGGCCACGCCGCCGTGGAAGTACTTCGGGCGGTAGATGCTGCCCAGGTCGCCGTCCCACCAGCCGTTGGGGCGCTCGCGTTCGACCTTCCACAGACCGTTGGGGGTCACCGCGTCGCCGCTCTCGATCTGCGACGGATCGTTGTGGTTCACCGACGTGTACGGCTCCTCACTGCCCGTCGAGGTGTTGAACGTCCACTGCGTGTGACCGTTGACGATCACGAACAGCAGCTGGCGGGTCTTGTCGATCTCCACCAGGTTGCCCGAGTTGGCCGTGCCGTGGGCGCGCTCGCTCATCGCCCCCATCCAGAACGCGGTTGCGTCGTCGACCTTGGCCGAGGCGGGCAGCCCGAGGTACTTCTGGAAGGCCATCACCGCCTGGGTGGTGGCAAAGCCGTACTTGCCGTCGGCCTCCCCCGCCCAGAAGCCGAGTGCGGTGAGGCGCGCCTGCACCACAGCCGTATCGGGGCCGCTGCCCTTGCCGACGGCGACGATCGGCGTGGTGGCCGGCCCGACGACCTCGACGACGGTGGTGATGGTGGTGGGTACCACTGGCCCGGTGGTGGTGGGTGCCGCAGTGGTGGACGGTGAAGTGGTGGTGGTCGCCCGCGTAGTGGTGGGCGCGTCGGTTGAGTCGGGGGCCGCGCTCGACACGGTGGTGCTGCAGGCCGCGAACAACATGCCCGCCGGCGCGATGAGCAGTGCGGAGGTGCGCTTGCGCGAGGGCGTGACGGCGGGGGGTGACATGCGAACCGCGAGGCTAATCGCGCCGGCGGCGCGCTGGTAGGCGCGCCCCTCTCGCCCACTGCGCTGCCCACGGTGGCTGAGGTGGTCAGACGTCGTCGCTATCGAGGCGCCACGGGGTGCGCGGTACGCGCTCGATGGCAAACCCGGCGGCGAGCGTCCGCGCGTCGACCACGTCGGTCGGCGTGCACAGGCCGAGACTGGCCCCGAGGCGGGCGAGTATCTCACCAGCCCCCAACCCGCGCGAAGCGAGTTGCGCGAGGGTGACCGCACCGTGCCGCTTGGCCAGTCGTTGCCCGTCGGGGCCGAGCACCAACGGCACGTGCGCATAGCGCGGGTGGGCGAGGCCGAGCAGGTCGTGCAACAGCAACTGCCGTGGAGTGCTCGCCAGCAGATCGTCGCCACGCACCACAGCGGTGACACCCTGCGCAGCATCGTCGACCACCACCGCCAGGTTGTAGGCCGGCACACCGTCGTTGCGCTGCAACACCACGTCGTCGGCCACGCCCGCGTACCGCCCGGCGATGAGGTCGTCGATCGTGTAGCGCTCACCTTCGGCGCGCAGGCGCAGCGCCGGTGGCCGCCCTTCGGCCAGCCGACGCCGGCGCACGGCCGCCGATAGTTGGCGGCACGTGCCCGGATAGGCACCCTCCGGCAGCTCACCGTGAGGGGCGGCCGCCGCCTCTTGGATCTCGCGCCTGGTGCAGAAGCATTCGTACACCCGGCCGGTGGCGCGCAAAGTGGAAATCGCGTCGTGGTACAGGGCGAAGCGCTCGCTCTGGCGCACGACCTCGCCGTCGGGCACCATCCCCAACGCCGCCAGATCGGCCAGTTGCCCGGCCTCGTGTACCGGCGACGAGGTGACCCGGTCGAGATCCTCCATGCGCACCAGCCATTCTCCGCCCGCCGGTGCACGAGCGCACTGCACCTGCAGCCACGACACGAGCGCGGTGCGCAGGTTGCCGAGGTGTAACGGCCCGGTGGGCGATGGGGCGAAACGACCGCGCATTCCGGGAGTATCCCAGGTCAAGTCCGCGATCGCATCTGCCGATGATCCGTTGATTCGTACACGGAGGAGGGCCAGGTGACGGAGCAGGTCGACGGAGCAACCGTCGACAACGAGGAGCCGGTGGAGCTCGAACGAGCACCGGCACGCTTCGTACGCGACCGCGCCCTGGCGGCGGTGATGGCCAACCTCGCGCCGGCCCCATTCGTGGTGCTGCCGTTCTGCCTACTGGTGTCAACTCTGATGCGCGCGCAGGTTTCGTCGCAGCACCTCGGCTGGTG
>CAUJEE010000040.1 GCA_963169215.1 Actinomycetota bacterium
GGAGAGTGGTCCCGACGCAGTGGGGGAGTACGTCGGCGACGTGCGCCGGGCGCTCGACTCGTGAGCCCGCCCCCGTCCACCGAGAGTCGGCACTGAGTCGGGCCGCGGGCCGGCCCCAACGCCGACTTAGGGGTGGTGGGCCTACACTCGGCCGCGATGCTCGCCGCCGGCCAAGTTGCTCCTGCCATCTCGCTTCCCGATCAGCACGGCAACGCGGTCACTCTCGATTCATACCGCGGTCGTCGCGTGCTGGTGTTCTTCTACCCCAAGGCGAGCACACCCGGCTGCACGCAGCAGGCCTGCGCGTTGCGCGACGTGGCCGGCCAGGTCGGCGACACCGCGATCGTCGGCATCAGCCCCGACAAGCCCGGCGCGCAACTGAAGTTCGATGAGAAGTACTCCCTCGGCTACCCGCTGCTGGCCGACACCGAGCACGCGGTGGCCGAGGCCTACGGCGTGTGGAAGCTGAAGAAGAACTACGGCAAGGAGTACATGGGCATCGAGCGTTCGGCGTTCCTCGTCGGCGCCGACGGCCGCGTCGAGCAGGCGTGGTACAAGATCAGCCCGAAGGACACGCCGACCAGGTTGCTGGAGGCGCTGGGTCGGTGAGCGCCTTCCCCGACCCCGCCGCGGTCCTGCCGCACCGTCCGCCGTTCCTGTTCGTCGACGAGGTGATCGCCCTCGAACCGGGTGTGTCGGCCGCGGGGCTGTGGCGCCTCACCGGCGACGAGTGGTTCTTCACCGGTCATTTCCCCGGGCGTCCGACACTGCCCGGTGTGTTGATGTGCGAGGCGATCGCCCAGATGGGAGCGATCGCGGTGCTCGCCGATGGTGCCCACACCGGCAAACTGCCGTTGTTCGGCGGCCTCGACGGCGCCCGCTTCCGGCGTCAGGTGGGTCCCGGCGACACGCTGGAGTTGCGTGTCGAGTTGGGGCGCATGTCGTCCCGCGCCGGTAAGGGCAGCGGCAAGGCGCTGCTCGCCGGCGAGGTTGCGTGCGAGTGCGACCTGATGTTCGTCTTCGTCGACGCCTAGGGCGGTCCATGGGTAGGTCGACTGGCTGCAGCCCGGTGTGGGCTCGCTCGTTGTCGGTGCCCTGGCGAACCTTGCCGGTGAGTTCTCGTTGTTTCGATTTCGAATCGGCTGCTGGGGGGCGGGTGCGGGTGCGGATGGGTGGGTGGGTGGGTGGGTGGTCGCGGGTTGTTGGGCCAGTTCTCGTTGTTTCGATTTCGAATGACAGGCAGGCAGGCCGGCTCGGCTGGGCGAGCCCGGCCTTCAGGTCGACGCGGCCTTCACGGTCGAGCCCGGCTTTCAGGTCGACGCGGCCTTCACGGTCGAGCCCGGCGCCCCGGATGACCGCGGGCTTCCGTCCGGCGAGTAGCTCTGCGCCCTGCCCCAGCCGTCTCGCGGGGTGAATTCGAAATCGAAACAAGGGGAAATGGGGAGCAATGCCTTCACCCCCTGCTCCGGGTCGCCCCCGGCATGATGCCAGCCCCGTCCCAGCCCCGCCCGTCCCAGCCCGGACTGGCCCGTCTCAACCTCAGGCCGGGGCGAGGATGATCGTGCCGTTGTGGCCTCCGAAGCCGAGGCTGTTCGACATCGTCGGCGCTGGCGACCACGGGCGGGCCGCGCCGAGCACGACGTCGATCTCGAACTCCTCGTCAGGCTGCGTCGTGCCGGCGGTGGGCGGGATCAGCGCCTTGTCGAACGACAACAGCACGGCGACCGCCTCCAGTGCCCCCGCCGCGCCGAGCGCATGCCCGGTGACCCCCTTGGTCGATGTCACCGGCACCGCGCCGGCGCCGAACACAGCGGTGATCGCGGCCGCCTCGGCGGCATCGTTGAGCGGGGTGGACGTGCCGTGGGCGTTGATCTGGCCGATGTCGGCGGGGGACAACCCGGCGTCGGCGAGCGCGAGGTGCATGCACCCGATCGCGCCAGTTCCGCCAGGGGCGGGGGCGGTGATGTGGTGGGCGTCGGCATTGCTCGCCGCCCCCAACACCTCGCCGACGATGTTCGCGCCGCGGGCCACGGCCGACTCCCACTCCTCCAGCATCAGCACCCCGGCACCCTCGCCGAGCACGAAGCCGTCGCGTTCGGCCGAGAATGGGCGGCTGCTACCCGACGTGCTGAGCGCGGTCATGTTGGCGAACGACGCGACGCCGATCGAACACCCGGCGCTCTCGCTACCACCGGTGACGCACGCGTCGATCATCCCCCAGGCGATCAGTCGCGCCGCGTAGCCGATGGCGTGGGTGGAGGCCGCGCACGCGGTGGTGACGGTTTCGTTCGGCCCCTTCAGCCCGTAGCGCATCGATATCGCCGCGCCCGCGGCGTTGGGCATCAACATCGGCACGGTGAACGGCGACACGCGGCGCTCACCCTTGGTGATCAGAACCTCGATCTGCTCCTGGATCGTGCGCAGGCCGCCCACCCCGGTGGCGAAGATGGTGCCGAAGCGCGCCGGATCGACCGCAGGCGTGCCGGCGTGCTCGAAGCACTCCGCCGCGGCCGCGATCGCGAATTGCTCGACGCGGTCGGCGCGGCGCGACTCCTTGGGGTTGTCGTAGTACGGCGATGGGTCCCAGTCGGCGACCTCGATCGAACGTCCGCCGGTGATGCCCGGACCGTTGAGACCGGTCCAGAACGCCTCCTTGCCGATACCGCAGGGCGCGACCACCCCGTAACCGGTGATCGCCACCCGTCGGCCAGTGCCCTTCATCGGCGACCCTCGGTCAGAGCTTGCCGACGACGAGGTCGTAGGCCTGGCCCACGGTCTCGACGCCCTCGAGCTCTTCCTCGGGCACCTCGATGCCGAACTCCTCCTCGAGCGCCATCACCAGCTCGACGAGGTCGAGACTGTCGGCGTCGAGGTCGTCGCCGAACTTGGCCTCCGGCTGCACCTGGTCTTCCGACACCGACAGCACTTCGACGGCGCACTTGCGGAAGCGGGCGAACAGTTCCTGGTCCACGGGGTTCTCCTTGGTTGGGGACGGTGAGATGTTAGCGATGGGGTTAGGCGGGCACTCCGGTTACCCGCGGGTACCTGTGCCGACCGGCGCGCGGCACAGCACTAGTGACCCATACCGAGGCCGCCGTCGACGGGGATGACCGCGCCGGTGATGTAGGCCGCGTCGGGCGAGGCGACGAACGCCACCACGCCGGCAATCTCGTCCGGGCTGCACATCCGCTGCAGCGGCACCTGCGCGGTGAGTTCGGCCAGGCGCGCCTCGCCGAGGGCAGCGGTCATGTCGGTGGCCACCGGGCCAGGTGCCACCACGTTGCAGGTGATGCCCCTCGAGCCCAGTTCGCGCGCCACCGAGCGGGCCAATCCCACCAGCCCGGCCTTCGACGCGGCGTAGTTGGCCTGCCCGGCCGAACCGGATAGGCCGACCACCGACGAGATCAGCACGATGCGTCCCTTGCGGGCGCGCAACATGCCCTGCGCGGCGCGCTTGGTCACTCGGTACGCGGCAGTGAGGTTGGCATCGATCACCGAGGTGAAATCGGCCTCGCTCATCCGCAACAGCAGCCCGTCGTTGGTGATGCCCGCGTTCGACACCAGCACCTCCACCGGTCCGAACTGCTCCTCGACTGCCTTGAATGCGGCGTCGACCGACTCGGCGGAGGTGACGTCGCACTTCACGGCGAACAGTCCCGCGGGCGGAGGTGACGAGTTGTAGGTGACCGCCACCTGATCGCCGATGGCGTGGAAACGCTGCGCGCAGGCCAGGCCGATTCCGCGCGACCCGCCGGTGACCAGTACCACTCGACTCATGCGACCGTCCTCAGCCCAGTGCCCGCAACTCTTGCGGGCCACCCCAGCGGATCACCGCGCTGGCGGCGGTCATGCCCGCGCCGAAGCCCACCAACAGGATCAGATCGCCTGGGTGCACCCGGCCGGCGTCGAGCGCGTCGCACAGTGCCAGCGGGATCGACGCCGACGAGGTGTTGCCGGTGTAGTGCAGCACCGTGGCGGCCCGCTCGATCGGCACGCCGAGGCGCTCGCAGGCGGCCTGGATGATGCGGATGTTGGCCTGGTGCGGCACGACCAGCGCGATCTCGTCGGCCTCGACGCCGGCGAGGGTGAGCGACTTCTGGCCGGAGTCGACCATGATGCGCACGGCGCGGCGGAAGACCTCCTTGCCCTCCATCTTGATGTAGCCACCGAGGTCGGCGTAGAGGAACCGTTCCGCCGAGCCGTCGGCGTCGAGATCCCACGCGAGCAGTTGCCCAGGGCCCTCCACTGCCTCCAGCACCACGGCACCGCTGCCGTCGGCGAACAGCACGGCGGTGTTGCGGTCGTCCCAGTCGGTGATGCGTGCCAGCGTGTCGGTGCCGATCACGAGCACCTTGTTGGCCCCCATCGCGATCATCCCGTGAGCCTGCACCAGCGCGTAGACGAACCCGCTGCAGGCGGCGTTCACGTCGTAGGCGCCACAGCGCAGGCCGAGGCCGTGCTGCACGGTGGCCGAGGTGGCGGGCACCGTGCGGTCGGGAGTGGTGGTGGCCAGCACCAAGGCGTCGATCGCCGACGGGTCGACACCGGCCATCGCCAGCGCCTTGCCGCCGCTCTCGATCGACAGGTCGGCGGTGCTGCCGCCGACGTGGCGCTCGTGGATGCCGCTGCGTTCGACGATCCACTCGTGGCTGGTGTCGAGCGTCTTCTCCAGGTCGCGGTTGGTGAGCACCTTCGGCGGCAGGGCGGTGCCCCACCCGGTGATCACTGCGCCGCGCACCCCAGGCGGAATCTTGGGCATGTCAGACCGTCCTCAGCCAGGCGATCGGCTGGCGCAGCGTCACCCGCTCGCCGTCGACCGCGATGTAACTCTGCAGCACGCCCGCGAACGGCGAGCGCACCTCGGCCTCACCGATGTGGCCGAGCACGGTGCCCACCTCCAGCAGCGTGCCGTCGGCGATGCCGCCCACGGGTGTGAACACCCCGGCGGCCGGACTCACGACCAACCGCTCGACGGCGAACAGATGCTCGCCCTCGTGCTGTTGGGCCACTGGTGCCGTCGCCGACACCCATTCGATCAGCTTGTCGAGGTCTTCGGGCGTGGCCACCGAGATGGTGCGCGCCCCGTCGAGGGTGCGCTTGGCCATGCCGGTGAGCACCCCGCCGGGGCCCAGCTCGGCCAGGTCGGTGACGCCCGATTCGGCGAGGGTGAGCAGACAGTGCTTCCAGCGCACCGGGCTGCCCAGCTGCGCCGACAGCAGGCTGCTCCACTCGCTGCCTTCGCTGTGCGCGAGGGCGTCGACGTTCGACACCACCGGCACCTCGCAATCGCGCGGGTTGGCCTCGGCGATCGCCTTGCGCAGCCGGTCGCGGGCCGGGGTCATGAACGGGGTGTGGAACGCGCCGGAGACGGGCAGCGGCATCACCTTCTTGGCGCCGAGTTCCTTGGCGTGGGCCGATGCCGCGGCCACACCTTCGGTGGAGCCGGCAATCACCACCTGCCCGGGAGCGTTGAAGTTGGCCACCCACACGTCGGCGTCGGCGCGACGGCAGGCGACCTCGACCTGGTCGTCGTCAAGACCCAGCACTGCCGCCATCGTGCCCGGGTTGTCGATACCCGCCTGGTGCATCGCGTCGGCCCGTTCGCACACCAGCCGCACGCCCTCGTCGAAGCCGAGCACACCGCTGGCGGTGAGCGCGGTGTACTCACCCAGGCTGTGACCGGCACAGAAGCTGGGTTCGATGCCCAGCCGCTCGGCCGCGTCGAGCACCATCAGGCTGGAGACGAAGGTGGTGAGCTGTGCGTTGCGCGTGTCGCGCAACTCTTCCGCGTCGGCGTCGAGCAGCAGGCGGGCGACGTCGCGCTCGGCGATCTCCGATGCCTCCTGCACCAGCTCCCAGCTCTCGTGGTCGGCCCAGGGGCGTCCCATGCCCGGGCGTTGGGAGCCCTGGCCCGGAAACATGAAGGCAAGCATGATCTGGGAAGGCTAGACGGTTACCCACGGGTACTCACGCGGTGCCGGGTATTCAGGCACGAGTCGCTCGCCCGACGCGGTTGCTAGCCTTACACGGTCACTATCAGACATAGTCACTAAGAGACACGGTCACTGGCCCGAGTGGCGGAATGGCAGACGCAGCGGACTCAAAATCCGCCGTTGGCAACAACATGTGGGTTCGAGTCCCACCTCGGGCACCAGTAGCGATTCCGCCAGCCAGCACTGGCCGCGCGCCAGCGGCGCCCCGTTCACACCATCAGCGAGCGCAGGATCTCCATGCAACAGCGGGCTTCCTCGTCGATGGTGGTGTTCCCGCCACGAGCCAGCCACTGCTCGGTGGCCACGGTCATCACCGTGCTCACCAGGCCGGCGGCGAGGCGGGCGCGCACCTCGACGTCGGGTTCGGCGTGGTGGCGCTCACGAACCATCGCCGCCACCGCCGCGCCGATGCGGTCGTAGACGAACGTGCTCGAGCTGCCCGCGGTCGAGCGTTTGAGCAGTTCGTGGCGCTCGAGCTGGCGGCCGGCGTCGGTGGAGATCTCGCCGTTAACTGCATCGAAGGCGTTGAGCATCGCGACCAGCGCCGGCTCGTCGCGCGGTCGTTCGGCGAACGTCTCGGCCAGGCGCGACAGGAGGCCGTCGAGTTCGGGGTAGAGCACCGCCTCCTTGGTGGGGAAGTAGCGGAAGAAGGTGCGCGGCGCGACGTTGGCCCTGTCGGCGATCTGCTGCACCGTGGTGGCGTCGAAACCCTGCGTGCTGAACAGGTCCCAGGCAACGTCCTCGATCAGCTGCCGGGTGGCGTCCTTCTTGCGGTCGCGCAGCGTCGGCTGGCCGTCGGGCATGGCCGCAGCCTAACGAGCCGCCGCCGGGCAGGTCGCGGAGCCGTGGCGGCGCGGGCGCAGCGTCCCCGCGCGGCCCCTGCGAAGCCGGGTGCGGATGGCGCAGGTGGCGCAGGTGGCGGATGT
>CAUJEE010000041.1 GCA_963169215.1 Actinomycetota bacterium
CTGCTCCGAGCAGCGGGAAGACGACGAACACCCACAACTGCTGCAGGGCCTCGAAGTCGGTGTCGGCGAACAGCGCCGCGCCGATCGAGCGGGCCGGGTTGACCGAGGTGTTGTCGATGGGGATCGAGATCAGGTGAATCAGGGTGAGGGTGAGGCCGGCCACCAGACCGCCCATCCCCGGGGCCATCGAGCGGGTGGTGGTGAACAGCACCACGAACACCAGCAGGGCGGTGAGCACCACCTCGGCGACGATCGCCGAGCCGACGCCGTAGTAGCGACCCGACCACAGGTTGGCCGCGAACTGGCCTCGTTCGAAGTCGTCACGCCCGCTGGCGATGCCGTAGATGATCGCTGCTCCACCCACTGCCCCGATCAGTTGCCCGAGCCAGGCCATCACCGCGTGGACGCCGCTGATCTTGCGGGTGAGGAACATGCCGAGTGTGACCGCGGGGTTGATGTGGCACCCGCTGATCGGCCCGATCACGTAGGCCATGATCGCCAGCGAGAAGCCGAAGCCGAGCGCCACCCCGAGTACGCCGACCGCCTCCGCGCTGAAGATCGCCACGCCCGGACCGCCGAGCATCAACACCGCCGTGCCGACGATCTCCGCGGCGAGGATCCGACCACTGTTGTCTGTGCCCATGGGCGCACGATAACCGGTGGCGGGCGGACGATCGTGCGAACGGCGCTACCGTCGGGCAGCGATGGCAGCGCGTGGTCGCAGCGAGCGGTTCCTCGTCACCTCGGTCGGGGTCGACGGCCGCGCCCGGCGACCCGACGAACTGGCCGTGGAGGAGCCGCTGACCGTGCAACTCGACGGGGTGACGGTGACCACCACCATGCGCACACCGGGGCACGACTACGAGCTGGCCGTCGGGTTCTGCCACTGCGAGGGTCTACTCGCCGGGGCCACCGTCACAGGAGTGCGCTACTGCGCGAACGGCTCGGCCGTCGCCAGCGAGTTCAACGTGGTTTCGGTCGACACCGGCGGGCGCGCGCCCCAGCCGCGCCCGCGGGTGGGCAACACCACATCGAGCTGCGGCCTGTGCGGCAACGACGCGATCGACGAGTTGTGCGCTCGGCTCAGCCCTCTGCCTGCCACGACGCCGATCGACCCAGCGGTGCTGCTTGCCGTGCCCGGGCACGTTCGTGGCGGACAGGGCCTGTTCGACAGCACCGGCGCAGTGCACGCCGCGGCTGCCTTCACCGCCGATGGCACAGTGCTGACGATGCGCGAAGACGTCGGCCGCCACAACGCGCTCGACAAGGTGGTCGGACGGATGCTGTTCGACGGCGGCCTTCCGGCCACCGGCCTCGGCCTGTTCGTCAGCGGCCGGGCCAGCTTCGAGATGGTGCAGAAGGCGTGGGCCGCCGGCTTCGGCACGTTGGTGGCGGTCAGCGCCCCCACCGCGCTGGCGGTGCACACCGCCCGCCGCGCCGGGCTCACCCTCGCCGGTTTCGTGCGCGCCGATCGCCTCAACATCTACTCGCCCGTTCGGCTGTGAAGGTTGCCCCGTAGCCTGTGGCCCATGACCGTGGCCGAAGAGCGTAGGCGAGCAAGTCAGCGAGCAGGTGGGGCGAGCTAGTGAGTGAGGCGATCGAACCATCCATCGGGCCATCCACCGGGCGCGGTGTCTTGCATCTGTTCTGCAAGCCGACCACGCTGTTCGACGGTGCGGCAGTGGTCGCCGCCGTGCGCGCTGTCGAGGCCGAGGGCTGCCAGGTGGTGTGCGTGTCGATCCTCGGGCACAAGTGCGACGCGGCGTTCATGGCGATGCACGAGGATCTGCGTGTGCTGCGCTCGTTGCAGACCGGGCTGCAGCGGGCCGGGCTCGACGTGGTCGACAGCTACGTCAGCATCACCGAGACCAGCGAGTACGCGGCGAACATGCCTGAAGAGCACCGCCGTGCCCGCCTCTATCCCGACATCCCGCCACGCGCCCACCACATGCCGGCGTGGTGCTTCTACCCGATGTCGAAGAAGCGCGAGGGAAGCGACAACTGGTTCCGTCTGCCGTTCGAGGAGCGTCAGCGGATGATGTACGAGCACGGCACCAGCGGGCGCAAGTTCGCCGGCCGGGTGGTGCAGTACGTCACCGGCAGCACCGGTCTCGACGACTACGAGTGGGGGGTCACGCTGTTCGCAGTGCACCCTGACGACCTCAAAGAAGTGGTGTACACCATGCGATTCGACGAGGCGTCGGCCGTGTTCGGCATCTTCGGGCCGTTCTACACCGGGATGGTGGTTGCGGTCGACGAGCTGGTCGCCACGCTCTGATCGCCCTCCCGTCCCGAAGGCCACCCCTGGGCCGGTCGCCGATCAGCCGTCGCCGATCAGCCGTCGCCGATCACCAGTAGCCCTTGGCCGACATCGCGGCCGGCGTCGTCGAAGGTGAACCGCTCGAAGGCGGCGCTGGTGGCCTCGCCCCCGGCGCCGACGGCCAATGTGCCCGACGGGCCGTCGTAGTTGATGTTGCGCCCACCTGCAATCGCGGCGGCGCACGTGGGGAAGCTGTTGCAGGATGTGCCGCTGGTGGTCACCCCCGGCACCTGGGCGGCGATGTCGGCGGGTTGTGTCGAGTCGGCCACCTCTGCTGCCAACGCCACCGTGTTCAGGCAGTCGTAGGCGTTCTGCGCGAACAGACCGCTGACCGTGGCGTCGATGTCTTGCAGCCCCTCGACGAATGAGTTCGCTGTCGAATAGGCCTGCGGTGACACCCCGACTATCCGCGAGGCGAGATCGACCGAATACGGCGCGGCGGCGACATCCGGCCGCCGCCCCGAGTCGTTGACGACGAACGTGAGCGTGCCGCGTGTTAGCTCGTCGATCGCGGCGATCACGCGCGGCCCGGCCACCGCGTCGGCCACAACGGTCACCACGTCGGGGTCGGCATCGCGCACTGCGACTGCCGCCTGCTGCAGCGACTCATCGGTGTCGACGAAGGCGATCTCGGCTGCGACGCTGGTGCCGGT
>CAUJEE010000042.1 GCA_963169215.1 Actinomycetota bacterium
CGCCGGCGGGCAGCGGCAGGCGCAGGATGTCGCTCTGCACACGCGGGCTGCCGCTGCGGTCGGCGGCGAGCATGCCGAAGCTGAGGTCGAAGGCAATCGGCAGGTGCCCGGCGCGTTGCAGGTCGACGCACAGATCGCCTGTTCCGGCGGCGAGGTCGATCACCGTGCTGCCCAGTGGCAGCGCGAGCAGGCGCACGGCCTTGCGTCGCCAACGCACATCGAGGCGAAAGGTCATGATCCTGTTCACCAGGTCGTAGCGGGGGGCGATCGCGTCGAACATCTCGCGCACCGCCTGCACCTTCTCCTCGCCCTCGGGCAGGGTTTCACGATCCCAGCGGCGCTGCTCCACGGCGAATCAGGCTACGCGGCTGTGGCAGCATTCGCCGATGAGCGACGAACTGTGGCGTAGAGGGGCACTGGAGTTGGCGGGGATGATCGCCCGCAAGGAGGTGTCGAGCCGCGACGTGGTGCAGGCCCATCTCGACCGCATCGACGAGGTCAACCCATGGATCAACGCCGTCGTGCGGCGCTTCGACGGTGAGGCGCTGGCCGCCGCCGATGCGGCCGACAAGGCGGTCACCGCCGGCGCCGCGCTCGGCGCGCTGCACGGAGTGCCGGTGACGATCAAGGAGAACCTCGACCTGGCCGGCACACCCACAACCCAGGCGGTGGCCTTCCTCGCCGATGCCGTCGCGCCGATCGACGGCCCGCTGGTAGAGCGGGTGCGCGCCGCCGGGGCGATCCCCATCGGGCGCACCAACCTGCCCGACCTGGGCCTGCGGGTGACCACCGAAAGTTCGTTGCACGGCGTGACGCACAACCCGTGGCACCCCGAGCTCACCACCGGCGGATCGAGCGGTGGCGAAGGCGCGGCGCTGGCCACCGGGATGACACCGCTCGGCTTCGGCAACGACATCGGCGGCTCGCTGCGCAACCCGGCAACGTGCTGTGGCATCTCCTCGATCAAGCCCACCACCGGTGTGGTGCCGTGGGCCACGGTGGTGCCGCCGGAAGACCCCGGCCTGTCGCAGCAGCTGATGCTCACCGACGGGCCGATGGCGCGGCACGTGGCCGACGTGCGCGCCGGGCTGCTGGCCATCGCCGGGCCGCACGAGCGCGACCCGCGGGCCCTGCCGGTGACGCTCGTCGACCGCGCCGCCGGGCGGCCGGTGCGGGTGGCGGTGTGTGCCGACCCGCCTGGGGGCGGCACCCATCCCCATGTCGCCGCCGCGATCCGCTCCGCCGCCGACGCGCTGGCCGCGGCCGGCGCGCAGGTGGTGGAGGCCGTGCCGGCGACGTTCGAGCGGGCAGTCGAGTTGTGGGTGACCATCCTCGGTGCCGACCTCGCCGCCCAGCGCCCGCTGCTGGAGATGGTGATGGGGCCCGACGCGATGCGCTTCATCGACAACGCCGAGGAGCTGTTCCCGACGGTGTCGGTCGAGGGTCTGATGGCTGCGTTGATGGAACGCAACCGCGTCGACCTCGACTGGTTCGGATTCCTCGGTGACCACGACGTGTTGCTGTTGCCGACGTGGGCACAGCCACCTTTCCCGCTGGGCGCCGACATCGTCTCGCTGGAAGCGACGCGGGCGACGTTGGAAATGCTGCGCCCGGTGCTGCCCGCGAACCTGCTCGGGCTGCCGGCCGCGGTGGTGCCGGTGGGCATGGCCGACGGCACACCGGTGGGGGCGCAACTGGTGGCGCGGCGTTTCGCCGACCTCACCTGCCTGGCCGTGGCCGAGACACTCGAGCGGGCCTTCGGGGTGATCACGCCGATCGACCCACGTCGCTGAGCGAAATTCTGGTCGCACCGCTGTGCGGTCAGGCGGCGCGAGTTAGGCGGAAACCACCGTGCGCGCCCAGCGGTAGTCGGCCTTGCCCGCCGGCGAACGCACGATCTCGGGCACGAACACGAACGACTTGGGCAGCTTGAAACGGGCCACGTGGCGCGCGGCCTCGGCGTGCAGGCCCGCTTCGTCGACGGTGTGGCCGTCGCGTAGGCGCACGATGGCTACCACCTCCTCGCCCCACCTCTCGCTCGGGCGGGCGGTGACCACACAGTCGTACACCGCGTCGTGGGCCTTGATCGCGGCCTCCACCTCCTCGGCGAAGATCTTCTCGCCGCCGGAGTTGATCGTCATCGAATCGCGCCCGAAGACCTCAACCAAGCCGTCGGCGCGCAGCATCGCGCGGTCGCCGGGCACCGCGTAGCGCACGCCGTCGATCACTGGATAGGTGCGAGCCGTCTTGGCCGCGTCGCCGAGGTAGCCGAGCGCGAGACGACCGCTCTTGGCCAGCCACCCGAGCTCCGCGTCGCCGGCTGGTAGCACGCGATCCAGCGCGGCCGACAGCACATGGTTGCCGGCCACGAGCGAGAACGACCCGGTCGACGCGCTGGCTCCGGCCGACACGTGCGAGATCTGGCCGCCGGCCTCCGACGAGCCGAGGCCGTCGACAATCATCACCGTCGGCAGGCGGCTTAGCAGTTCGGCCTTCAGGCGCGCGTTGAGCGGCGCGCCGCCCGAGAGCAGCACGGTGAGCGCCGACA
>CAUJEE010000043.1 GCA_963169215.1 Actinomycetota bacterium
CAAGCTGATCGTGCTGTGGGGCACCAACACCCGCCTCACCAACCGCCACCTGTGGCCGTTCGTGGAGGAGGCGCGCGACCAGGGGGCGCAGGTGGTGGTGATCGACCCGGTGCGCACGATCACCGCCGACTCGGCCGACTGGTTCTTGCAGCCGCGGCCGGGCACCGACGTCGCGCTGATGCTGGCGATGATGCATGTGCTGATCCGCGACGGCCTCACCGACGACGAATGGATCGCCGCGCACACCGAGGGCTACGACGACCTCGCCGCCCACGTCGGCGAGTGGACGCCAGCGCGCGCCGCGCAGATCACCGGCATCTCCGCGCCCGACATCGAACGGTTGGCCACCATCTACGGCACCGTGCGCCCGGCCGCGTTGCGCACACTCATCGGCGCCGAGCACCACGAGCACGGCGGCATGTTCTTTCGCACCCTCGCCTGCCTGCCCGCGTTGGTGGGGGCATGGCGCGACCGCGGCGGTGGCTTCTCCCGCAGCGTCGGCTCGTGGAGCAGCGCGATCATCGACGAGGCCGCCCTCGAACGCCCCGACCTACATCTCGGCGGCGAGAAGCGTGACGTGTGGATGCCGCAACTGGGCCGCGTTCTCGACGACCGCGTGCAGCCGATCCGTGCGCTGTTGATCCAGGCCGCGAACGCGATGGTGTCGGTGCCCAACACCGAACTGGTGCGCCGTGGGCTGATGCGCGACGACCTGTTCACCGTCGCCCACGAGCAGTACATCACCGACGCGGTGCGCTACGCCGACATCGTGCTACCGGCCACCACCCACATCGAGGCCTTCGACGTGGTGCCCGCGTGGGGGCACCTCAACCTCGGGTGGAACGAGCCCGCCATCGTGCCCCGCGGCGAGGCGGTGAGCAACAGCGAGCTGTACCGCCGTCTTGCCCGCGCGATGGGCTACACCGAGCCCGAGTTGTACGACGACGACCTCACCGTGCTGGCCGCCGGGCTGCCGACGATCGACCTCGCGCAACTGCGCGCCAACGGCTTCGTGCGCGTGCCCTATCCCGCCGACGGCCGCCCTTACGCCGAGGGTGGCTTCCCCACCGCCTCGGGCAAGGTGCAACTGCGGTGCGACCCGGCCGCGGCCGACGGGGTGCACGCGTTGCCCACCTATGTCGCCCCCTCGGCGCTCGATCACCCCACGCACCCCTTCGTCGTACTCGCTGTCAAGCACCACCCGCGCTTTCTCAACAGCAGCTACTCGCACCTGCCGCGCCACGCCGCGGGCGAAGGCGCGCCGTTCGTCGAGATGGTGGGCGCCGACGCGCAGCGCCTCGGTCTGGCCGACGGACAACAGGCGCGTGTGTGGAACGAGCGCGGCGCGCTCGAGTTGCCGGTGCGCATCAGCGAGCGCCTGCGCCCGGGGGTGGTGGCCGTGCCCTGGGGGTGGTGGGCAGCAGCGCACGCCGACGGCAAGGTGGCCAACAGCCTCACCAGCGACGAACTCACCGACTGGGGTGGCGGGGTGGCCTATCTCGACACTGCGGTGTCGATCGCGCCCGCCTGACGCGCGCGCCGCTCGCGACCTGGCTCGACCCTCGCGCGCGGCAGGTTTTGCGGCTGTCGTTAGTCGCCGCCGTCGCCTGACGGGTGAGGGGTAGCCTTCCCCACATGGCAGGGGAGCTGATCTACGCATTCCGCATCATGCGTCTGCCGCTCCTCGACGCGGGCGGGGCGCCGATCGGCCGCCTCGACGACATCGTGCTCATCCCCGGCAGCAGCAATCCGCGGGTGCTCGGCTTCGTCGCCTCCAGCCAGCGGCGACGCATCTTCGTCAACGCGGGCCGCGTCGCCACGCTCGACGGCGACGGTGCCCGCCTGCGCAGCTGGGACGTCGACCTCAACCCCTTCCGGCAGCGGCCTGGCGAGGTGCTCGTCGGCCGCGACCTGATCGACCGCTGGGTGGGCGACGAGGCGGTGAGCGACATCGCCCTGCGAGCCAACCACGACGGCAAGGCAACCTGGTGGGAGGTGTCGAAGGTGCGCCTCGCGCGCCGCAACGTACTGCGCCGGCGGCCCAGCTACCGGTTGGTCGACTTTGCCGAGGTCGCGCCCGTGCTGGTGCCCGGTGGGGCCGGTTCGGAGATGGCCGCCGAGGCCGCCCGGCTGCGCGACATGCACCCCAGCGACGTCGCCGGTGTGGTGCGCGCGCTGCCCCTCGCGCAGCGCCGGCAACTGGCCGCGGCGATGGACGACGAGCGCCTCGCCGACCTGTTGGAGGAGTTGCCCGAGGCCGAGCAGCTGCGCCTGATCGAAGGGCTCGACATCGAGCGGATGGTGTCGGTGCTGGAGGAGATGGAGTACGACGACCTCGCCGACCTGCTCGCGGAGATGCCCGGCGAGCAGCGCAGCCGGGTGCTCGACGCGATGGACGAAGAGGACGCCGACGTGATGCGCCGCCTGTTGGCCTACGACGAGGGCACCGCCGGCGCGCTGATGACGCCGGAGATCATCATCCTCGGCGCGCAATCGACGGTGGCCGAGGCGCTGGCCCAGATCCGCGACCCGGAGTGGCTGGTGAGCATCGCCACCCAGGTGTTCGTCGTGCAGCCGCCGTACAAGCCGCCCACCGGCACCTACCTCGGGGTCGTTCACTTCCAGCGCCTGTTGCGCGAGCCGCCGGCGATGGAACTCGGCCGCTGCCTCGAGCAGGAGCCAACCGTCCCCTCCGACACACCCGAGCGGGAGATCGCCGAGCGTCTGGCCAGCTACAACCTGCTTGCCGTCGGGGTGTGCGACGAGGCCGGGCGCCTGCTGGGGGCGATCACCGTCGACGACGTGCTCGACCGCACCCTGCCCACCGGTTGGCGTCAGCGTCGGCGGGTGAACTCCACGGCGGTGACGCGATGAAGCGCTTCGACCTGTCCACCCCCCGTCAAGCCCGCCGCGTGGGTGTTCACTACGACCCCGACGCGTTCGGCCAGTTCAGCGAGAGCATCGCCCGCTACCTGGGCACCGCCCGCTTCCTGGTGTGGCAGAGCGCGGTGATCTTCGCCTGGGTGGGGTGGAACTACCTGGTGCCCGCCTCGTGGCAGTTCGACGCCAACAAGCGTGGTTTGGTGCTGCTCACGCTGGTGCTCAGCCTGCAGGCCAGCTATGCAGCACCGCTGATCCTGCTCGCCCAGAACCGCCAGGAAGAGCGCGACCGGTTGAGCGCGATGAACGACCGGCGGGTGGCCGAGCGCACCCAGGCCGACACCGAGTTCCTCGCCCGCGAAATCGCCGGTGTGCGTTTGGTGCTCGCCGACGTGCCCACCACCGGCGACCTGCAAGAGCACCTCGACCGCCTCACCGCGGCGATCGAGCAGATGACCGCCCGCCTCGACGACCTCGAACATCGCCGCGACAAGGGCGGCTGAGCGGCTTCAGCCCACCAGGTCGTCGGCGGTCACGCTGTCGGCAGAGGCGCTGTCGGCAGTGCGTTCTGCAGTGCGTTCGGCAGGGGCGCTGCCGCCGACGGCCGAGCGCTCGATCACCTCGCGCACCAACTCCACCGTCGCGTCGGCGAACTCTTGCGCCGAAGTCCACGAGGCGACATGGTCGTCGCGCAACTCGATCACGTTGGCCGACAGTGCCTCGGCCAGCGCCCGCTGCTTGCGCGGCCGCACCAGGCGGTCGCGGGTGGTGATCAGGATGCCCGCCGGCTTGCCCAGCTCGGAGGCCCACTCGCGGGCGTCGTGGCGGCTGAGCGACTCACCGGCCTGCACGATGTTGAACGCGTCGTTGCGCCGCAACTCGGCCGACACCCACGGCACGTACTCGGCCAGCGGATCGTTCGAGCCGACCACTCGCCGGATGCCCCAACGCATCAGCTTCGGATAAGCGCGGCTGCGCAACAGCACACCGAACACGCGCACCGTCTTCCACTGCACGCGCTCGTACCACTTCGCCCGCCACTCGAGTGCGGTGGCCTGCACCACCATCGCCCGCACCAGGTGCGGGTGACGGCGGGCGAACAACATGCTGATCGGGCCGCCCATCGAATAGCCGACGGTGATCACCGGGCCGACACCCAGCTCCTCGACCAGCGCGGCCGCATCGTCGGCGGCGTCGGTCAACTCGAAGCGATCGGGGCTGCGCAGACCACGCCCATGGCCGCGGTGGTCGACGGCGACGAACGACCAGTGCTCGGCGAGCGCCTCGTAGGCGGTGAAGAACTGCAGGTCGGCGTTGGCCGTCCAGCCGTGCAGCAACAACAGCGTCGGGGCGTTCGGATCGGGGTGACGGTGGTGGCGGTAGAACATCTCCCCCCGGCCAGGGAGCACCATCGTTCGTCCGGGCGGCAACCAGGGCAGCACCAGTTCGCTCATCACCGCCCACGATACCAACGGAAGTTACCCACCGGTAGCTGGTTCGGTTGGTGCGATTGGCCGACGGTGCGGGGGCGGCTACCAGCTCGTCGGGCGGGCGACGCCGGTGAACTCCTGCACGCGCACACCCAAGCGGGTGGCGTGGTGCAACAGTTGCCGCTCGGTCAGCTCGTGGCCGTCGGTGGAATGCACACCGGGGGGCAACGGCTCGGCGGCGAGCAACACGGTCACCGCGGCGCAGACCGCAGCGGCCAGGTCGGCGGTGCGGCCCGCCGCGCCGGCGATGGCTGTCACCCGCTCGCCGCTGGCAAGGGCCCCGCGCACCTCGACGCGAACCGCCCCGAGGTCGCCGGCGGGGTGCGGTGGGGCGAGCATCGGCAAGTGGGCGGTGAGCCGGTCGCGGCGGGTGGCCGACACGCGCGCCGAAATGCGCTGCGCCTGCGGGAACGAGCGGCGCAGCAACAGCGGGTCGGCCAGCGCGGCGCGGTAGCAGTCGTGGGCATGCACCGGCTCGGGGAACCACACCAACTCGCGCCCGCTCCCCCCTGGCGATTCGACCCAGTCGCCGTCGTGCCACCCGAGCGCACTTGTGCCCAGCGCGTGGTGGTGCTGGTAGGCGCACGCCGGGCCGGCCGTGCCGTGCACCGCGACGTGCAACTCGTCGACCTCGGGCACCTGCTCGGCCAGGTGGCGAGCGAGCATGCCCGACAGCCCCGGTGCCATCCCCGCGCCCACCACCAACCCCACACCGCTCTTCTCGCACAACGCGTGCATGTTGGTGAGCGCTGTCACGTCGGCCAGGTCGTCGCTCAGCGACACCACCGGCACCCCGGCGGTGACGAACCGCTCGGCGAGCTGCGCGTGGGGCGCGGGGGCACACAGCACCACCACGTCGGCCGTTGTCAGGTCGACGGAATCCCCCACCGGCACCAGCCCGGGTCGTGGTGCCACCGGGCTGCGGTCGTACACCGCCACGCGCAGGCCGTTGTCGACCAGCAGCGCAGCGACGCGACTGCCGGTGACTCCGTGGCCAACCAGCCCGACGATCGGGTCGTTGCTCATCGCGCGGGGATGTCGACTTCGCGCCACCCACCCACCTGCGGGGGCACTCCGCCCTTGCCGCGCATGCGCAGCACACCGAAGAACGTCCCGGCCAACGTGAGCGCGACGATCACCCGACGCAGCATCCTCATGGCGCGGCAGTGTACCCAGGCGCAGCGCGCCGCTCACCCGCTGTTGATGCAGCTCCAACTGTTCAATTCACATTCACACAAGTCGCTCGGCGCGCCTACTACTGTCGCCGGTGCCGGGCCCGATGGCCGTGCCCGGCTCCTACACATTGGGGGTTGTATGGAAGACAAGCAGATGGAGCGCTACGGCGCGCTGGCCGGCATCGTGTTCGTGGTGCTCAACCTGGTGGGCATGTTCTTTGCCCCATCACCGCCGGCCCCGTCCGACAGCGATGTCGACATCACCAAGTGGTTCGTCGACAACGACTCGGGCATCAAGACCGCCACCTTCCTGGGGGCGATCTCGATCGTCTTCATGCTGTGGTTCCTCGGCACGTTGTGGCGGCACATGTCGAAGGCCGAAGGTGGTGCGGTGCGCGCCTCGGTCACCTCGGCCGCGGGCCTGGTGGGCGCCGGTGCGTTGTGGATGGTCGCATCCGGTGTGCAGTCGACCATCGCGATGATGATCACTCCCGATGCCACCACCGGGGCGAAGGGCTTCTACACGTTGTCGAGTGTGATGATGGGCGCCGCCGGTGCGTTCCTCGCTACCCACCTGCTCGGTGCCAACCTGCTCGCGTTGCGCACCAAGTGGCTGCCCTCGTGGCTCGCCGGCATCGGTCTGCTGGCTGCCGCCGGGCAGTTGGTCGGCAGCGCAGGGACGATGACCGACGACGATTGGCCGATGTACGCCGGGATGATCGGCTTCCTGGCGTGGTGCATCTGGATCATCGCCGCCGGCGTGCAGATGTACCGCAAGCCCGCCTGACACCGTCGACACCCGTCGACGCCCGTCGACACCCGTCGACAGGTAGGACGTCAGATCCCCTGGTCGCTGCTGGTTGGCAGTGGCCAGGGGATCTCGCCGTGTGGGGCTAGGGACACGAGTCGTCTCGGTCAGCCGAGCGCGGCGATGAAGGCGTCTGCATCCACGCCGGCCTGCCGGAGTATCCCACCGAGGGTGCCGCGCTTGATCTGACGATGCATCGGTACCACGCAGCCAGCCGCCTCACGGCGTAGCACGACATGGCTTCCCCGCCGGCGAACGACAGCAAAACCGAGACGTTCGAGGGCGCCGACGGCCTCTGCACCCGAGACGTGCGGGAGTTCAGGCAACGTCGGCGATACGGAACGTGGTGACAACGGGCCGCTCACCGAGCGGCAAGGGGAACTCCTCGAGATAAAGCGCGGTCGCTTCGGCCAGGTTGCGCATTGCCTCGGCCTGCGTCTCGCCCTGGGCGGCGGTGCCCGTCTCGGGATTGAGGGCGTTGAAGCCACCCTCGGGCGCGGTCCACAGGATGGCGGTCAACTCCACAGCATCCGTGGGCGTGCTCATCGCGACATCTAACCGTCAACGGGCGCGATTCACAAGCCACCGACCCGCCGGCAGGAGTGCCACCGACGCCCGTCAGCGCGTAGAACGACAGATCCCCTGGTCGCTGCTGTTTGGCAGTGGCCAGGGGATCTCGCCGAGTGGGGCTAACAAGAATCGAACTTGTGACCTCATCCTTATCAGGGATGCGCTCTAACCAACTGAGCTATAGCCCCGGGGCGGGGGCCAAGGCTAGCGGCTGGCCCGGGAAGGCTCAACAGCGTTCAGCGCCCACCGCGGCCGAAACGCTCGAGGCGCGACAACACCGCCATCCGGTTGGGGTTGGTGCCCCGCTCGTCGCGCGCCACTACTTCTTCTTCCAGGACGCTCACGCGAATGCCGCCGACGAGGTCGGTGATCAGGTTGAACAAGGTGGCCAGCAGCACTGCGAAGCCGGTGAGGCCGACCACCAGGAACAGCCCGGCGACCCACGCATTGTGGTAGATCTCGCCGCCGTGCAGCTCGAAGGTCTGCCAGCCGAATGTCTCGAAGAAGCGCTCGACGTTGTCGATCGTGCCCGTGTTCTGCGCCACCTGCCACAGCAGCACCCCGGATGTGAGCAGCACCACGTAGAGGAAGATGTTGAACACCAACGCCACCTTGAACACGCTCCACGTGTCGACGTGGCGCACGACGCGGGTGACACGACGCACGCGCCGGGCACCTGCGCTGCGCACAACCGGCCGCACCGGCTCGGGAGTGAGCGTCGAAGGGGCGACGATCAAGTCGTCGGCTGCTGGATAGGCGGCCAGCTTGGGCAACGGCATCGGCCCGGTGACAGCCGGTGCCGCGACAGGGGTGCCGTCACGGTCGTGTGCCTCGCCACCCTCGGGCAGCGCCTCGGCAGGCACGATCGCCGGTAGCACCACCGGGCCACGGTGCAGCGCGGTGTCGAGGTCGTCGTGGAAGCGTTCGTCACCGAAGCGCTCGTCACCGAACAGTTCGTCGAGCGGCTCACCGGCGGGTTGGTCGTCGGATTCATCGGGCCAGGGCACACTCGGCTGAGTCGCGCGTCGGCGTGGTGGCGCGGTCGCCGACTCACCATCAGCTGGGGTCAGGCCGTCGTCCACCCCAGCGAGTGTAGGCAGTCGCCACCGACTCACGGGGCGCGGGCCGCGCGGGCGCGGGCGCGCTGGTGGCGATAGACGACCTCCACCTCCACCACCGCACCCAGCGCGGCGAACTCCACCAGTTGCGCCCCGTTGGCCGCTGCTACTCGGGCCGCGACCTGTTCACCGCCGACCGCCCCGGCCAGGGCAGCGGCATCGGCTGCCGCCTGGGCATGATCGCGGTGGGCAGCGGTGTTGCCCATGCCGGCCAGTGCCGAGGCGGCCACAGCGGCGATCACCACCACCGCCAGCACTACTAACACGGCCTGGCCGCGATCGTGCGCAGGTGCGCGCTTGCGTGTCATCGTCACCTCTCACTCGTCGGCCGAGCCGCGGCCCAGCCAGGCCGACGCGCTCGGTGCTATCTGTCGTGGGCGGTAGTACCGCCGATCGGCCGACACTCACCCGCGGGTGAGGCGCCGGCGAGAGGGCTATTCGTCGTCGCTGGCCAGAATCGGTGCCACCGAGGCAACAGCTTGACCATCGTCGAGGCTCATCACCCTCACACCGGTGGCATCGCGACCTTGCGAACTGATGTCGCGCACCGGCATGCGGATCATCACGCCACCACTCGACACGGCGACAATGTCGTCATCGAGGCCCACCATGAAGGCCGCGACGACGAAGCCCTTGCGGCCGGTGAGGCGGATACCGATCACGCCCTGCCCGCCGCGGCCCTGCACGTTGAACTTGTCGAGTTGGGTGCGCTTGCCGTAGCCGCCGTCGGTGACCATCAGGATGGCCACGTCGTCGCGGGCCACGTCGCACGAGACCACCTCGTCGCCGGGCTTCAGCTTCATACCGCGCACACCCCCGGCGGCGCGGCCCATCGGCCGTACTTCGTCCTCGCTGAAGCGGATGGTCATGCCCTTGCGGCTCACCATGAAGATGTCGTCGGTGCCACCGGTCTCGATCACGCGCACCAACTCGTCGCTGTCGCGCAGGTTCATCGCGATCAGACCGTCGCGACGGCTGCTGTCGTACTCGTCGAAGGCGGTCTTCTTCACCACGCCCTGACGGGTGGCGAAGAACAGGTAACGCTCACCGGCGAAGTCGCGGGTGTCGATGATCGCCTGTATCTGCTCGCCCGCCTGCAGCGGCAGGAGATTGACGATCGGCATACCCTTCGCGGTGCGCTCGCGCTCGGGTAGGTCGAGAGCGCGCAGGCGGTAGACCTTGCCCCGGTTGGAGAAGAACAGCAGGTGCGCGTGAGCCGTGGTGAACAACACGTGGCGCACGATGTCGTCCGACTTGAGCTTGGCCCCGCTCACCCCGCGGCCGCCGCGGCCCTGGGTCTTGAACGACGCAGCGGGAACAGCCTTCACGTACTGCGCGTCGGTCATCACCACGACCAGTTCCTTGTCGTCGACCAGATCTTCGATGCTCATGTCGCCCGAGTCGAAGGTGATCTGGCACACGCGTGGGGTGGCGAACTCGTCCTTGATCGCGGTCATCTCGTCCTTGATCACACCGCGCAACTTCTTGTCGCTGGCGAGGATGCTCTTCAGTTCCTTGATCGTCGCCCGCACGTCTCCCAGCTCGGTCTCGAGATCGATGCGGCTGAGGCGGGTGAGCTGTGCCAGGCGCATCTCGAGGATGTCGGTGGCCTGGATCTCGGTGAACTCGTAGGGCTTGGCCATCAGCCCAGCCTTGGCCGCTGCTGCGTCGTCGCTGGCACGGATGAGGGCGATGATCGCGTCGATCACGTTCAGCGCCTTGATGCGGCCTTCGAGGATGTGCTCACGCCGCTGCGCCTTGCCCAGGCGGAACTCGGTGCGGCGGGTGAGGACGTCGATCTGGTGGCGCACATAACCCTCGATCGCCTGCGCGAGGTTGAGCGTGCGCGGCACACCGTCGACGAGGGCGACCATGTTCACCGGGAAACTGGTCTGCAACGCGGTGAGCTTGTACAGGTTGTTGAGCACCACGTTGGAGTTGGCGTCGCGCTTGAGCGTGATCACCAGGCTGGTCTTGCCGCCTGCCGAGGCGTCGTTCACGTCGGCAATGCCGTCGAGGTCGCCGGCGTCGACCAGTTCCTGAATGCGGCTGGCGATCGAGTTGCAGCTGGTCTGGTAGGGCAGTTCCGTGACGAGGATCTGCATCTGGCCGCGCTTGCCCTCCTCGATCGCCGCCGTGGCCCGCATCTTGATGCTGCCTCGCCCGGTGCGGTAGGCGTCGATGATGCCCGCCCGGCCGAGGATGCTGCCGCCGGTGGGAAAGTCGGGCCCCTTGACGAACTGCATCAGGTCGTCGGGGGTCGCTGCGGGGTTGTCGATCAGGTGGATGGTGGCGTCGATCACCTCGCCCAGGTTGTGTGGCGGGATGCTGGTGGCCATACCCACCGCGATGCCCTGGCTGCCGTTGACCAGCAGGTTGGGGAACCGCGCCGGCAGCACCGCCGGCTCCTCGGTGGTGTTGTCGTAGTTGGGCAACATGTCGACGGTGTCCTGGTCGATGTCGGCCAACATCTGCATCGCCAACGGATGCAACCGGCATTCGGTGTTGTGATTGACGAATCCACCCGCCAGGAAGCTGTGGTCGTCGCTGTCGACCCGCACCGAGTAGACCTCGGACGGCTCGTCCTCAATGACGGAAGCGACGGTCTCGAAGCGATAGCCCGAGTCCATCACCGGCAGGATCGTGGCCAGGATCTCCGGGTCCTTGATGCGGTCGATGATTCGCAACCGTTCGGTCTCCCACCGCTCGACGCGGTCGAAGTTGTGGGTTGTGAGCCACTTGCGGCCGGTGCCACGCATGTCGAACGGCAGCGCGCTGCGCACGAAGTCGGCGACGAAGGGCACGTGATCGTGGCTGAGGCGGTGCGGGTGGAGCGGAGTGCGTTGGAGCAACGCGGCCAGCTTGGCCTGCTTGGTGGCCAGGAAACCGACCCGCTCGGCGAAGGCGCGCATGTTGCGCTGACCGGAGATGATCAGGCGCCACTCGATGCTTCCGCTCGGCCGGGTGTAGCTACGTCGGCTGGCGATCACGCCGAACTCGGCGAGCAACTCCTGCAACTCGCGCCCGAGGCGTTCGCTGTACGTGCTGTAGTGGACGGTGAAGCCGTCGGCGGCAACACGCGGACCACCATCGCCCTCGAAGCACGCCATCAGGAAGGCCCGCTTGACCCCCCAGCCGCCACGCCACACGACCTCGGGCACGAACTTCTCCCTCGACTTGCAGCCGATCAACTCCGACAGCGGCCCAGCCCGGAACGCGGACATCTGTTGGATGTCGAGTTCGCGGACCGGCTTGCGATCGACGCGGGTCTGCCGCTCGTAGACGTAGCGGGGACCGCCAACCAGATGGTCATAGGCGAAGAGCACCTCGTCGAAGAAGGCGAAGTCGGTGTTGTTGAGGCCGGCGCGTTCCTCGTTCGCCCAGCCCTCACTCACCCAAGCACCGCACAGAACGCCGAGCATCATCTCGCGGGCGCTGGGGACGACGTTCATCCACGCGTTGCGGGCGACGCACACCACCGTGCCGGGTGTGATTTCGTCGAGCCGCAACCACTGGAACACCGGCACGCCCGCCACCGGGACCAGGCACAGCAACGGGTGATTGTGACTGCCGCGAATGCTGAACCCCAATTCGGTGGTGAGGCGCTTGGTGGGGTGCACGCCAGAGTTGAAAGCCTTGACCGCGCGCACTGGCTTGCCGTCGCGGTCGAGTAGATCGACCTCGATGTCGCGCTCGCTGTCGCTCGGCAAGCCCACCAGGGCATCGATAGTGATGCTCGAGCCATCGGCGAGCCGCACGCGGGTGTCGCCGGTGACGCAGTATCTCTCAGCAGCCGCTCCAAAATCTGGGGACCCGTAGTTTCCGTGGAAGTCGATCAGCGGGTGGCGCAGGCTGAACGGCTGGGCCATGCGCACCAACGCGTCGTAGATCGCCGAGTTGCCGTGGGGGTGGTACTTGGCCATCGTGTCGCCGGTGACACGCGCCGACTTGACGTGCGGGCGGTTGGGACGGAACCCCTGCTGCTCCATGTCCCACACGATGCGCCGGTGCACCGGCTTGAGCCCGTCACGCACGTCGGGCAGGGCCCGCGACATGATGACCGACATCGCGTAGTCGAGGAAGCTGCGCTCCATCTCGTCCTGCAACTGGATCGGCTCGACATGGTCGTGCGGATACTCGGGCTCGTCGGCCGGCGGTGGCTGGCGGGGAGGCTTGTTCGGCGGCTTCTTCGATGCCATGTGTGTTCAGTGATCCTTCAGCAGTTCAGAAATCGAGATTTCGGACATCACGCGCGTTCGTCGTGATGAAGTTCTTGCGCAGATCGACGTCGTCACCCATCAGCACGCTGGTGACCTCGTCGGCGAGGGCAGCCTCCTCCACCGTCACCTGCAACAGGGTGCGCGTCGAGGGATCCATGGTGGTGGGCTTCAGTTCGTGCCAGTCCATCTCGCCGAGGCCCTTCAGGCGGTTGAAGTCGTTCTTGTGGTTGGGGTTCTCCGCCAGGAAGCGGCCCTTGGCGTGCTCGTCCTTGAGGTAGATCTTCTCCTTGCCGACCAGCGTGGAGAACAGCGGCGGCTGGGCGATGTAGCAGTAGCCGGCCTCGACCAGTGGGCGCATCTGACGGAAGAAGAATGTGAGCAGCAGGGTGCGGATATGGCTGCCGTCGACGTCGGCGTCGCACAGCGCGATCACCTTGTGGTAGCGGGCCTTGGCCAGGTCGAACTCGTCGCCCACGCCCCCGCCGATGGCGGTGATCAGTGCCTGGATCTCGTTGTTCTTCAACATCTTGTCGAGCCGGGCGCGCTCGACGTTGAGGATCTTGCCGCGGATCGGCAGCAGCGCCTGGGTGCGCGGGTCGCGGGCGTTGAGCGCCGAACCACCGGCCGAGTCGCCCTCGACGATGAACAGCTCGCTCTCCTCCGGGTTGCCGCTGCTGCAGTCCTTCAGCTTGTCGGGCATGCCCGCCCCGGCCAGCGCGGTCTTGCGGCGGATGGCATTGCGTGCGTTCTTGGCGGCAACGCGGGCCTGGGCCGCGGCCTGTGCCTTCTTGACGATCTTGTTCGCCTCGGTGGGGTTCTCGTCGAGCCACTCGGCCAGCTTTTCGTTGGTTGCCTTCTGCACGAAGCTGCGCATGGGGACGTTGCCCAGCTTGGCCTTGGTCTGCCCCTCGAACTGCGGGTCGCGCAGCTTCACCGAGATGATCGCGATGAGGCCCTCGCGGATGTCTTCGCCGAGCAGGTTCTCGTCCTTCTCCTTGAGCAGGCCCTTGTTGCGCGCGTACTTGTTGAGCACGCTGGTGAGCGCTGTCTTGAACCCCTCCACGTGCATGCCGCCCTCGATGGTGGAGATGCCGTTGGCGTAGCCGTGGATGCCCTCGTGATAGCCGGTGTTCCACTGCACGGCGATGTCGAGGGTCTGCGCGCCGTCCTTGTCGTCGTCCTCGTAGTGCGCGACCTTGGCGAACAGAGCCTCCTTCGACGCGTTGAGGTGCTTGACGAAGTCGACGATGCCACCCTTGTACTGAAAGGTGACCTCCTGCTCTTTGCCCTCGCGCTCGTCCTTGAACACGATCTCGAGACCGCGGTTGAGAAAGGCCATCGTCTGCAGCCGCTCGAGCACGGTGCGGGCGACGAACTCGGTGCCCTCGGCGACGAAGATGGTGGGGTCGGGCCAGAACGTGACGGTGGTGCCGGTCTTGCGGCCGCGACCGGGTGTGGCGCCCACCTTGGCCAGCTTGCCCTGTGGCTTGCCGCCCTTGGCGTACTCCTGCTGGTAGCGGTTGCCGTCGCGGTCGACCTCGATCAAGAGGCGCTCGCTGAGCGCGTTGACCACGCTGACCCCCACGCCGTGGAGGCCGCCCGACACCTTGTAGCCCGAGCCCCCGAACTTGCCACCGGCGTGCAGCACGGTGAGCACCACCTCGGCTGCGCTCTTGCCCTTGTGCGGGCCCGACGGGTAGGGGTCGACGGGGACACCACGCCCGTTGTCGTCGACGCGGCAGCCGCCATCGGCCTGCAGAGTGACCCCGATGCGGGTGCAGAAACCGGCCATCGCCTCGTCGACCGAGTTGTCGACGACCTCCCAGATGAGGTGGTGCAGACCGGCCAGACCGGTGGACCCGATGTACATCCCGGGGCGCTTGCGCACCGGGTCGAGGCCCTCGAGCACCTGGATGTCCTTGGCGCCGTAGTCGGCAGACGGTTGTTTGCTGTCGGACGCCACGCGCACCTCGATCGCTCTCCGGGAAAACAGGTTGTTACCTGCGGTTTTGTGGGGGCGACTCGACGGCGGCCCCCTGCCCGGCAGCCTGCGTCGCGAACTACCCAAGTCTACCGTGGGGGTGTCACCGAGAGGTGGAAGTGAAGCAGTTCCGGCAGGGGCGCGAAGGC
>CAUJEE010000044.1 GCA_963169215.1 Actinomycetota bacterium
CGTTCTTCGCCGAGCTGGCGCGGGTGGTTCGCCCCGGAGGGCGCATCGCGCTGCTCGACGTGGGCGTGCCGCACAACCGGCTGTGGCGATGGGGCAACAACATCTACTTCGGCAAGGTCGTGCCCCGCATCGGTGCCTGGCTGTCGGACGGCGCCGCCTACCGCTACCTGCCGCGGAGCGTTGCCTACCTGCCGCCGCGCGACGAGTTGGTCGCCATGCTGGGTGGTGCCGGGTTCGCGGATGCCGAACATCGCCAGCTCAGCGGCGGTCTGACGCAGCTGATGGTCGCGACGCGGGACTGATGGCCATGTCTGCGCTACGAGCTGTCACTCGCCCCTGGCCCGCCGGCCACGCTCTCCACCTCGACGACATCGCCGGCCCCGACGGCTACCTGTTCGTGCGCGACGGGGTCGGATTCGCGGCGCGCGGAGTGGCAGTCCGCGGACCGGTCGACGTCATCGCCGAAACGCTCGCGGCGATCGACCACGTCGACCAGGCGGGCGGCGTAAGGCCGCGGGCGCTGGGGGTGGTGCCGTTCGAGCGTCACCTGCCGAGCGAGCTGGTGATCCCGCAGGTGTTGGTGGGCACTGCCGCCGACGGGCGCTCGTGGATCACCACCGTCGGCGACACGTGTGACGCGCCGGCGCCGGTGGCGGCTGCGGCACGCCCAGCACCGCACGCGCAGGAGTTCGCGGTGCGTCCGCTGACTCCGATCGACCGCTACCTCGCCGCCGTGGAGGCCGCTCGCGAAGCAGTGCATGAAGGCAGCCTCACCAAGGCGGTGATCGCACGCGAAGTGCTGGTGTCGAGCCCGGAGGCGATCGACGTGCACGCCGTGCTGCTGCGGCTGCGGGCGATGTTCGGCAGCTGCTTTCGCTACTCGGTCGACGGCTTCCTCGGTGCCTCGCCCGAGTTGCTGGTGGAGGTCGAGGGCAACACCGTGCGCTCGCATCCGCTGGCCGGCACCACGCCGCGCACCGGCGACCCCGACACCGACCGGCGCGCCGCGGCTGCGCTGCTGGCGAGCGAGAAGAACCAGATCGAGCACCGAGTGGTGATCGACATGATCCACGACACCCTTCTGCCGTGGTGCAGTTACCTCGACTGGGAGCCCGAGCCGTCGATCATGGCCGTCGCCAACGTGCAACACCTGGCCACGGCGATGGAGGGCCATCTCTCCGACCCACGACCGAACGTGCTCGAGCTGGTGAAAGCGCTGCTGCCCACGCCCGCGCTCGGCGGTTTCCCACGCGACGCAGCGCTGGCGCTGATCGAGCGGGTGGAGGGCTTCACCCGCGGCCGCTACGGCGGGGCGGTGGGTTGGGTCGACTCGGCCGGCGACGGTGCCTGGGCGGTGGCGATCCGCTGCGCCGAGCTGTCGGCCGACCGACGCTCAGCCCGGCTGGTCGCTGGTGGCGGCATCGTCGCCGACAGCGAGCCGTTGGCCGAGCTGGCCGAGACCCAGGCCAAGTTCCAAGCGATGCTCAGCGCGATCATCCGCCCCTAGCTCCCGCGGCGCGCCGATGGTGAGCGCCGCGGGCGGTGATCGTACGGTTGGCCCGTGCCCACCACACCGTCCACGCCGTCCACGCCGTCCGCCCCAGCAGCGCAGTCGGCTGCCGACGAGAAGGTGTCGGTGTTCGGGCGGCAGGTGGCGTACAAGTGGATTGTCGCCACCGTCTACGTCAGCGCGCTGTTCCTCGACATCCTCGACACGACGATCGTCAACGTCGCCCTGCCGAAGATGGGGGCCGAGCTGCACAGCAGCAAGGTCGAGTGGGTCGTGCTCGGCTACACGCTCAGCCTCGCGGTGTGGATCCCCACCAGCGGCTGGTTGGGCGATCGGGTGGGCACCAAGCGCACGTTCATGTTCGCCCTCTGTGCGTTCACCCTCGGCTCTGCGCTGTGCGGTATGGCCCAGACACTCGACCAGCTGATTGCCTTCCGCGTGTTGCAGGGTATCGGCGGCGGGATGCTCACTCCGGTGGGCATGGCCATGCTGTTCCGTGCCTTCCCACCGGCGGAACGGGCCCGCGCCTCGTCGATCATCATGGTGCCCACACTGTTCGCCCCGGCCCTCGGGCCGGTGCTCGGCGGCCTGCTGACCGAGTACCTCAACTGGCGCTGGATCTTCTACGTCAACCTGCCGATCGCGATGGTTGCCATCTGGTTCGGGTTCACCTTCCTGCGCGAGCACCGCGAACCCACGGCCGGGCGACTCGATGTCGCCGGCTTCTTCCTGTCGGCCGGTGCGCTCGCTCTCCTGGTGTACGCGCTGGAGCAAGGCTCACTGGCCGGCTGGGATTCACCCGAGATCGCCATCACCGCTGCGATCGGGCTCGCCTGCGCGGTGGCGATGGTGCTGGTCGAACTGCGCATCCCGTTCCCGATGATCGATCTGCGCCTGTTGAACAACCGCATCTTCCGCCAATGCAACGTGGTGAGCCTGTTCTCGATGGCCGGGTTCTTCGGCGTCACCTTCGTGCTGCCGCTCTACCTGCAGAACGTCCGCGGCCTCGATCCACTCGAGTCGGGCCTCGCCACCTTCCCGCAGGCGTTCGGTGTGATGGCCTCGGCGTTCGTCGCGGGCCGCATCTACGCCGCCGTCGGGCCACGGCGGATGATGTCGGTGGGACTCATGCTGGCCGCGGTCACGATCGTCCTGCTCACCCGTATCGAGCCCGACACCAGCCTGTGGTACATCCGCACGGTCATCTTCCTGCGCGGCATGTGCATGGGGTTCGCCTTCCTGCCGATGCAGGCCGCCAGCTACGCCACCATCCCGCCAGCGCAGAACGGGCGGGCCTCGTCGCTGTTCTCCACCCAGCGGCAGGTGTCGGTGTCGATCGGCGTGGCCGTGATGGCCAGCATCCTCACCGCCCACATGCGGCTCGACGGGCCAGTCGGCAGCGATGCCGTCGGCAAGGCGATGGACGGTGTACACCTGGCCCTGTGGGTGGCCGTCGGCTTCAACGTGCTCAGTTCGCTGGCCGCGCTGTTCATCCGCGACGACGACGCCCGCCACACCATGGTGCGCCGCCGCTGACCCACCGGTTCAGGCGATAGCCGCAGCCACTGCCGCGTTCAGGCGGGCGTGCACGGCGACGTTGTCGGCGCGGGTTGTTCGCACCCGAACGAGGGTGATCTGCGGATCGTCGACCGCAGCACGCAAGCCGGCCTCATCGCTCACATCGACCGCGCCCAGCCCGTGCGCCCGCGCGAGCGCAACCAGATCGGTGCCGTGGGGCGTGCCGAACAACTGCTCGAAGCGATCGGCGGGAAGCTGCGTGGCCTGGGGCAGGAAGGAGAAGATCGCTCCCCCGTCGTTGTCGGTAGCCACAATCGTCAGCGGCAGCCGACGCGTCGCCAACGCGGTGAGGGCCGATTGATCGTGTAGCAGCGCGACGTCCCCGATGTGCACGACCGTGGGCCGACCCGAGGCCAGCGCGACCCCGATGCCGGTGGACAGCACACCGTCGATTCCGTTCGCGCCTCGATTGGAGAACACGCTGGTGGTGCTCGGCCGCCCGAACCACTCGAGGTCGCGCACCGGCATCGACGACGAGGTGACGACGTTGCCCGCGTACGTGCTCAGGCAACGGGCGACACCCGGCTCGCTCAGCCACCCGTCCGCGCCCAGTTCTGCGTCGAACGCCGCCTGCGCGGCACCCTCCGCCAGCCGCCACGCGGCGTTCCACCCGCCGTCCGGCGCGTTCGTCACCGCACCGAGCAGTTCGCCGCACACGGTCGACACCCGCCCGTAGACCCGCTCGCCGATCATCTGCAGCGGATCGACCACCCGCTGCTGCGGATGCACCTGCACCTGCACCGCACCACATGCTGCCAGCCACTGGCCGAGCACCTTCGACGCCGGTGGCTCACCGAGATGCAGCACCACCTGCGGCAGATGCGCGTCGGCAAACGCGGGCACGCGCAGCAACGCGTCGAATGCGCACACCGCGGCGGGCAGATGACGGCAGCCCGAGCGTGCATCGGCCAGCACCGGCCACCCGAGGCGCGCCGCCAACTCACCCACCACCTGCGGGTCGTCGACGCCACGACCGGCCACCACCAGCCCCCGCCGTGCCGACAGCATCGCCGCCAACTCGGCCATGTCGGGACGCATCATGAACCACTCGTCGGGGTCGATCGCCGGCACCTCCACCGGCGCGGCCGGCAACACGCCCGCCGCTCCCACCAGCGGCTCGCGAAACGCGAGGTTCACGTGCACCGGCCCGGGATCGCCGTCGACGGCGCTCAGCCACCAATCGGCGGCCCACTCGCGCCACACCCCGCGGTCGGCTTCGTCGGGTACGCCGGGGTCGGCGAAGCAGCGCACCACCGCGCCGTACAGGTCGAGCTGGTCGATCGTCTGCGGCGCGCCGATGCCCTGCAACTCGGGCGGTCGATCGGCGGTGAGCACCAACAGCGGCACGCTGGCCAGGTCGGCCTCCACCACCGCCGCGTGGAAGTGGGTCGCCGCAGTGCCGCTGGTGCACAACACCGCCGCGGGCACACCCGTGGCCAGGCCGACGCCGAGGGCGACGAAGGCCGCCACCCGTTCGTCGTGCACCACCTGCACGCCGATGTCGTCGCGGGCCGCGAATGCGAGGGCCAGCGGCGTGCTGCGCGAGCCCGGCGCGATCACTGCCTGGCGCAGCCCGAGGCGCACCCACTCGTCGACCAGAGTCGCGCAGAACGTGGCCTGGACGTCGGCGGGCAGCACGCTCATGGCTGTCACGATAGGTTCTTCGTCGTGCGGCCCACTCTCTTGGTCGAAGTCTGGAGCGACGTCGTCTGCCCATGGTGCTACATCGGCAAACGCCGATTCGAGCGGGCCGCAGCGCTGCTGGCCGACGAGGTCGACCTGCACATCGTCTACCGCCCGTACCAACTCGACCCGGGCGCCCCTCCTGGGCAGACGATGCCGGTGGCCGAGGCCTACGCCCGCAAGTTCGGCGGGGCGGAGGCAGCGCAGCGGGCGATACGACACGTCACCGAGCTGGCCGCGGCCGAGGGGGTCGAGTTCCACATGGACCGCGCCCTGCGCGCCAACACGCTGCTCGCCCATCGCCTGCTGTTCCTGGCCGAGGCCACCGGTCGCCAACCGGCGCTGAAGGAACGCCTGTTGCAGGCCTACTTCTGCGACGGCCTCGATGTCGGCGACCCCGAGGTACTCGCCGATCTCGCCGCCGAGGTGGGCCTGCCGCGCGACAACGTCGCCGCCTTCCTCGCCGGCGACGATGGCGCCCAGGAGGTGCAGCGGATGATCGCGGTCGCCAACGACAACGACATCCACGCTGTGCCCACCTATGTGCTCGACGGGCGCTTCACCGTGCCCGGCGCGCAAGACTCGGACACATTCGTCAACGTCATCCGTCGTGTGCTGGCACGACGCGAGGAGGCCGCATCATGAGCAACTGGCAGCCGATCACCGGGCCGCTCGCCGCCGAACGGCTGGGTGCACGCGATGCTCCGACGATCGTCTTCGTGCACGGCTTCACCCAGACCGCCAACTCGTGGAAGCCGATCGCCGCCGAGCTGGCTTCGCGTGGCTACCAGGTGATAGTCGTCGACCTGCCCGGCCATGCCGGCTCGACGCCGGTGCGCGCCGATGTGCGCCGCACGGCCGACATGATCGCCGAGATCGGCGGCGTGGGCACCTACGTCGGCTACAGCCTCGGTGGGCGGGTGTGCCTGCACCTGGCCTTGATGTATCCCCACCTCGTGCGCTCACTGGTGCTGATCGGCGCCCACCCCGGCATCTCCGATGCCGACGAGCGCGAGGCACGTCGAGAGAGTGACGACTCACTGGCCGCGCACCTGCTCGAGGTGGGCGTCGACGCGTTCCTCGGCGAGTGGTTGGCCAACCCGCTGTTCGGCGGCTTCGACGTGGGTGACGATGAGCGCGCCGACCGCCGCCGCAACACCGCCGACGGGCTGGCGGACAGCCTGCGCATGGCCGGCACCGGCGAGCAGTTGCCGCTGTGGCCGCGGCTACGCGAACTGAACATGCCCGTGCTGGCGATGGCCGGTGAGCACGACGACAAGTTCGCGGCCATCGCCGAGCAGATCGCCACTGCCGTGCCCGTCGGGCAGTATCTGGCGGTGCCCGGCGCGCACCACGCGGCCCACCTACAGAGCCCGCAGCGCGTCATCGAGGCAATCGCCACCGCGTTGCCGGTGCTGCCCGCCTGATCAGCCGCCGAGGGCAACTCCGGCCGCGGCGAAGAGGCCGCTGAGCAGTTGCAGCCTGGCGGTGGCCGCGAGCACCGGTACCAGCGCAGCGCCCACGGCACCGGCGCGGATCGCCCTCACCGCGGGCACGGCGGCCACCGCGCCGAGGATCCCCAGCGCGGCCCACGGCCGCCACCCGACCGCGATCGCGCCGAACAGCATCATCGCGGCCGCCACCAGCAGCAGGAAGAACCATCGCGTACGCGCATCGCCGAGGCGCACGGCGAGCGTGTTCTTGCCCACGTCGCGGTCGGTGGGGATGTCGCGCAGGTTGTTGACGACGAGCAGCGCGCACGCCAGACAGCCCGCCGCGCAGCCTGCCAGCCAACCCACCGCGGTCACCTGCTCGACCACCACGAACATCGACCCAGCCGTGGCCACCAGGCCGAAGAACACGAACACGAACATTTCACCGAGACCGAGATAGCCATAGGGGCGCGGGCCGCCGGTATAGCCCCACGCAGCGAGGATCGCCGCCACACCCACCGCGATCAGCCACCAACCGACCACTGCGGCCAGCACCAGCCCCGCCACGGCGGCAACGGCGAACGCCACCAACGCGGCACGCTTCACCGCCGCCGGGGGCGCCAACCCACCGGCCACCAGCCGCGTCGGGCCGACACGCACCTCGTCGGTGCCCCGCACCCCGTCGCTGTAGTCGTTGGCGTAGTTCACACCCACCTGCAGGGCGAGGCTCACCACTGCTGCCGGGCCGACGCGCCACCACACGGCGTCACCGACACCGACCGCGCTCGCCGCACCGAGCGCGA
>CAUJEE010000045.1 GCA_963169215.1 Actinomycetota bacterium
GTCCCCGTCATCCGCGTCGGCCGGCTCATCCGCGTCCCCACCGCCGCGCTCCGCCGACTCCTCGACGCTGACGATGACCTCGATAACCCGACGGTCACCGACCGGTACGATGACGTCCCCACCACCGAGCCGACAGCAACGCCGGCACTCCGACTGGTGCCTCGGCCCGAGCTGGCCCACCAACGCACACAGGCCGCACCGCGGCCCGAACGCAACGGGGGCCACCCATGAGCCAACGAGGATCGATCCACCGTCGAGGCGATGTCTGGATCGCGTACTGGCGCACCGAGACGGCCGAAGGCCGCAAACAGCACACCAAGTCGTTCCGCACGAAGAAGGAAGCCCAGCAGTTCCTCACCGACACGATGGCCGCGATCCGCGGCGGCGTGTTCTCCGAGCCGTCGAAGGTGACACTCGGCGAGTTCCTTGTCGAGCGGTGGCTACCCACGAAGAAGATGGCTGTGCGGGTGAGCACCTACGCCAGCTACCGAGGGCTCGTCGAGCGTCATGTGGTGCCGGCCCTCGGACACGTGCAGATCCAGCAGCTGTCGGCCGATCGCCTCGATCGGTTCTACGCAGACCTAGTCGCGCAAGGCCTCGCCACAAAGACGGTCCGCAACATCCATGTGCTCCTCCATCGGGCCCTGACGGACGCCGCGCGCAAGAACCTGGTGCCGCGCAACGTCGCCGACGCCGCCGACCCACCCAAACTCAATCGCGCCGACCGGGAGGAGATGAAGACCTGGACGCCGGAGCAGCTCCGGCAGTTCTTCGCCGGCATCGCCAACCACCGTCTGGTGGCGGCCTACATCCTCGCTGCCACCACGGGCATGCGACGCGGAGAGGTTCTTGGCGTCAGGTGGCGCGACATCGACTTCAACGCTCGGCGTCTCCACGTGCAACAGACCGTGCTCACCGTTGAGTACCAGATCGTCATCGGGCGCCCGAAGACCCTCCGCGGTGAACGCAAGATCGCGCTCGATGACCAGACGATCCAGGTACTGCGAAACCATCGAGCAACGCAACGACAAGAGAAGCAGTTGCTCGGCGACGGCTACCACGACCAGGGCTTGGTGTTCGCCCGCGAGGACGGCGCCCCCGTGCATCCCGATTACTTCTCGCAGACCTTCGACCGCACGGTGAAGCGGCTCGGACTCCCCAAGATCCGGCTGCATGATCTACGCCACACCCACGCCACGCTCGGCCTCGCGGCCGGCGTCCCCGTCAAGGTCATCTCCGACCGGCTCGGCCACGCGACGACGAGCTTCACCCAAGACGTCTACATGCACGCCATCCCCGCAGTGGAGGAGGACGCTGCGGATCAGATCGCAACATCGTGTTCCACGGCTCGAGCACCGCGAGCCAGCACGAGCCACAGGGCGTCCACGACGCGGACTTGGGCACCGATGAAGAGAGCGACCCGCCGTCACCTGTGAGCGGGTGAGCCGTCCCCGTGCATCGGATAACTCGGCAGGTCCACGCTGGCAGGCGATCTCGACATGCCGAGCGGCAGGCAGCATGCGCTGCACTGCGGTCGGCGCTCATCAGTGACGAAACGGGCTCGGTTCGGCCTACGTGTCGAGGACCCAAGTGTGCCAGTCGACCCCCAACTGCGGCCTTGATGAGGCTGACTCGTCCTCGTCGGTCAATCCGATGTGTCCGACGGCTCGCGCAACCCATGCTTCCTTGACCGCCGGATCGATCGCCGCGAGTGCGTCGCCAGACATCACATGCAGCACGCCATTGGCTACGACGGTCTGCGAACGGAAACCTCTGTTGCGAAGGTGCCGCCGCACGGCGCTGCGAAGCGACTCGAGGTGCTCCGCCGGCACGCTGGTCACCCACGCTGAGGTGAACTCCGCGACCGTGTCGCCGATAACGGCGACGAGCACTCCGGCACCCGCCGGCAACTCAGCTCGGGGGAACCATGTGTCGACGACTCGTAGACAGGATCGGCACGTGGGCGTCAACGCGACCTCCTGCCACCGTCGGAACGCGCCCGATGCCTCCCCGGCAACCATCTCATCCCAAGTCCGCCCACACAGCGTTGACGGCTTCCACCGGAGCTCGACCAGGGACAAGTCGCGTGACGCATTGTCGCCCACGGGCGCCGGGCGTTCTGGATCGAGCGCGGCCCGAGCGTCTGATCCGTCGGTTGCTTCGGCGAGGTGGACACCCCACCCACCGCCGACCTCGACCAACAGCAGGTCGTGGCCGACCACGGACAGCATGTTGAGACTGCGATCGACCATCATGGACTCCTTGATCGTCATCTTGGCACCGCCGCAATGGGGACCGCAGCCCCGTGGCAGACTCGGCGAATCGACCGACCACTCCCGTCTCACGAGGCCGTCTACGACCACTTCGGCTGGCGATTGCGCGCGAGCCGAGGGGAGAGGACCACGGGAAGACTTGCAGAGACGCACGAGTACTTTCATCGGCAACTCGATGACACCACAGCGTTCGGTGGCCTTACGTCCGTTGTGGCGGCACTTGCGGATGCGCTGCCCGAGTCCGGTTGGTTCGATCAGCGACGGCAGCTGATTTCGATGTCGGACCTCGTGCACGAAACCTTCGCTGTCGGCATGAGCCTGTTGACGACACAGCGGAGGATTGAGCCGATCGACGACTATCCAACCTATGACAGGCATGTGCGTGCAGCACAACGCCTCCTTGGATCTGCGATACACCCCTGGGTTGCCTTGGCTGGCCTGCGGGCCGCTGCCACCGCCTGCATGCAGTCGGCGGCACTAGCGGCGGCGGTAGACAGCGGTTTGGCCGGATTCGACCCGTCCCGGCTGCCTCTGATGGATCGTCCGAACCACCGGTTGGCTGCGCTCCTCAAGGCCAACTATGCCGATGCCGTCGCTGCTGAGCAGGCAAGAGCGAGCACCGAGCACGGCATGCACGAATGGTGGCAACCAGCCGGTGATGTGATGCTGACGCCGGATGCGATGGACGGTGCAGCCGCTACTGCCTCCGCGGTTGTTCATCGTCGGCTGCTCGACGAGGCTGCGGCGATGCTGCGGCTCGCGGGCAGCGGCACCGTTGACCCAGAAAGGCATCACGATCAACTGAGGGCGCTACTCGCTGAAGCTCGCGCCCTGGCTCCGGCGGGCTTGACACGGATCGGTGCGCTTGTCGAGGCTCCCGGTGGGGATCTGCTGCATGGGGGTCCGCTGGATGGCCAGATCATCGAGCTGACGACAACCCCGTCGCGCGTCGTGATTCTGCCCGCCACCGAGGTGTCAGGCTTGAGCGGTGAAGGGAACCGCCGGCACGCCTTCGTTGTTGTAACGACGCCTCGTCGCATCCGTGCTGCGTTCGACGTCCAGGGTGTGCCCCTGCCGGAACGTGAGGCTCTTGCGTGCTTACGTACCACGATCTTCGAGGGTTCGACTCGCGACTCGATTCTGCTGCTCCCTGTCGAGCGACCCGAGACACTCGACATCCCCGAACCGGTATTTGTCTCCGTCATGAGCAGCGCTGCGGCGGCCGACCCCGAGGGTGCTGCGGCTTGGATGCGTTGGGCTGACACCGAGCGCGTCTCGATGGTGATGGACACTCCAGCAACGGCGGCGCTTCGTCGGTGGTGCGCAAACGGCGCTTCATTCCGAACTGACACGCGGCTGATCAGTCTCGACGGTGACGAAGAGATCCGTGTCATCGTTGGTCGAGTTGAGGAGCCGCGACGACGCTCGCCACTCGTGATCATCCCGTCGACCGAATTCGGGGCCCGCTGGTTTGAGGCCGCACGAGCCGAGGACGCGGTGCTCGGAGCTGCAGTCATCGAAGATCCTGACCTGTTCGAGCGTGAGTCCGACCACCTCGACGTGGTGCTCGGCCACCTGCTGCTTGAAGAACGCTTCGTAGGTACAGGAAGCTGGCGGCAATGACCGACAACGACCCCATCATTCCGCTGGACAACTTCGACGCTGATGCGCTCTGGGATGCGTGGGCTCCTCCAGGCGACGAAGACATTCTGGCTCGAGCTGCATTCGAGCGAGCGCTTCGGTTCGCGATCGATCTCGAGGATGAAGGCCTCTACTTCCGTCCGGGCGGATGGGTCGTGAACCTACCCGCCACCGCCGCACGCATCGCATGCGCGGCCGCAGTGCTCGCCGCGTCGTTTCAACTTGCCGGACTCGAGGGCGTCGATAGCGAGGTCGTCATTGCTGCTGCGGGCCTGGTCGCATCGATGGATGTGCGCCCCGTCCGGCTCAGCCGACAGGAGCGCCGTCTGGCAGATCGTTTGAGGGCGGCGGGACTTGAAGGCCAGACGATCTCGGCAGGACGTGCCCACCGCGCGCTACCGAAGAGCGCTCGTCGCGAGGTCAGCCGCGACGAGGTTGCCGATGCCCTCGACCGCTTGGCGGCAGCCGGTTTGGCCGACCAGGAGGGAGAGAATCAGTGGGTCCTCCGGGCTAAGGGCAGCGAGGCGTGGATTCGGCTGCGCCTTACCGGGTGGGAGCAATAACGGCGACCACCGTTCGGCGCCGACACTCGACAACGGCCCGCACCGGGCCCAACGCCAGGCTGTCAACGCCAGGCTCGTGTTGTACGGGTGTTGTACAGAGGCCCCAGAACGCCGCAGGCCCGGTCCTAGGGACCGGGCCTGACCTGGCATTTCCTTGGTGGCGGGGGCAGGATTTGAACCTGCGACCTTCGGGTTATGAGCCCGACGAGCTACCGAACTGCTCCACCCCGCGGCGGTAACAGGAACGGTAGCGGCGGCCGTCCTGAACGGCAACCGGTGGTGCCGCGAGCGGCCATCGGCACGCAGTGCACGCGGGGTAAGCCGCAGCCACCCGACCGAAGGGCAGTACGCCGCCTCCACGGCCTTCCGCTGACGCGCCTACTCGCGCCTGGCAGCTCGGCCCAGACGTACCGTCAGTAGACTTTCCCTATGACCGCACCTCGCAACCAAGACAGCGAGATCGTCAGGGTCGTTAGGAAGTCGAGGTTGCGCGCCCAGGCGGACGACGTCACGTTCTGGGCCACGCGTCCACCGGAGGAGCGGGTGGCTGCCGTGAGAGTGTTGCGTCAACGCATGTTCGGGGGAACCGATGCAGCTGGACTCGGACTTCAGCGAGTTTGTCGCATCGTTCGCCGCGCATGACGTGCGCTACCTGATTGTCGGCGGATACGCCCTCGCCGCGCACGGACTCCCGCGAGCGACCGGAGATCTCGACGCATGGATCTGGGCCAACCCGGTCAACGCTCAGAGGGTTCTCACCGCGCTCGAGGACTTCGGTTTCGGAGGTCTCGGGATCACGGAGCGCGACTTCGACTCCTGCGACAGCATCGTCCAGCTGGGCTACCCGCCCTACCGAATCGACATCATCACTGCCATCGACGGAGTCGACTTCGACACGGCGTGGAGTCGGCGGATCGAACTCGACCTCGACGGGATAAGGGTGCCATTCATCGGCCGCGCCGACCTCATCGCCAACAAGCGAGCGGCCGGGCGCCCCCAGGACATCGCCGACGTACTGCGCCTCGAGGCTCCCCCAGCAGATTGACCTCGGTCGATAGACGCCATCGGCAACACTCGGGCCATGACCGACTCGCGAACCACCGATCTGCCCGTCACCGAGCGCACCCGTCTGCGGCGCGAGACCGAGCGAGGGTGCTTCGACCGGTCGACGATCGACGCAATCATCGACACCGCGCCGATCTGCCACGTCGGGTTCACCGACGACGACGGCCGGCCGGTGGTGATCCCCACGATCCATGCCCGCGTCGGCGACACGCTCTACCTCCACGGCTCGGCCGCCAGCCGGGCACTGCGGCGGATGGCCGGCGGCATCGACGTGTGCTGCACGATCACCCACCTCGACGGCTTCGTCGTCGCCCGCTCGGGCTTTGCCAGCTCGATGAACTATCGCTCGGTGATGGTGTTCGGCACCGCCCGCCTCGTCACCGACCCGGCCGAGGTGGCCACCGCGCTGGCGGCGATCGTCGAACACGTGCTGCCCGGCCGCAAGGGCGAGGTGCGCCCCGACACCGCGAAGGAGATCGCGGCCACGAAGGTGATCGCGCTGGCGCTCACGGAAGCATCGGCCAAGGTGCGCACGGGTGACCCGGTCGACGAGCCCGACGACCTGGGCACACCCGTGTGGGCGGGCGTGGTGCCCTTGCGGATGGTGGCCGACGCACCCCAGCCGGCCCCCGACGTGGCCGACGACGTGCCCGTGCCGGCGTCGGTGCAACAGGTGCTGGCGACGTTCCGCTGACTGCTGGCCGCAGGCGACGACCGCACCGACCGGCCCGAGTGCAACCGCGGCCAGACCGCCGGAGACCTCAGGCCGGTTCGAGGGTGACGCCGTGGCGCACGGCCCAGGCGGCGATCTCGACGCGGCTCGACAGGCCGAGCTTGGTGAGGATGTTCGACACGTGCACCGCCGCGGTCTTGGGCGAGATGAACAGCCGCTCGGCGATCTGGCCGTTGGTGAGGCCCTCGGCGATCAGCGCGGTCACCTCCCGCTCGCGGGTGGTCAGTTCGCCGTCGCTGCGGGCGCTGCCCTCCAGCCGGCGCAACAGCGCCTCGGCCCGCTCACGGCGCCAGCCGGGCCAGGTGGCAAGGTCGGCCAGCGCCTCGCGAACCGCAGCAAGCGCACCGGCGCGGTCGCCGGTGGCCAGCAACGCCTGGGCGAGCACGGTACGCAACGAGCCCAGCGTCGGCCGGTACAGCACGGCGTCGGGGTTGGCCAGCACCTCGGTGAGCGCGGCCACCGCTGCCGCCGGCTCGCCCTCGGCGAGCAGGATCGGCCCGGCGAGGTGGCGGCGCACGAACTCGCCGGCGGGATGTGCGTCGAGCCAAGTGAAGTAGCCGTCACGCACACGCTCGATCGGCACACCGGCCTGCAGCAGGGCCAGGCCGACCTCGATCATGCTGAACACCGCACCGGCGGTGTCGGGCGGCCGCGACAGCGCGAGCAGCCGCTCGCACAAGGCGTTCACCTCCGCCCGCCGCCCGGCGACGCTGTGCGCCATCACCGCAAGCACGGTGACACCCTGTTCGTCGGCGCACACGTTGTCAGAGGCAAGATGGGCCAGCGCCGCGTCGAGCAGACCCTCTTCCACCTGCAGCATGGCGACGGCCAGCATCGTGCGCTGGTACTGCACGCTGCCCGGCCCCCAGTGTTCGAGGGCCTCGGCCAGCGAGCGACGCACGACGCGCATCTCGCCGGCGGCGAACGCGGCATCGGCCTCCCACATCGCCCGCGACGAGGCACCGAGGCGATCGAGGCCCGACCGCGCCGCGGCCTCACGCAACTCGTAGCGGGCCCACTCGCCGCGCTCGCTGTGTGGACTCACGACGGCCAGCAGGTTGTTGAGCGCACGCGATTCGAGCACCGCGTCGCCCACCCGGCGGGCCAGATCGTGGGCCTCGATCAACGACGACTCGATCTCGTCGCGTGTGCACCCCGCCACCCGCGACGAGGCCTGCTCGACGCGGGCCTGCGCCTCCAGCCACTGGTCGCCGTTACGCCGGGCATCGGCAAGGGCGCGCTCGGCCCACTCCATCGTCACCTCGTTGCGCTCGGCCAGCATGTGCAACTGGGCCAGTGCCCCCGCGCAGCGGCCACGGGCCATCCCCGCCGGCAAGGTGGCCGCCAAGGCCTCCAGCTGCGCCACTGCCTCGTCGCGAGCCTCGGGCGCCAACGACTCGTGGTGCACGCGGCCGATGAAGCGCAAGGCCTCGATGCGGTCGAGGTCGGTCACCGCGTGCTGCAACCACCGCTGGGCATAGGCCAGCGCCTCGTCGCCGTACTCCAATCGCCACGCCGCATCGGTGGCCACGGCCAGCAACTCGGGATCGTTCGGCGCCTCACCCAACGCCTCACCGGCCAGGCGCAACGCCTGGAACGAGGCCCCGTGCTCGAGGTAGCGGCGGGCACCCTCGCGCGCGATGGCCGGGATCAGGTCGAACTGCCCGGCACCGAGGGCGTGGCGGGCAAGGGCGGCATGATCGGGCGAGGGACTCTCGCGCAGCGACGCGTACGACCGCTCATGCAGCCGCCGCCGCTCGCGGCCGAGCAGCTGCTGCTGCACCGCATCGGCCACCAGCGCGTGGGCGAACCAGAACGTGTCGTCGGTTGGTTCGATCACCACCCCTTGGGCCACCAGCGTGCGCAACGCGGCAAGCAGCCGCTCGTCGTCCATCTCGGCCACGTCGGCCAACACCCGGAACGGAATCGGGTCGCCGAACACCGCCAGCGCGTCGACCACCCGGCGCTCGTCGTCGGCGAGGCCGGCCAGTTGCTGGCGCACCGCCTCCTCCAGCGACCACGGCAGCTGCGCCGACTTGAGGTCGTCGATGCACACCAGCGGGCCGCAGCAACGCACCAGCTCCTCCACCACGAACGGGTTGCCGCCGCTGCGCCGATAGACCGCCTCGACCGCCGCCGATGAAGGCGCGGCGCCGCCGATGGCGGTGAGCAGCGTGGCGACTTCCGAGCGGTCGAGGCGGTCGAGGCGCACCTGTTCGACGGCGTGCTGGCGCTCGAGGCGCAGCACCAGCTCGCCGCCGGGGGCCTTGCGCGACAGGTCGTTGCCGCGGTACGTACCGATCACCACCAACTGCGGCCACGGCTTGGCGCACAGCTCTTCCAGCGTGTGCGCGCTGTCGGCATCGATCCAGTGCAAATCCTCCACCACCAGCACGGTGGGGCCGCGCAGCACGGCCGCCTCCACCGCCTTCACCGACCCGTCGCCGGGGCGGTCGCCGGGGGCGGCGAGCTGGCCGAGCACGTCGAAGGTGCGCCCCATCGAACCCGGCTGGGCCTGGGCACTGAGCAGCCGCACATCCGCGGGGAGACTTTCGGCGAACTCGCGCAACAGGCGGGTCTTGCCGACGCCGGGCTCGCCCGACACGAGCGCGACGAGCGGACCATCGGCGGAATCAAACTCGAGCGTCACCTCGGCGACCTCGACCAACCCCTGCAGGCGGGCGAGCGCCGAGTGACGCCCGATCATCACCGGAGAAAGCCCGGCACGACCTCGCAGCATGGAAGTAACGCTAGTACCGCCGACGGCCCCATTGGCCGGGGAGTCCGTTGGGGCCGTCGGTCGGTTGTCAGGCGACATCTGTCGCCGGCTCCGCCCTGCTCGGCAATGCGCCGGGCCACCTGATCACCGTCGCCACCTTCGCCGGCGGCGCGGGGGTGATCGGAGCGCGGAACAGGTTGTGGTGACGGTCGGCCTTGCGCAGGCGGTCGGTCTGGATCGTGCGGGCGAGGTCGATGGTGAACAGTTGGGTGAACATGGCAATCCCTTTCGTGAGTGGCCTTCTTGTGCACTCTCATCATCTGCCCATGAGGTAGCGGGCCACATCGGGAGGTATGCGTATTTCCACCCGGCGGCCGCCTAAGCACTTGTTGGGGGCCGCGGCGTGACCAGCGCCACACCCCACCCGGCGAAGCGGGTGACATGCGCCCCTGCCGGACAAGCCGCCGCGGCGAGACGATCTGGGCGACGGTTCGCGTCCGCGCGATCGGCCGATCGCGCCACGCCCCCGGCAAGGAGCTGATCGAGATGAAAACGGTCGTGATCTACGAGTCGATGTACGGCAACACCCACGAGGTGGCCGCACGGATGGCTGCCGGCTTCGCCAGCGGCGGCGAGGCAGTGTGCGTGCCGGTGGGCAAGGCGACGGCCGAGGTGCTCGACGGCGCCGACCTGCTGGTGGTGGGTGGCCCGACCCACGCACACATGATCAGTTCGGCCACCTCGCGCCGCGGCGCGATCGCCGACGCCCCCAAGCAACACCTCACCGTCGACCCCGACGCCGACGGCAAGGGACTGCGCGACTGGTTCCACGATCTCGACCGGCACGGTCGGCGCGGCGCGCCCGGCACGATCGCTGCGCGGGCGGCGGCCTTCGACACGCGGCTGGCCGCGTCGGCCGTGCTCACCGGCAGGGCGTCGAAGGGCATCGCCAAGCACCTGCGCGACCTCGGCTGTCGGCTGGTGGCCGAGCCGGAGAGCTTCCTCGTCGACAAGACCAACCACCTGCTGCCCGGCGAGGCCGATCGCGCCCAGCAGTGGGCGACGGAGTTGGTGCACACCCTGACGGAGGCGAGCGTGCGATGACCAGCCACCCCCGGCACCTCGCGATCGTCGCCCTGGTGGCGGCTGCGCTGGTGCCTGCCTGCGCCGACGATCGCAGCGACGACACCGACGGCGGCCAGGGCACCGACGGGGGCCCCGCCGTGCAGATCGAGCTCAGCGCCAGCCCGCAGTTCGTCAACCGGCTGATCCCCGGCCGGCGCCCGCTCGCACTGGTCACCCTCGACGCCCCTGCGGGCACCGCGGCCCAGCTCACCGGCACCGCAACGCCGGCCGGGGTCGGCGTGCAGTTCGAGCCGGCGACGATCGGCCCCGGCGGGGTGGCCGAGGTGTGGGTCGACCTGCCCGCCACCGACAGCGAGACACCGCTGGCGGTGGAGGTGACCGCCACAGCCGGATCGGCGCTGCACACGATCACGATCAACGCCACCGCGGTGCCCGGCAGCGACGACCTGGCCGACGACGCGGCGCGGATCCTGGCCGCGATCATCGACCGGGCGCAGACCACGGGTGAGGACACGGCCGGGTTGCCCTCCGACGTCGGCGGCCTGCCCGCGGGCACTCCCGTGGCCGGCCTGCTGGTGGTGTCGCATTACGCGTGGTTCACCGACGAGGTGGAGATCGGCCTCGCCTGGCACATCATGGTGGCCCCCGACGACTGGGCCGAGGTCTACGTGCGGCCGCGTGGCGAGCTGGTGCCAACCCACGCGTGGCGGCTCGGCTCGTGGAGCACCGCCCTCGCCGGCGGCGAGACCACCGTGGAGGCGATCGCCCCACCCGCAGAAGTGACCCGCTGACACGCCATCTTCACCGTGCGCGGGCGCTCGGGCACGGCCTACGACTGCTGAGGTTGGGTAGGATCGGCCACCGACAGGGCGTGCTGAGTGCATCGTCCGACGTTGCGTCAACACACACGGAGGTGGCGATCATTCGCACCCAGAGCCCCACCATTGGCCCGAAGACTCGCTGGTTCACGCTGTTCCTCGCGGCCACACTCATGGCCGCGTCCTGCTCGAACTCGTCCGACGACGGCGCCTCCACCACTGCGGCGCGCCCCGACGACACCACCGGCGACACGACCGGTGACACCACCCCGGCCGGCGGTAGCGGCTTGTTCGAGCCGGTCAGCGGCGTGCCCGGTGTGTCGAACAACGCCATCTCCTTCGCGGTGATGGGCACCGGCGCGGCCAACCCGCTCGGCCTGTGCCTGCTCGACTGCTACGCGCAGGGGGTGCAGGCCTACTTCGACTACCGCAACAGCATCGGAGGGGTCAACGGCCGGCGGCTGGAACTGTCCACCGTCGTCGACGACGACTTGGTCAACACCAAGCAGAAGGCACTCGAGCTGATCGACGACCCCGACGTGTTCGGCATCTTCGCAGCCACCGTCTTCCAAGATGGCTACGCCGACATCGCCGAAGCCGGCGTGCCGATGTGGATCACGATGCCGTCTGCCGCTGCGGCCGACGGCTACGACAACATGTTCGTGCCCATCGGCACCCCGTGCGCGGAGGACTGCCGTTCGCACTTCGCCGTGCAGCAGGCAATCATCGCCGGCGCCACCAAGGTGGGCGTGCTCGGGTTCGGCGTTTCGACGATCTCGCGCAGCTGTGTCGACGGCTTCGTGCGCACGTTCGAGCAGTGGGGCCCGGGCCTGGGCATCGAAGTCGTCTACAAGAACGACTCGCTGACACTCGGCTTCCCCAACGGCATCGGCCCGGAAGTAACCGCGATGAAGGATGCCGGCGTCGATCTGGTCCAGACCTGCATCGACCAGAACAGCGTGCTCACCGTGCTGCAGGAGCTGCGCCGCCAGGGCATGGACGACACCACCGTCGTGCTGCCCCAGGGCTACGCCGACCAACGCTTCATCGAGGACAACCGCGACCTGCTGGAAGGTTCGCTACTCGGCGTGTTCACCCTCCCCTTCGAAGCGAACATCGAGGGCACCGCCGCGGCCACGTTCCTCGAGTGGGCCGACAAGAGCGACGTACAGGTGAACGACTTCGCCATCCAGGGATGGGTCGATGCCGACATGGCAGCCACCGCAATCCTCGCCGCCGGGCCGGTGTTCGACCGCCAGTCGGCCGTCGACGCGTTCAACCGCATCACCGACTACACCGCCGGCGGGCTGATCTCGCCGGTCGACTGGACGTTGCAGCACGACGCCCCGCGCGGCACCGACAACCTTCCCCCGCAGGAGTGCTTCGCCTTCGTACGAGTCACCGACGGCGCGTTCGAGCTGATCGGCGACCCGGACAAGCCGTTCTTGTGCTGGGACAACACGATCAGCGAATGGCACGACCCGGTACCCACCAGCTTCACATGACCGGCGCGCCGGTCGAGACAGACGTCGACAACCACGAGGACACAGATGTTCGCCAACATCGGTGAAGACATCGTCACGGCAGTGCTCCAAGGAGCACCACCAGGCACGGTGTACGCGCTCGTCGCGCTCGGCTTCGTACTCGCCTACAAGACCTCCGGCGTGTTCAACCTGGCCTTTGGGGCGCAGGCTTACGCGTCGGCGGTGCTCTACTTCAAGACCCACGCCGAGTGGGGCTGGCCGGTCCTGCCGTCGCTGGCGGTGTCGGTATTCGTGCTCGCGCCGCTGGTGGGCTTCCTGCTCGAGTCGCTGATCTTCCGCCACCTGCGCACTGCCCCACCGGTGAGCAGCCTGGTGGTGGCCATCGGCCTCACCATCGCCATCCCGTCGATCGTCGACCTCGCGCTCGACTTCCAGCCACGCAACGGGCAGATCCCGCTCGGCATCGTGCCCAACGGCAACAGCGTCTACTACCCGGTGTTCGACCTCTACTCGTTCAGCCGCGACGAACTGATGGCGATGGGTGTGGCCACGGCGGCGATGCTCGCGCTGGCGGCGATGTTCCGCTTCACGATGGTGGGGCTGAAGATGCGGGCCGTGGTCGAGAGCCCACGCCTGACCGAACTCAACGGGTTGGCCGCCGACCGCATCTCGATCTCGGCGTGGATGCTGTCGTCGCTGTTCGCCGGCCTCGCCGGCGTGCTGATCGCGCCGCGCTTTCCCACACTCGCCCCCGGGCGCTTCTTCGACATCGTGGTCGTGGCCATCGCCGCCGCCGCCGTCGGCGCGCTGGTGAGCCTGCCGCGGGCCTACATCGGTGGCCTCGCCCTCGGGGTGGCGATCGCCCTGTTCAACACGTTCATCCCCCGTTGGGCCAACGACCACTCGTGGCTGCGCCCGATGCAGAACAACATCACCCCCGCGCTGCCGTTCGTGGTGCTGTTCTTGGTGCTGGTGTTCATGCCCGGCCTGCGCCGCGCCCGCTTCGCCGCCGACCCACTGGCGGGCGTCGACCCACCGCCTCGATCAACGGTGATCCCCGCCCCGATCTCGGCCAGCGAGATCGTGCGCCGCACGCTGGGCACCACGTTGCTGGTGGTGACGCTGATCGTGCTGTTCACCCGCGGCGACTCGGCCTTCCTCTACCTCGCCGGCCAGGGCGCGGCGCTGGCGGTGGTGTACCTGTCGATCACCATCATCACCGGCCTGGCCGGACACATCTCGTTGTGCCAAGGGTCGTTCGCCGCCGTCGGCGCGTTCACCACCTACCAACTGGCCGCGCGCTACGACACCTCGGTGCTCGTCGGCGCGGTGGCCGGCGCGCTGGTGGCCGCGGCCGTCGGCGCGCTGTTGTCGGTGCCACTGATCAGGCTGTCGGGCGTGTGGATCGCCATCGCCACACTGGCCTTCGCCTTCTTCTTCGACGCGGTGATGGTGAAGTTCAGCTGGACCGGCGCTCCCAGCGGAGTGGCCACAGGCGACCTGGTGGTGCCGCGACCGGTGATCGGGCCGTGGGACATGGCCAGCGACAAGTCGTTCCTCGCCTTCTTGCTGGCGGTGCTGGCGATCGCCACGGTGGCGGTGATGTTGTTGTCGCGCAGCACCACCGGACGCATGCTGCGCGCCACCCGCGGCAGCGAGATCGCGGCCCAGTCGATCGGCATCTCGCCCACCCGCGCTCGTGTGTTGGCCTTCTCGCTCGCCGCCGGTTTGGCCGGCCTCGGCGGGGCGTTGCTGGTGATCCAACAGGAGAGCGTCAACTACGACACCAACTTCGCCCCCTTCGCCGCCCTGTTCTGGCTGGTGCTGGTAGTCACCTTCGGCGCCCGCGCCCCCGAGGGGGCGATCGCCGGCGCGGCCACCTTCACCCTGTTCGACAAGGTGGTGCTGCAGGGCACGTTCATCGGCTGGCTGTTGCGCTCGCCCGACCGTGTGCCCGGTCTGCTGCCGGTGTCACCGAAATGGCGGCTGGTGCTGTTCGGCTTGGGAACCATCCAGTACGCGTCGCACCCCGAGGGCGTGCTGGAGATGGCCCGCGCCCGGCGCAACCGTCGGCGGGCCGAGGACGACGACCACGACGACGACCACGTCGAGCTGGCACTGGAGGCGAGCGTATGAGAGGCCGCGACGTCACTCTCGCCGCCCCGCTGCTGGCGGCGGAAGGGCTGGGCAAGTCGTTCGCGGGCATCGTCGCCCTGGAGAACGTGTCACTGCGGGTCGATTACGGCGAGCGCGTCGGGCTGATCGGCCCCAACGGCGCGGGCAAGACGACTTTGTTCAACTGCATCCACGGCATGCTCGTGCCCGATAGCGGCACCGTGTCGCTGGCCGGCCACGACATCAGCAAGCTGCCCGTGCACCTGCGCGCCCGGCGCGGCATCGGGCGCACGTTCCAGCGCATCGAACTGTTCCCCGACTCGACCGTGCGCGATCACCTGGTGATCGCCGATCGCGTGCGCCACGGCGAGAAGCGCTTCTGGCTCGACGTGCGCCGCCATGGCACCCCCCGACCCGACGAGATGCAGCGCTCGGACGAAATGCTCGCGCTGTTCGGCCTGTCGGAATTGGCCGACGAGCCGATCGAGCGCCTCAGCCTCGGTCAGTGCCGACTGGTGGAGGTGGCCCGCGCGCTGATGACCAAGCCGCGGCTGCTGTTGCTCGACGAACCCTCGTCCGGCCTCGACCGCGCCGAGGCGGCAGCGCTGGCATCGACCCTGTTCGACGTGCAGCAGCGACAAGGCGTCGCGATCCTGCTCGTCGAGCACGACATCGAACTGGTCGCCCGGTTCACCACCCGCTGCTACCTGCTGGAGGCCGGTCGCCTGCTGCGCGCCGGGCCCACCGCCGAGGTGATGGCCAGCGACGAGATGCGCGCCGCCTACCTCGGCAGTTTGCCGGTGCCGACGTGAGCGCCGCGAGCGGAGGCACCGGCCGGGCGCGCGACCGCCAGGGAGCCGCACGGCGATGGGGCTCGGGGGCGCAGCCCCCGCAAAGAACGGTGCCGACGTGAGCGCCGCGCTCGAACTGCGGCGGGTGTACGCCGGCTACGGGCCGTTCCGCGCGCTGTTCGACGTCAACCTCACCATCGCCGCCGGCGAGGCGGTGGCCCTCGTCGGCTCGAACGGCGCGGGCAAGACCAGCCTCGCGCGCGTCGCCTCCGGCCTGGTCACGCCGAGCGAGGGGTCGGTGGTGGTGAACGGCCGCGACCTCACCCGCGCTCCGGCCTATCGCTACGCCCGCGCCGGTGTGGCTCATGCTCCTGAGGGTCGCTCGGTGTTCGCCACGCTCACCGTCGAGGAAAACCTCGAGCTCTCCATTCACCGCATCCGCGGCCGCAAGGGGTTGAAGGCCGGCCTCGAGCAGGCCTACGCGCTGTATCCGATCCTCGGTGAGCGCCGCCAGCAGTTGGCCGGCACGCTCTCGGGCGGCGAACAGCGAATGCTCACCATGGCCCGCGTGTTGGTCGACGCGCCGCGGCTGTTGATCGCCGACGAACTGTCGCTCGGGCTCGCGCCGTTGATGGTGCAGCACACCTACGAAGCGCTGCAACAGCTGCGCCAATCGGGCGTGGCGCTGTTGGTGATCGAACAGCACGTGACCCATGCACTGGCGCTGTGCGATCGAGTGGTGATCCTCGACCGCGGCACCCCGACGTGGATCGGTTCATCCGAACAGGCGCGCACGCGCCTGCAGACCGTGCTGCACTCGCCCCCGACCAGCAACTGAGCGCGGGCGATCTACGCCGACGCGTTGTCGGCAAGCGACAAGCGGAAGGCGAAGTCGTAGGTGCCGGCCGCAAGCCGGTAGCCGGACAGCACGTCGGGGCCGCAACTCGCCGTGCCCAGCCCACGGTGGGCCACGTCGACGTGCACGATCAGCTCGTCGCGCGGCACGAGATCGGCCTCGTTGCGGGCGACGAACAGGTCGTCGGCGGTGAAGTGCGTGGTCGACATGTGCAGCGCCGCCGGTGCCACCGCCTCCACGCGCAACAGCTCGCCGGTCGTCGAACTGGCCAGCTCCAGCCAGCGGACATCGCAACGCAGCCCGAACTCCTGGGGCACCAGGTAGGGCGGCTCGTCGATCGGCGCGTCCCACACCCCGAGCAGCGCCGAGCGCTGGCGGTCGGGGTAGTTCTCGTGTGGGCCACGCCCGAACCACCGTCGTTGGTCGAAGCGCGCGGGCAGCGCGAACACGACGCCCACGCGCGGCAGGTCGGCGAGTTCGTCGGGCACCACCACCCGGTGGTGGTACACAGCCGAACGGCCGTCGGCGGCCACCACGCGCGATTGCTCGTGCCGCACCAGCCGCGCGGGTGACGACGTCAGCACGCCGGTCTTCGTCCAGTGCGCGAGCGCCTGCCCGCCGATGCCCATCCGCTGCGACAGATCGGGCATCAGCTTGTAGCCGTCGTTGTCGGTGGGGGCACGGCGCAGCGACAGCTCCACCCGCGAGTGCAGCACGGCGTCGAGCGCGCACCGGTGGTCGCCGCCTGAGCGGCGGGGGCGACCGGGGGCGGGCGCGGGGCGGGCCTCGCGCAGCACCAGCTGATCCCACGAGGCAAGGTGCCCGGCCGGGGCATACCAGGCATCGCGGCGGGTGAAGGCGCACACGGTGAGCAACACCTCGGCGCGGCCCGCCGGCACCGCGCACGGCAGCGCCACCCGCGACGACGAATGCGGCGGGGTGGGCCCCACGGACAAGCGCCCGCGGCGCGCCACCGCTCCACCGACGAGCAGCTCCCACTCGAAGCGCATGCCGTCGAGGGCGAGGAACGACTGGCGGTTTGACACCACCAGTTGCCGGCGCCGCTGGTCCCAGCCAACGGTGACCGGGCGGTACACCCACGCCACCTCGCGCATCGCCGGGTGCGGCACGCAGTCGGCCGACACCAGCCCGTCGGCGACGAAGTTGCCGTCGTTGGGCTCGTCGCCGAAGTCGCCGCCGACGGCCAGCTGCACCACGCCATCGGGTCGCCGCTGGCGCAGGCCGTGATCCTTCCACTCCCAGATGAACCCACCCTGCAGCCCCGGGGTGGATGTGATCACGTCCCAGTAGTCGGCCAGCGAGCCGTTCGAGTTGCCCATCGCATGGCTGTACTCGCACATGATCAGTGGACGCTGCCCGCTGCCCGCGACGCCGTACCGGCGGATGGCCTCGATCGAGGGGTACATCGGGCAGACGATGTCGCTGGCGGGAAGCCCACCCGCGATCCAGTGCGGGTTGTCGCCGGCCGGATCGAGCTCGACACCGCGGTTCGTCGGCAGCGACGTGGGCACCAGCTCGGTCTTCACGTCGCCGCCCTCACCGTGGGCGATGGCCCCCTCGTAGTGCAGCGGGCGCGAGCCGTCGACGCGGCGGATCCAACCGGCGAGCGCGTCGTGGTTGGCGCCGTAGCCGGTCTCGTTGCCGAGACTCCACTGGATGATGCACGGGTGGTTGCGATCACGCTGCACCATCCGCGCCCCACGCTCGACGAACGCTTCGCGGTAGCGCGGGTCGTCGCAGATCGACACGTTGTAGGCGTGGCCCTCGATGTTGGCCTCGTCGACCACGTACATGCCCAACTCGTCACACAGGTCGTAGAACACCGAGTCGTTCGGGTAGTGCGAGGTGCGCACGGCGGTGATGTTGTGCGCGCGCATCACCTCCAGGTCGGTGCGGATATCGGCGGAAGTCACGGCCTTGCCGCGATCGGGATGGTGGTCGTGGCGGTTCACCCCGAACACCCAGATCGGCCGGCCGTTCACCAGCAGTTGCCGGTCGCGCACCTCCACCCGCCGCACACCGAGGCGCTGGTGGGCGCGCTCGACGACGCGGCCGCGAGGGTCGATCAGCTCACAGCTCACCGTGTACAGCTCGGGTGCTTCTGCCGACCAGGGGCGGGCAGTGGGCAACTGCCAGCGGGCATGCGCCTTGTGGCCGGTGAACAGATAGGGCACGGCGAAATCGGCGGGAACCGCGGCCTGCTGCGCCCGGCCGACACGCGCGCCGGTGGGGCCGACCAGCGAGGTGCGCACCATCCAGCCTGCGCGCGCCGCGGTGACGAAGGCGACCTCGGTGGTGGCAACCACTGCACCCGCACCGGTGGCCGGGTCGTAGTCGCTGCCCACCACCACGTCGGCGATGTGCACCAGCGGGCGCGCCTCCACATGCACGCTGCGGTGCAGCCCGGCCATCCACCACTGGTCCTGGTCTTCCAGGTAGCTGCCTGCCGAGTAGCGCACCACCACGATGGCGATGTCGACGGTGTCACCGGCGGTGACGAAGTCGGTGGTGTCG
>CAUJEE010000046.1 GCA_963169215.1 Actinomycetota bacterium
CGGCAAGCCGCACGTCGGCGGCCAGGGCGTGTACAGCCGCCACCTCACCAAGGCGCTCGTCGACCTCGGCCACGACGTGGAGGTGTACAGCGGGCAGCCCTACCCGGTGCTCGACGAGCGTGTTCCGCTGCACCAATTGCCCAGCCTCGACTTGTGGAACGACCACTTCCCCGGTCGACTGCCCGGCTATTGGGAATTGAAGACCAAGGGTGACGTGATCGAGGCACTCACCCACATGAAGGGCACCTTCGGCGAACCGCTGGCGTTCAGCGTGCGCGTGTACGAGCAGCTCAAGAAGCGCCGCCGCGACTTCGACCTGGTGCACGACAATCAGTGCCTCGGCTACGGCATCCTCGGGGTCGAGCGGATGATCCCCACCGTCGTCACTCTCCACCACCCGATCACCCGCGATCGAGCGCTGGAGATGGAGCACACCAAGGGGCGGCGCAAGAAGCGCAGCATCGGCCGCTGGTACTCGTTCGTGAAGATGCAAGGTCGCGTCGCCAGCCGCCTGCCGCGCATCGTCGTGGTGAGCGAGAACAGCATCAAGGACATCCACAACGACATGGGCGTGAGCCTCGACCGCATGCGACTGGTGCCGGTGGGAGTCGATCCCGAGCTGTTCACCCCGCTTCCTGGAGTCGCCCGTCAGCCGGGCCGGCTGATCACCACTGCCTCGGCCGACGTGGCGTTGAAGGGCCTGTCGTACCTGCTGGAGGCGATGGCCAAGCTGCGCACAGAGCGCGACGACATCCGCCTGACGATCATCGGCAAGCCGCGCGCCGGGGCCAGCGCCGACCTGATCGACAAGCTCGGCCTGCGTCCGCACATCGATTTCGTGTCCGGAGTGCCCGACGAGCGCATCGTCGAGCTCTACGCCGAGGCCGAGTTGGCCGTCGTGCCCAGCCTGTACGAGGGCTTCAGCCTGCCGGCGATCGAGGCGATGTGCACCGGCATCTGCCTGGTGGCCACCGACGGCGGCGCGCTGCCGGAGGTGACCGGCACCGACGGCGAGACCGTGCTGCAGTGCAAGGCAGGCGACGTAGAGGCACTCGCCGCCGCGTTGCGCCGTGGCCTCGACCCATCGCCCGCCGGCGCCGAACTGCGCGCCCGTGTCGGCGCCGCCGGTCGCCAGCGGGTGGTCGAGCGCTGGAGTTGGCGGCACTGCGCGCAGTTGACGGTCGATCAGTACCGCGAGGTGCTGGCCATGCCGCCCAATGTCGAGAAGCTGCGGAGGAACGGCCGGATCTGACCCGGTCGTTAGCACATGCTCACCATCCGCTTCGACCGTCTCGGCGTGCGTTCCGGCGACCTGGTACTCGATGCCGGGGCCGGGTTCGGCCGTCACGCCTACGAGTTGGCCCGCCACGGCGCGAACGTGGTGGCGCTCGACTACTCGGCTGCGGAGATGATCGCCACCCGCGGCACATTCGGGGCGATGGTGGAAGCGGGCGAGATCGACGAGGAGCGCTACGTCGGCACTCTGCAGGGCGACGCCACCCGCCTGCCCTTTGCCGACGGAGTGTTCGACCGGGTGATCACCAGTGAAGTGCTCGAACACATCCCGGTCGACACGGCGGCGATCGGCGAGTTGGTACGCGTGCTGAAGCCCGCGGGCACCTTCGCGGCGACGGTGCCGACGTGGTACCCGGAGAAGATCAACTGGATGCTCAGCGACGAGTACCACGCGCCGAAGGCGGCCGGAGGACACGTGCGCATCTACTCGGCCACCGAACTGAAGGCCAAGCTGCGCACCGCCGGCCTCACCGTCACCACCAGTCACCACGCCCACGCTCTGCACTCGCCGTACTGGTGGCTGCGGTGCGCAGTCGGTCCGCGGCGCGATGACCATCCCTTGGTGGCCCGCTACCGGCAGCTGCTCGAGTGGGAGATAGTCGAGCGGCCGCGCTCGCTGCAGGTCGTAGAGCGCGTGCTCGCGCCGGTGCTCGGCAAGAGTTACGTCGTCTACGGGGTGAAGGCATGATGAGGCGCTCGCGCGTTCCGAACATCGAAGGCGTGCTCTCCGCTGACGACGTGGTGCAGACAGCGGAGTCGATCGCCGCGCTGCAACTCGACACGGGGATGATCCCGTGGTTCCTTGGTGGCCACTGCGACCCGTGGAACCACGTCGAGACGGCAATGGCACTCGACGTCGCCGGGCTGCACGGGCATGCCGAGCGGGCCTACGAGTGGTTGGTCGACATCCAACTGGAAGACGGCAGTTGGTGGAACTACTACCTGCCCGACGGCAGCGTGGAGGAGGCCAAGCTCGACACCAATGTGTGCGCGTACATCGCCGCCGGCGTGTGGCACCACTGGCTGTGCACGTGGGACCGTGGTTTCGTCGACAACCTGTGGCCCACCGTGCGCCGCAGCCTCGACTGGGTGCTGTCGATGCGACGCGCCGACGGAACCGTGCTGTGGGCACGCACCGCCGACGACACACCGTGGGACTACGCCCTGCTCACCGGCTCGGCCAGCATCGCGCACGCGTTGCGTTGCGGCGTACATCTGGCCGACATGGTGCGCGAGCCGCGCCCCGACTGGGCGGCGGCGGCCGATGTGCTCGCCCGCCGGGTGGGCGATCACCCGGAGGCATTCGAGCCCAAGGAGCGTTGGGCGATGGACTGGTACTACCCGGTCTTGACCCACTGCCTCACCGGCGAGCGCGCCGTGCGCCGCCTGCACGACGGGTGGCCGACGTTCGCGATGGAAGGCAGGGGCATCCGCTGCGTCAGCGACGAACCGTGGATCACGGCCAGCGAAACCGCCGAGGCGTCGATCGCCCACGCCGTGGTGGGCGACTTCTCCCGCGCCACCGACCTGCTGGCCTGGACCAGGCCACACCGACGCGCCGACGGCAGCTACTTCACCGGCATCGTCTACCCCTCGTTGGTGACCTTCCCGCCGGACGAGACCAGCGCCTACACCGGCGCCGCGGTGATTCTCGCCGCCGACGCGATCACCGGCGCCAGCCCGGCGTCGAATGTGTTCGTCTGCCGACCTGGCTGACCAATACCATCGCCAGCGATGCCCGACTGGTCGACACTCCTCGCCTTCAGCGCCGCCACCATCGCCTTGTTGCTGATCCCCGGCCCGGCCGTGTTCTACATCCTCCAGCGCAGCATCGCCGACGGCCGCGAGGTGGGTCTCGCCTCGGTCGCCGGTCTGGAGGTGGGCGACCTGATCCAGGCTTCGGCCGCGGCCGGTGGGCTGAGCGCGGTGCTCGCCGCGTCGTCGACTGCGTTCACCGTGGTGAAGTGGGTCGGGGCCGGCTACCTGATCGTCACCGGCATCCTCACCCTCAGCCGTGCCCCCGCGCAGATCGACCCGGACAAGCCAGGAGTGTCGATCAAAGCCGCGTTCCGCCAGGGCGTACTGGTGAACGCGCTCAACCCGAAGACGGCGCTGTTCTTCTTGTCGATCTTCCCCCAGTTCGTGCGCGCCGACGAGCCCAACGCCGGTGTGCAGTCGCTCGTTCTGGGGATGGTGTTCGTGCTGCTCGCCACCGTGTTCAACGGCAGCTATTCGCTGATGGCCAGCAGCATGCGGCATCTACTGCTGCGTGGCCGCACGCTCACGATCATGCGCCGCTGGGTCTCGGGGGGCATGTTCATCGGCCTCGGCGTGATGGCCGCCGCCACCGGGCATCGCACCACCTCCTGAGTCGCGACCCAACCGAGCCACCCCGCGCCGCACCATCCCATCCGCCTCCCCCCTCTGTGTCATGGATCTACCACGAGGCTCCGAGGCACCGCCATGACACAGGCGAATAGGGGCAGTCGCTGGTGGGGCGGGAGGGTGGTTGGTGGCACGATGGAGGGGTGAGCTTTCCCACTGCGACCGAACTACGTAACTCTGCCGATGCCGCTCTCGCGGCCTGCGGCGCCGCCCCACTGGCCGACGGCCCGCACCCGGCACGCACGCCGATCACCGGGGCCGTTCTCGGCGGTGTGGCCGCAACCGTCGACGGGTCGACGGCCGTCACTCGCGCCACCGCCGCCTTCGCCGCCTGGCGCACCGTGCCCGCACCGGTGCGTGGCGAACTGGTGCGCCGCCTCGGTGCGCAACTGCGCACGCACAAGGCCGACCTCGCCCGGCTGGTGACGCTGGAAGTGGGCAAGATCGAGAGCGAAGCGCTCGGCGAAGTGCAGGAGATGATCGACATCTGCGACTTCGCCGTCGGCCTCAGCCGGCAGTTGCAGGGCTTCACCATCGCCAGCGAGCGCCCCGGCCACCGGCTGATGGAACAATGGCACCCGCTCGGCCCGACGCTGGTGATCACCGCCTTCAACTTCCCGGTCGCGGTGTGGAGTTGGAACGCCGCGCTGGCCTTGGTGTGCGGCAATCCAGTGATCTGGAAGCCAAGTGAACTGGCCCCGCTGTCCGCCCTCGCCACACACGCCTTGTTCGAGCAGGCCGCTGCTGGGATGGACCTGCCCGCCGACCTCAACCAGGTGGTTCTCGGCGACGGTGCGGTCGGCGCGCAACTGGTTGCCGACGAACGTGTATCGCTGGTGTCGGCAACCGGGTCGACACCCATGGGTCGCAAGGTGGGCGCCGCCGTGGCCGCCCGCTTCGGGCGCAGCATCCTCGAGTTGGGCGGAAACAACGCGGCGATCATCGCACCCAGCGCCGACCCCGAATTGGTGGTGCGCGGTGTCACCTTCGCGGCCGCCGGCACTGCCGGTCAGCGCTGCACCACGCTGCGCCGACTGATCGTGCACCGCTCGCGAGCCGATGAGGTGCTCGCCCGGCTCAGCACGGCCTTCGCCAGCCTGCCGGTGGGCAGCCCGCTGGCCAAGGAGACGCTCGTCGGGCCGCTGATCACCCGCAAGTCGTACGACACGATGCAGGCCGCGCTCAGTACGGCCGTGTCGCAAGGTGGCTCTGTGCTGGTGGGCGGAGATCGCCACCTGGCCGACATCGCGCCCGACGCGGCCTACGTGCGCCCGGCGATAGTGGCCATGCCCGGCCAGACCGCGATCGTGCACGACGAGACCTTCGCCCCGATCTTGTACGCCCTCACCTATGACGACTTCGACGAGGCGGTGGCGCTGCACAACGAGGTTCCCCAGGGTCTGGCCAGCAGCATCTTCACCACCGACCTGCGCGAGGCAGAACGGTTCATGTCGCCCGCAGGCAGCGACTGCGGCATCGCCAACGTCAACATCGGGCCGAGCGGCGCCGAGATCGGGGGCGCCTTCGGTGGGGAGAAGACCACCGGCGGCGGCCGCGAGAGCGGCAGCGACGCGTGGAAGGGCTACATGCGCCGCACCACCAACACGGTGAACTACTCCAACGCCCTCCCCCTGGCCCAGGGCGTGGAGTACGGCTGAAGGCCGAACTCCCGGCTGCACAGAGTTCGGCTGAAGGCCGAACGGAACGCCCCACCCAACACAGAGTTCGGCTGAGTGGTCGCTAGCCGGCAGCCAGCTGCTGCACGATCATGTCGAGCGTCGACTCGAGCCATTCGCCGACCTGCTCGGCAGTTAGTACGTCCGGAGAGGCGAACACGCCCACGACCAGGTCGGGGTGTACCCAGTCGACCTCGCAGAACGGGTCGAAGCCGGCGTCGGCGGCTGCGGTGGTGGGCTTACCGCAATAAGCGACGATCGTGCCGCCACGCCACTCCCGCGGTTCGTCGAAGGTGATGCGGTGGCGGGAAAGGAAACTCTTCATCGTCGACTCGTGGCCATTGTCGTCCGACAACACACCCAGCGAGATCCCGACCGACTCTCCATCGAAACCCTCGAAGGAGCATTCGACCAGTGCCACCGGCGCTGCCCGTGGGGCCAACACCGCGGAGAACTCACCAACCCCGGTCAGCTCGCCCGCTGCCTCCGGGTCGGGCAACCGCGCGACCACGGTGGTGAGGTCGACCGGGCAGTCGATGTCGGCCGCCTCTGTGTCGGTCGGTTGTGCCGTGGCGATTACACGCGCGATCTCGGCACCAGCCTCGTCGACCCCAGCGGGTGTATCGCTGCCCGCGTCGCTGGAGAGCACGAGCACGACCGCGACGACCACCAGGGCCAGCACCACTGCGGCGAAAATCCACCACGGCAGCGGCGACCGCCCCCGCCCGCGGTTCGGGTCCGGCGGCACCGTCACGCGTTCGGTGTCGGGCGAGATCGCGGCTCCACCGCCGGCAAACACTTCCACCACCGGCTCCTCGGTGGTCGGCTGCGCAGCCCCTTCCACCACCGGCTCGGCCGGCTCGGACGACACGGTCGACTCCCCTGCCCCCAGCGGGTCGACAGAGTCTCCTGACGCCTCTGACGCCTCCGCTGCCTCCGCTGCCTCCGCTGCCTCAGCCTCCGATGCCTCGGCCTCGGCCGGTTCAGCTGCCGCCGACTCCGACTCCGCCGACTCAGACTCCGACTCGCCCGACTCCACCACCTCCGCCGACTCCGCCGTCACCTCCACCTCGACGGTGGGCGATGGCTCGTCCGGCCCCTTCGGTTCGGGTGCCGGTTCGGGTGCCGGTTCGGGTGCCGGTTCGGGTGCCGGTTCGGACGGCTCGGACGGCTCAGGCGAGGCAGGCGGCTGGTCCGACACGCAGCGACAGTACCAAGCAGTCAGCCGACGCGGCGGAGCACGTGCAGCGACCCGGTGGCGCTCACCGGTTGGAAGCGGCCGCTGTCGACCGCCGGGCGGAAGATCTGCTCGTACGGCGGGCGCCCGCCCTCGGTCGGGTCGGAGAACACGTCATGGATCGCCAGCGTTCCCCCCATCGCCACGTGCGGCGTCCAACCCGCGTAGTCGTCGGCGGCGGGCTGCTCGCCGTGCCCACCGTCGATGAACAAGAACGCGCTCGGTGTCGCCCAGTGCGCGGCCACCAGCCGTGACTGGCCGACGACGGCGAACACGACATCCTCCAGACCGGCATCGTGGATCGTGTCGCGAAAGCGCGGCAGGGTGTCCATCGCTCCTGTCCGCGGGTCGACCAGCGTCGGGTCGTGATGCTCCCAGCCGGCCTGGTTCTCCTCGCTGCCGCGGTGGTGGTCGACGGCGAACAGCACCGTGCCACAGGCCCGCGCCGCCGCGCCGAGCCACACCGTCGAGCGACCGCAGTACGACCCGACCTCGACGAACGGCAGGCCGGGCAGCGCCGCGCCGGCCTCGACAGCCGCGGCGTGGAGCGCGTCGCCCTCGTCGGCAGGCATGAACCCGGTGGCCGCCAGGGCCCGAGAGCGCAGCGCGGCGTCGATGGGCATGCGGGCAACGCTACCTGCGAAGATGGGCCGGTGATCCCCCTCGACCAGCTCGTCACCCTCCTCGATCTGGAGCAGATCGAGGTCAACCTGTTCCGCGGTGTCTCCCCCGACGAGAGCCGGATCCGGGTCTTCGGCGGACAGGTGGCAGGCCAAGCGCTGGTGGCCGCGACGCGCACAGTCGAGCCCGGACGGGCAGTTCATTCGCTTCACGCCTACTTCCTGCGCCCCGGCGACCCGACGCGCCCGATCCTCTACGACGTCGACCGCATCCGCGACGGCAAGAGCTTCTCCACCCGCCGCGTCGTGGCCATCCAGAACGGGCGGGCGATCTTCAACCTGCAGGCCAGCTTCCACATCCCCGAAAGCGGCCTCAACCACCAGCTCCAGGCACCGCTCGACGTGCCCCCACCCGAATCGCTCCCCGACTTCAAGGAGCGGATGGCGCCGCTCAGAGAACAGCTGGGCAGCATCATCGACCGGCCGCGGCCGATCGACCTGCGCTACGTCACCGTCGACCCGCTCGCCCGCGGCGGGGTGAGCGCCGAGCGCCAGCAGGTGTGGATGCGCGCCGACGGCACGCTGCCCGACGACCCCACGCTGCATGCCTGCGTGGTCACCTACGCGAGCGACATGACCTTGCTCGACACCGCGCTGTTGCCTTTCGGCCTGGCGTGGGACACACCCGGCGTGCAGATGGCCAGCCTCGATCACGCGATGTGGTTCCACCGCCCATTTCGCGCCGACGAGTGGCTGCTCTACGTGCAGTCGGCGGTATCGACACACGGCTCGCGCGGGCTGGCTGAAGGCAAGATCTACACCGCCGACGGTCAGTTGGCAGTGACGGTGACACAGGAAGGATTGGTGAGAGTCGACCGATGAGGTTCGTCGCCGACAACCGCAGATCGTGCGCGGCGGTAGCGCTGGTCGCGCTAGCCCTGGTGTTCACCGCATGCGGTGACGACGGTGGTCGCGACGACGCCGCGGCGAGCACGCCGACCACGGCCCCGCCCACGAGCGCTGCGCCAACCACCGACGGCAGCGACGTCACCACGGCCGATACCACCACGCCCGCCACCGCGCCGACGGCCGCGCCCGGCCCCGCCGACATCACCCTCACCGAGGTGCTCGGCGACCTCGAACGGCCGGTCGAGATGGTGTGGCGGGAGGGCGACCCCGACCCGTTCGTCGTGCTCCAGCGCGGTCGCATCGTGCGGGTGCGCGGCGGCGCGGTCGACGGCACCGTGCTCGATGTGCGCGATCAACTGGGCGATGAGTTCGAGCAGGGATTGCTCGGCCTTGCCTTCCACCCCGATGACGATCTCGCCTACACCTACACCACCGCACGCGACGGCACACTCACGATCAACGAGTACGCGGTGCGCCCCGACGGCGCATTCGATGCCGGCAGCCGCCGGACGGTGCTCACCATCGACCACCCCAACGGCAACCACAACGGCGGAAAGCTGCTCTTCGGACCGGACGGCTACCTGTACATCGGCACCGGCGACGGCGGTGCCGCCAACGACCCCGAGCGCAACGGTCTCGACCTCGACAGCCTGCTCGGCAAGTTGCTGCGCATCGACCCTCGCGCCGGCACCGCCGCCCCCTACTCGGTGCCTTCCGACAACCCGTTCGTCGACACCCCGGGGGCACGCCCCGAGATCTGGAGCTACGGCCTGCGCAACCCGTGGCGCTTCTCCTTCGACCAGGCCACCGGCGACCTGTGGATTGGCGACGTCGGCCAGGGCGAGTGGGAGGAGATCGACCTGTCGCTCGCCGCGGACGGCGGCGGCCGTGCGGTGAACTACGGCTGGAGCGCGTTCGAGGGCACGCATCGTTTCAACACCGACCAACCCGCCGACGGCGCGACTATGCCCGTACACGAGTACTCGCACAACGAAGGTGGCTGCTCGGTGACCGGTGGAGTGGTCTACCGCGGTGATGCGATCGCCACGCTCACCGGCTGGTACGTGTTCGCCGATTACTGCACCGGGCAGGTCTGGGCGCTGCGGACGAGCACCGGTGAGGCCCCCGAGGTGGTCGAGTTGGCGGGCGGCGCGGGCAACATCGCGGCCATCGTCGCCGGTCCGGACAACGCGCTGTACTTGCTCGACCACAGCGCCAGCCGCATCGTGCGCATCGACCCCGCCTAGGAACTGGCCGCCGATGCGTCACCGATCACTGCTGCGCACGCTGGCCGCGCTGTCCGCGGTGTCGGCGCTGGCTGCGGTGTCGTCATGCGCAGACGGCGAGACCACGACGCAGCCCACCCCAGCGACGACGGCAGCGCCGACGACCGCACACGCGGCGTCGAGCACCACCGCCGCATCCACCACCGCGCCCGCGCCCGCGCCCAGCACCACGGCGCAATCGACCACCACCTCCACGGTGGCGCCGACCACGACCGCGCCGACCCTCACCCCGAACGCGCGCGACATCACCGTCGTCGCCATCGCCTCCGGCCTGCGTCAGCCACTCGACCTGGCTTGGCGGGCGGACGACCCGGTGCCCTACGTCGTCCAGCGTGAGGGTCTCGTGCTGCGCATACGCAACGGCGGGCCGGCCGAGGTCGCGCTCGACCTGCGCAACGAGATCTCGCTGAAGGACGTGCAGGGACTGCTCGGCCTCACCTTCCACCCAACCGCGCCGCTCGCCTACGTCGACTACAACGACGTCGCCGGCTCGGTCACCGTCGCCGAGTACGCAGTACGCGACGATGGCACGCTCGATGCCGCCAGCAAGCGGGTGCTGCTGTCGATCGCCCAACAGTTCCCCAACCACAACGGAGGCCAACTGGCCTTCGGCCCCGACGGCTACCTGTACGTCAGTGTCGGCGACGGGTCGGGCGGGCGTGACGGGCTGCGCACGGCGCAGAACCTCGGCGACTTGCACGGCAAGATCCTGCGCATCGATCCCACCCCCGGCGACGGCGCGTCCTACACGGTGCCGGCCGACAATCCGTTCGTCGCAACGGCGGGGGCGCGCCCGGAGATCTGGGCCTACGGCTTGCGCAACCCATGGCGCTTCTCGTTCGACCCGGCCACCGGCGACCTGTGGATCGGCGACGTCGGCGAGAACCGCTTCGAGGAGGTGAACCTCGCCCGCGCCGCCGATGGCGGTGGTCGCGGTGCGAACTTCGGCTGGAGCGCGTTCGAGGGCACCCGGCCGTACAACACCGACCAATCCGCTCCCGGCCATGTGCCTCCGGTGCATGCCTACACCCACGGCGACGACGACTGCTCGATCACCGGCGGCGCGGTCTACCGCGGCAACTCGATCCCCAGCCTGTACGGCTGGTACGTGTTTGCCGACTATTGCAGCGGCGACATGTGGGCCTTCGTCGCCACCCCCGGTGCCGCGGTGGTGCGGCTCGGTAGCAGGGGGCTGGTGAGCGCGCTGGTGAGTGGCCCGGATGGCACGATGTACGTGCTGGAGTACTCCGCCGGGCGGGTGCTGGCAATCGTCCCCAGATGATCCCCGCCGACGGGTGCGCTCCCCAACGGCGGGCCGCACTCAGCCGACGCGGACGAATTGCACTCGCCGCGCCACCGGGTCGGCGGAGAGCAGCTTGACCCTGATTTCGTCGCCAGGGTTCACCCGCCGCGCCGCCACCCGCGCCAGCACCGCCGGGCTGCACAGCTGGATGCGCGCGCCATCGGCGTCCTCGTCGACCACCACCGCGTCGAAGGTCTCCCCTTCGTGGCCGTGCAGCATCACCGCCTCCGCGAGATCGGCGACCTCGCGGTCGATCGTGTTGCCGAGACGGTCGGCACGAGCCATCACCGTGGGCAGCTCCGCCAGCGCGGCCACGACGTGATCGGGCACGGCCGACCCCGACGCGATCGCCAGCGCGGTCTCGACCACGTACCTGTCGGCCAGACGACGCAACGGCGCGGTGGCGTGGGCGTAGGGCGCCGCCATCGCCGCGTGCCACGGCACGACGCCCGCTTGGTGGACGCGGTACTCGGCCCCTCCGCCGGCGCGGCGCACGGCCAGCATGAACGCGGCCTGTGGCGGATCGGCGGCAGCGAGCGTGCGCGTGTACTGCTCGAGGCTCTGCTCCGCCGGCCAGCGCAGTTGCAGGGCACGCGCCGTCAGACGCAGGCGACGCACGGCCCGCTCGTCGGGTGCGGGCATCACCCGGAACAGCCCCACCCCGGCCGCGTGCATCGCCGCCGCAACGGCAAGGTTGGTGGCAAGCGAGAGAGCGGCGTTGTTGCGCTCGCTCTCCAGTCGCGGCCTGAAGCTCAGCCGGTAGCGCCCATCGTCGCGCTCGACCTCCTGCTCGGGCGACTCCACCCGCGCCGCCCCACGCTGCTCCTCGGCGGCGGCCATCCGGCGCACGAACTCGCCGAACTCACTGGGCAGTTGCTCGGCAGTGACGGTGGCGTAGGCCAGCTTGGCCCGGCTGCGGATCACCGCCCGCTCCGCGCCTTCCAGCACGGCGTTGCCCTCCGGCGACAGGCTCACCTGGAACACCACCGCCGGGCGGTCGACGTCGGGCAGCAGGCTGGCCGCACCATCGGCGAGCGCCGCCGGGTACAGCGGGGCCTTGCCGTCGGGCATGTAGATGGTGGCGCCGCGCTCCCACGCCTGAGCATCGAGCGCGTCGCCGGGCTGCACGAACCAACCGACATCGGCGATCGCGTAGTGCAGCAGCAGATCGCCGTCGGGTGAGCCCGCGCCGCCACCGCGGCGCTCGATCGTGAAGGCCTGGTCGAGGTCGGTGCTGCTCGCCGGGTCGAGGGTCACGAACGGGCGATCGGTGCGGTCGACGTGAGCCGTCGCCGAACGGCGGGCAGCAGACGCGGCGGCCCGCTCGACTGCCTCGGCGAACCCATCCGGAACGTGGTACTGCCGACGGATGGCGGCCAGCCCGCCGTCGAGCACATGGGTCGCGTCGACCAGCGCCCGCATCAGCGGCGCGCACCCATGAACATGCCCTTCAGCGCGTCGTAGTGCTCGATGCAGTGCCCGGCGCCGAGCACGACCGCTTCGAGCGGCATGTTCGACATGCGCACCGGCACGTTGGTCTCTTTCTCGATGCGCTGCTTCAACCCGCGCAGCATGCCGCCGCCGCCGACGAGGAACATGCCGCGGTTGAGGAAGTCCTGGGCCAACTCCGGCGGCGACTTGGCCAGGCAGCGGGCGACCGAGGAGATGATGCTGCTCACCGGGTCGTCGATGGCGAAGCGCACCTCCTCGGGGGTGAGGATCACCGTGCGCGGCAGGCCGGTCATCAGATCGCGACCGCGCACTTCGGCCTGTGCCTCGTCCTCGGTGGGAGCCGCCGAGCCGATGGCCATCTTCACTTCCTCGGCGGTGCGTTCGCCAATGGCAATGCCGTGTTCGCGGCGAACATATGACTGGATCGCGGCATCGATGTCGAAGCTGCCGACGCGCACCGCCTCGAGCGCGACGATGCCGCCGAGGGAGATCACCGCCGACTCGGTGGTGCCACCGCCGATGTCGATCACCATGTTGCCCACCGGCTCGTCGATCGGCAGGTCGGCACCGATCGCCGCGGCCATCGGCTGCTCGATCAGCTGCGCGTCGGCGGCGCCGGCGCGGCGGGCCGCGTCGGTGACCGCGCGACGCTCGACCTCGGTGATCGCCGAGGGCACGCAGATCACCACCTTCGGGCGCGAGAAGCGGCTTACCCCAACGCGCTGCAGAAGCAGGCGGATCATGCGCTCGGTGATCTCGAAGTCGGTGATCGCCCCACCGCGCAAGGGGCGCACAGCGACGATGTACCCGGGCGTGCGGCCGATCATCTGCCACGCCTCGCGCCCGGTGGCCAGCACCTCACCCGTCTGCCGGTTGAGCGCGATCACCGAGGGCTCGTTGAGCACGATGCCCTTGCCCTTCATGTACACCAGCGTGTTGGCGGTGCCGAGGTCGATGGCGAGGTCGCGGGCCATGGTCAGTTGTCCCGCTGCTCGCGCCGACCGTCTGGGTGCTGCGTGCCTCGGTCGATCACTGCCCGCCGTGCCTCGGGCGAGAGGGCATCGATATGGCGCTGAAAGCGAGTGACTCCGGTGTCGTGGCGCGGGATGCGGCGCAGCACGACGAGCGCCGCCACGACGGCGACGACGACGACAATGCCGATGACGAGCACGATCATCGTCCGGCCCCACGCACTGCCGTCGGGCTGACGGGCACGGTGCCACCGGTGCCCCAGTCGGCTCCATCGGCCCACACCTCGTGCTTCCAGATCGGCGCCGAGGCTTTCAGCGCATCGATCGCATATCGCGCTGCCTCAAAGGCCTCCGGGCGATGGGGCGCAGCTACCACCGCCAGCACCGAACTTTCACCGAGCAGTACCACGCCCGTGCGGTGCAGCAACACCAGGCGACCGGCCTGCGGCCACCGTCGGCGCATCTCGTCCTCGATCGCCGCGAACGAGCGCAGCACCTGCTCCTCGTAGGCCTCGTAGGTGAGCTGCTCGACACCGTCACGGCGCCCATCGTCGTCGACAGAGTGGTCGCGCACAGTGCCACTGAACAGCACCACGGCTCCACAGTCGGGAGAAACACACCATTCGTACGCCGTCGCGACGGGCAGCACGCGGTCGGTGATGCCCAACCATGAGTTGCCGGACGCCGGAGGTTGCACGACATGTGATGGTAGCCGTACGGGTGCTGCACACCACGGGGAGGCGGCCGGGGAGGCTGTCGGGGAGGGGCGACGAGACAAGGCCGGGCAGGCTCACTAACCTCGCTGAATCGTGGGACCCGAGGAGTGGAGCGACGAAGAGCTGGAGCCGCTCGCGCCGTTGCCGGCCCATGAACGCAGGTGGCGCCACCCCAGTGAGGTGGGTGCCCACGAGTGGCAGGTCACCGAGCCGCCGCTGGTGATCGGCCGCGGGCTGATGCTCGCCACGAGCGTGGTGAGCGGGCTGCTGGTGTTCGCCGTGCTGTGGACGACGCTGCCCACGCGCGCCGGGCGTGGCACCGTCGAGAGTGCCCGTTCCACGTTCGTATCCCTCGGTGCCGACAGCGTGCTCGACCTCGCCGGCAGCTCGCAAGAAACCGTTTCGCTGGCCGACGGCCTCGCCACTGCCAGTCAGCCCGGAGGCGACGCAGGGGGGCCGGACGGCACCGAACGGCCGCGAGCGGTCACCACCGCGCCGCGCCGCCCGCTGGCCGCTCCGGTGCCCACCGTGCAGCTACGCCACACGTCACCCGACGAGACCACCGTCGTCGCTGCCGGTCCGGCGATGGTGGCCGTGCCGGTGAACGGTGGCACGCTGCTGGTGACCACTGCCCCGGCGGTGGCCGAAGGAACGACGGTGGAGATCGAGTACGCCAGTGGCAGCACCGGCCAGGCGGAAGTGTTGTTGGTCGACGAGCGCCACGGCCTGGCGGTGCTCGCACCCGACCCGACACAGTCGCTGGTCGAAGAATCGTTCGAGGTCGCCGATGGAGCCGCCGTCGGTGACCAGCTCACTGTGCTCGGCGCACCGGATGTGGCGATCGTCGTTGGCAGTGGCGGCCTGGCGGCAGCCGAGTTCGAGGCCGACGAGTCGGTGCCGGAAGGGGCACCGGTGGTGAACGACGCGGGGCAGCTGGTGGCTCTGTGCACCCACGACGACGACGGCACGGCACGCCTGGTCGCACTCGACCGTCTCGACCAGATGCGGGCAGCGTTGGTGCCGGCTGCCGAGGCCGCCGGTGTGTGGCTGGGGGTGGTCATCAACGACCACCCCGCCTCGCTGCTGGTGATCGGCGCGGTCGACCCCGACGGTCCGGCGGCGCTTGCCGGGTTGATCACCGGCGACGTCATCCTCGCCGCCGACGGCATCGTGCTCGCCGACTGCGACGCGCTGATCAGCCACCTCGCCGAACTACAACCCGGTGTCACGGTGGTGCTCACCGTGCGGGGATCCGACGGCGAGACGGCCGACGTCGAGGTGGTGTTGGCCGAGCCGCGCACGGCCCTGTAGCGCGCTACATGCGACGGCGGCGAACGGCGCGAACCACGACTGTGATGAGCACCAGCAAGAGGGCACCGACGCCGACCAGCGCGATCTCCTGGCGGCGCTTGGGTGACACCATCGTCCACCACTTGGCCTCGGTGCCCTCCACGTAGGCCTGCTCGTTGGTCACCGTCGGCAGCCAGCCCTGCTCTCTCAGCTTGTCGTTGGCCACCAGCCACGGCCAGCGGGTGTAACTGCTCAGCCCGGGCGGAATCGGGCCGCGCTGGAAGCGCCAACGCAGGCTGTTGACCACTTCGTTGAGCCGATCGGGCAGCTTCAGGCGGGGGACCCCACCGGCGAGAGCGCGCACGCGCTCGCCGGCGATCCAACCGTCGGGCGCGACGTTGTAGATGCCGTCGAGGCGTCGCTCGGTGGCAAGCATCACCGCACTCACCAGGTCGTCGAGGTGGAGGAACTGCGCCGGTGGATCGGCCTCGCCCATGCGCTGGCCGAGCCCCGCGGCGAGCGCGCCGGCCAGGCGGCCAGTGCCACCGGCAGCCATCGTGATCGCCGGTCGCAGCACCGTGACCGAGCGTCCCGCTGCTGCCGTGCGCCACTCGTCGACCATCTGCTCGGCGGTGCCCAACTGGCGGGCATAGGGGAACCCGACGTCAGGTCGCAAGAGAGCGTCCTCGGTGAGCGGTACCGGATTGTTGGCCCACGCCCCGTAGACCATCGCCGACGACACGAGCACGACGTGACGCACCCCGGCACAACCCCGCAGTGCGTCGTGCAGGCCAACCAGCGCGCTCTCTCCGCGCGACGCCCGCGAGTCGGCGTCGGCGGCGGCCAACCACACCAGCACGGCGCATTCGTCGGCACGCGCCGCCCGCAACGCAGAGCTGGCGGCCAGCGCGCGAAGCAACCGCGACCCGAGGGCATCGCTGCCCTCCCCCACATGCACAGGCACCGCGTCGACCGCTGTGGCCCGCGACACGGCACCAGTCACGGCACCTGACCCGGCACCAGACAACGTCGAGCGACCTGACTGCACGGTACCGACGCTATCGGTTCGCGGGCTGCCGGCCGTAGGCTTCCGCCATGGACGACAGCGGTGGTCGATCAGGCGACGAGCCGGGCGGCAACCCGTTCGCCAATCTGCCGATGTTCGGCGATCTGGCCAAGATGCTCGCCGGGCAAGGGCCCCTGAACTGGGACGCGGCGCGCCAGTTCGCCGCCCTGGCCAGCACCAGCGGGTCTACCGAGGCCAACGTCGACCCGGCCGTGCGCATCGCCCTCGAACATCTCGGCCGCATCGTCGAGATGCACGTGCGCGACCTCACCGGGCACGATGGGGCCTTCCCGGAGATAACCCCGGTGAGTCGCGGGACCTGGGCCCAGCGCACACTCGAGGCCTACCGCCCGCTGTTTACCGAACTGGCGACATCGCTCGGTCGACGGCCGAACGGCGACGGCGGCAACGAGTCGACCGACGACGCGGCCGACAGTGGCGATCCGATGCTGGCGATGATGGCCAACCTGACGCAGTTGATGCAGCCGGCGATGATGGGCCTCGCTGTCGGGTCGATGGTAGGGCGGATGGCCACGCGCACATTCGGTCAGTACGACCTGCCGATACCGCGTGGCGACAACGCGCTGCTGGTGGTGCCGACGGCGATCGACGCCTTCGCCGGCGAATGGAGCCTGCCGGTCGACGAGATGCGGCTGTGGGTGCTGGCCCAGGAGATGATCGGCCACGCGCTGTTCTCGCTGCCGACGCTGCGCGAGCAGTACACCACCCTCGTGCGCCGCTACGTGGGCGGCTTCCACCCTGATCCGGCGGCTGTTGCCGAGCAACTCGGGGCGATCGACCCGGGAGACGCAGGCGACCCGATGCAGGCGATGCAGAGGCTGCTCGGCGACCCGGGCCTGCTGCTCGGGGCGGTGCAATCGCCCGAGCAGGCGGAGCTTGCCCCCAGCCTCGATGCCGCTGTGGCGGCAGTGGTCGGCACCGTCGACTACCTGGTCGACTCGGTGGCCGCGCGAGTGATCGGTGGCGACGCGTTGCGCATCGCCGAGGCCGTGCGCCGCCGGCGACTGGAGACGTCGCCCGACGATCTGTTCGTGCAACGCCTGCTGGGCCTGCGCCTCACCCAGAATCAGGTGCAGCGGGGCAAGACCTTCACCGCCGGGGTCGCCGACCGGGTCGGCGAGAACCGCCTGACGGAGATGTTCGCCAAACCCGACCCGTTGCCCACCCCAGCCGAACTCGACGCCCCCGGCCTGTGGCTGGCGCGCCTCGAGCTGTAGCCGACGATTACTCCACTTCGGCTTGTGGCGCCGGCACGAGGCTGTCGACGGCGCGAGCGGCTTTCAGGCCCTGCCACCCGCGGTCGACCACCAGCGCGGCGACGATCATCATCAGCGGCTCGTAAGGCAGTCGGTAGCGGTAGTTGCCGTAGTACAAGAAGCCGTACACGAACAACAGTGTGACGAACATCG
>CAUJEE010000047.1 GCA_963169215.1 Actinomycetota bacterium
GGCGAGGTTGCAGAGCAGGAATGCCAGGCGCGCGTCGCCGTCGTCGAGCAGCACCCGCAATGTGAGGCACGCCCAGAAGGTGCCGATCACGACCAGGATCGACCGCTTGGTGACGGAGGCGAGCAGCACGACCACGCTCTCCACGGCGATCACCGCCACCAGGCTGAGCACCGCCGGCGCCTTCTGCAGCACCGGCGAGGGAGCGAAGAAGACAACGCTGGCCCAGCTCAGAGCCACGGCTGCCATCCATGCATCCATCACGTTCAGGTATCCCTGGGCAACGGCTACCTCTGGACTGAGCGCGTTCACCCGACGCGAGAGTGCCTGGGTGCCGAACGCCAGTGCCAGGCGGGTGAGGACGAACAGCGCCACCTGCCACCAAGCAGCCGCCCAAGCGACGATGGCGGCGGTGATGAGCGTGCCGAGGATGCCCGACACCACGATCGGGCGGTCGGTGAAGGCGAGGCGCGCCAGCAGCCCGGCGCGCATCTGCCCGTCGGAAACGCTGATCAGTTCGCCGGCGAGGTCGTCGTCCTCCGCCACCGCGTGCACCTCCTGATGGGCGAGGCTACTGCCGAGGCGGTGCCCGGTGACACCGCGCCCAGCGGTCAGATCGTCCGCCCGGAAGCGGCCCAGTACTCGTCCTTCAACAGCCGCTTGTACAGCTTGCCGGTCGGGTGGCGGGGCAGTTCGGCGCGGAAGTCGACCGAGCGTGGGCATTTCACGTCGGCCAGCTGACTGCGGCAGTAGACGATCAATTCCTTCGCAAGGGCCTCGGCGGCGGCATCATCGGCGGGCATCGTCGCCGGTTGCACGACGGCCTTCACCTCCTCGCCAAACTCGTCGTTGGGCACCCCGAACACGGCGACGTCGATCACCTTCGGATGGGTGACGAGCACGTTCTCGGTCTCTTGCGGGTAGATGTTCACCCCGCCGGAGATGATCATGTAGGCCTTGCGGTCGGTGAGGTACAGGTAGCCGTCGCTGTCGAGGTAGCCGACGTCGCCGAGGGTGCTCCAAGGCTGCGTGTGGTGGCGCGACCCCTTTGTCTTCTCCGGATCGTTGTGGTACTCGAACTCGGCGCCGCCCTCGAAGTAGACCGTGCCCGACTCGCCCACCGGCACCTCGTTGCCGTCGTCACCACAGATGTGCAGCGTGCAGCTGATCGGCATCCCCACGGTGCCCTTGTGGGCCAGCCACATGTCGCTGTTGCAGTAGACGAAGCCGTTGCCCTCGGTGCCCGCGTAGTACTCGTGGATCACCGGGCCGAACCACTCGATCATCTGCTCCTTGACCGGCACCGGGCACGGAGCGGCGGCGTGGATCACGCATTGCAGCGACGACACGTCGTACTTCGATCTCACGTCTGCGGGCAGCTTCAGCATGCGCACGAACATCGTCGGCACCACCTGGCTGTGGGTGGCGTGGTAGCGCTCGACTGCCGCGAGGTAGGCCTCGGGATCGAAGTGCTCCATCGCCACCACGGTCGCACCCAGTTGGTGGGCGGAGAGGCAGAAGCGCAGCGGTGCGGCGTGGTACAGGGGAGCAGGGGAGAGGTAGACCATCTCCTGCGTGCCACCGAAGAGCAATGACAGCAGCCCGGTTACGGCCGACGGAGTCGATTCGAGCGGGTTCTCCACGAACTGCCTGGCCACACCCTTGGGCTTGCCGGTGGTGCCCGAGGAGTAGAGCATGTCGGTGCCTGCGTAGCGCTGCTCGGGCAAGGTGGTGTCGGGTTGGGCGGCCACCGCGGCCTCGTAGCTCTCGTAGCCGGGGATGGTGCCGTCGAGCATCAGCCGCAACGCGATCTCGGGCGTGTCTGGCAGGATCTCGGCGGCCTGGTCGGCCTTGTAGCGCGAGGTGAAGAAGACCTTGGCCTGCGAGTCGTTGAGGATGTAGGCCAGTTCGCCGCTGGTGAGCCGGCTCGAGCAGTTGGTGTAGATCGCTCCCGCGTAGTAGCAGCCCCAAGTGATTTCGAAGTAGCGATCGTGGTTCTCCATGCAGATCGCGACGTGGTCGCCGGGGCGCACACCGGCGGCGCGCAGCAGGTGGCTGACCCGGTTGGCTGCCGCGTCGAGTTCGGCGAAGGTCTGGGTGAACCCGCTACCGGTGACGATCACCGCCGGCTTGTCGGGTGTGGTCGCAGCGTGTGCTCCGGGATACATGCCGCTCGACCGTACACGGCGGTACCGTGCGGGTGTGGAGTCGGCCGAGCGGTTCGTGCAGCTGGTGAACCGCCGTACCGCGATGGCCCGCCTCGACCTGTTGGCCGCCCTGATCGGCACTTCCTTCGACCCCGCAGTCGAGCCGGGCGAGGTACTCAACGGTCTCGACAGACTGAGCGAGATGTGCGGCAGGAGCTTTCCTTCGGTGATGGAGTCCTTGTTCACCTCCGGTCGCCTGCGGGGCAACCGTGACGACTACGGCGACCCGCGCAACTCGTTCCTCCACCAGGTGATCGAGCGTGGTGTCGGCATCCCGATCACGCTGTCCGTGTGCGCCATCGAGGTCGGCAAGCGGCTGGGCCTGCAGATCGACGGCATCGGCCTGCCCGGGCACTTCTTGGTGGAGAGCGGGGGCATGTTCGGCGACCCGTTCAACGGCACGATCCACACCGCCGACGAGGTCGAACAGGTGTGGCAGCGGGCGACGGGGCGCAGCGAGCCACTCGACCGGCGCCTGCTGGTGCCTGCGCACACCCGCTCGATCCTGCTGCGCATCCTCAACAACCTCAAGCAGACGCTGGTGGCGATGGACGACCCCCAACCGTTGCGAGTACTGGCGCAGCTGCGTTCGGCATTTCCTGAGTTGGCCAACGAGGCGCACGAGCACGCTCGCTGGCTGCGGCACTGGAACTAGCGGCCTTACTCGCTGCGGATCGCTCGGCCGGGGCCGACGGTCGACGGCTGTCGGCTGGGTTCGACAGCCACCTCGGCGACTAACATCCGCGTGATGAGTACCGAAGAAGACCGCGTGATCGCGCTCGTCGACGACCTGTTGACGAAGTTCCCCCCCAAGCAGGTGTCCGATGTCGACTTCCTCGGCGCGCAGTTCGATCGCGGGCTGGCGTGGGTGCACTTCGACGAGGGGTGCGGCGGCCTGGGACTCAACCCGAAGCTGCAGAAGACGATCAACGAGCGGATCTACGCGGCAGGTGCCCCCAACCCGATCGGGCGCAATCCGATCGGCCACGGCATGTGCGGACCGACGGTGCACGTGTGGGGCAGCGCCGAGCAGAAGGCACGGTACCTGCGCCCGCTGTTCACCGGTGAGGAGATCTGGTGTCAGCTGTTCAGCGAGCCGGGGGCCGGCTCCGATTTCGGCGGGTTGTCGGCGCGTGGCGTGCGCGACGGTGACGAGTGGGTGGTCAACGGACAGAAGGTGTGGACCACGCTGGCCCACCTGTCGCGCTGGGGTCTGTTGGTGGTGCGCACCGACCCGGAGGCGGTGAAGCACGCCGGTCTCACTGCGTTCGTGGTCGACATGCAGGCACCGGGTGTGGAGGTGCGGCCCCTGCGACAGATGACGGGCGAGGCAGAGTTCAACGAGGTCTACTTCACCGACACGCGGATTCCTGCGGCGGAGATGCTGGGGAAGCCAGGCGACGGCTGGCGAGTGTCGCTGACGACGCTGATGAACGAGCGTGTGTCGATCGGCGGCATGATCCCACAGAAGGGTTCGGGGGCGATCTCGCCGTTGATCAGGGCCTGGGCGGAGGCTCCCGCGTGGCGCAAGGATGCCGCGACGCGTGACGAGGTGATGAAGCTGTGGACCAGGGCCGAGGTGCTGCGGCTCACCAACATCCGAGCCAACCAGAACCGCAAGATGGGTGATCCCGGGCCGGAGGGCTCGATCGGCAAGATGGCGTCGGCCAATCTCAACAAGGACATCTACGAGATGTTGATGAACGTCCTCGGGCCCGAGGGAATGCTTTATCAGGATTACACCATGACCCGACCCGAGCAGGCGATGGAGTACCAGTACCCGCAGAAGGCGTTCCTGCGCTCGCGTGCGAACTCGATCGAGGGTGGCACCACCGAGGTGATGCTCAACATCCTCGGCGAACGGGTTCTCGCGCTGCCCGGCGATGTGCGCGTGGATCGTGACGTACCGTGGAGCAAGGTGCCGCGCAACTAGCGCCGCCCTTCGGCCGCAACCCACGTCGAGTCGGGATCACGTCGAGTCGGGATCAGGTCGGCGGCGTGCCAACTTGTCAGGCGCGACCCGTGTCGAGCAACACCCCGAGAAACAGTGCTACCACGGAGAACAGCGCGCCGAGAGCACCGCCGAGAGCAACCGCCAGCCTGCTCCTACCGGCCGCGTGCACTCCCGCGGCCATGCCGGCCGCGATCGCGAAGGCGATCTTCACCCCGATCGTCGTCTGGTAGGCCGCCGTGGTGGCGGTGATGTCGATCTCCATCAGGCTCCACATGCCGGTCACCACCACCACCGCGAACGCAGGCCAGGCGACGCGGCCGAACCCCAGCGCCAGCGTCTTGAGCGCCTGCGGGTGCGCCCGCCGCATGCCGGGCACGATGCCTGCGACGACGAACTGACCACCTACCCATACCGCCGAGGCGAACACGTGGAGGAACAGGCGAACCGTGGAGGCGGTGGGCGAGAGCATGCCCGCCAGGCTACGAAGCGACGAGCGTGGCCAGGACATCGCTGGCGGCCAAGCTGCGGTCGTCGAACACTGCCGACACCTGCGCCGGGCCGCCGCACATCGCCGCTGCGGCCACTCCGATCGCTGCTTGCATGTCGCGGATGTTGCGCGGCGGCGGGAAGTACTCGTCCTCCTCGGTGACGCGTACCGGCTCGACCCCACGCGCTGGGGCGAGGTGGGCGATGATCGCCTCGACCAGTTCCTCGGGGGCCGATGCGCCTGCGGTGATCCCGACCACACCACCCAGATCGGCCGGCAATTCTTCGACGCCGTTCACCCGATACACCCGACGGCAGCCGGCCTCCACGGCCAGCTTCTCCAGCGCGCGGGTGTTCGACGAGTTGGCCGAGCCGATCACCACGATCGCGTCGCACCGCGGCGCCATCGCGATCAGAGCCGACTGGCGGTTGGTTGTGGCAAAGCACAGGTCGCTGCGGCCCGGAGACCACACCGCTGGATACCGCTCGCGTACGGCGACGGCGACGCCTTCCCAGTCGCGGTGCGACAGCGTGGTCTGTGCCAGCAACGCCACCGGCTGATCGAACTGGGGGAGAGCATCGACCTCGGCGACACTCTCGACTCGCGAGATCGCGTCGGGCGCGACGGCCATCGTGCCCACCGCCTCCTCATGGCCCTCGTGGCCGACGTACACGATGCGGTAGCCCTTGCCGGCGCGCACCTTCACCTCGTGGTGCACCTTGGTAACCAGTGGGCACACCGAGTCGACCACGTAACTGCCGCGAGCGCGGGCGGCAGACACCACCTGCGGTGCCGAGCCATGGGCCGACAGCATGACCGGACAGCCCTCGGGCACGTCGGCGATGTCGTCGACGAACACCACGCCCTGCGCCTCGAAGCGCTGCACGACGATCTTGTTGTGCACGATCTCGTGGTAGCAGTAGACGGGCGGCCGGAAGGTGCGCACCATCCAAGCCAAGGCCTTGATCGCCATCTCCACCCCTGCGCAGAACCCGCGTGGTTCGGCGAGCAGGACCAGGTCGACGGCCATGGACGGCAGGCTACCGGCCAGCCGTCGCCCCCCGCCGATAGCCTGAAACGCCATGTCATCGCCGGTCGTCGTCGCTATCGCCGAAGGGTCGGCCGCGGCGCGGGCCGGGCTCGTGGTGGGCGATGTGGTGCTGACGGTGAACGGCATCGAGCCTCGGGATGTCATCGAGTGGCGGATGGCGGTCGACGACGAGGAGGTCTCGCTGGAGGTTCAGCGCGGCGGCGCGGAGTTCACGGTCGAGGTGGGCAAGCGGGCGGACGAGCCGTTCGGCGCGGAGGTGTCGAGTGCGGTGTTCGATCGCGTGCGCACTTGCGACAACCACTGCGAGTTCTGTTTCATCCACCAGTTGCCCAAGGGCTTGCGCCGCAGTCTGTACCTGAAGGACGACGACTACCGGTTGTCGTTCCTCTACGGCAACTTCACCACCCTCACGCGCTTCACCGAGGCCGATCTCGAGCGAGTGGTCACCGAACGTCTGTCGCCGCTGCATGTCAGCATCCACGCCACCGATCCAGAAGTGCGTAGCCGGATGCTGAAAAACGCTCGCGGCGGGATGAGCCTGCGCTGGTTGCGCGCCCTGCTCGACCACGGCATCGAGGTGCGCGGCCAGATCGTGCTGTGCCCGGGGGTGAACGATGGTGCAGTGTTCGAGCGGACGATGGCGGGCATCCTCGACGAGTACCCCGAGCTGCAGTCGGTCGCAGTGGTTCCACTCGGCGTCAGCCGCTTCAACCCGGAGGCAGCGATGCGCGAGCACACCGGCGGCGAGGCGCGAGCGATGGTCGCATCGATCCACGGCTGGCAGCAGGTGTTCTCCCGGGTGCTCGGCCGAAGAATGGTCTTCGCTGCCGACGAGTACTACTTGATGGCCGACATGCCCTTCCCCCCGGCCGAGCACTATGAGGGGTTCCCGATGCACGAGGACGGCATCGGGATGGCGCGTACGTTCGAACTGGAGTTCACCGGCGCGATCGACCAGCCGACTCGTCCACAGAGCGGATTCTTCGCGTGGGTCGACGGTGCCCCGGCCGAGGGCTACCGGGCGCCGCGCAACCCAGCGGCCGACACCGGGCTGCGAGCGGCCACCACGGCAGTGCGCCTCGCGCCTCGCCGAGGTGCCGCCGTCGCCGTGCTCACCGGCGAATACGGGGCACTCGTCATCGGGCCCCTGCTGGCCGGGGCCGGGGCCGCGAACGTACGCCTCCTACCCGTGCGCAACGAATTCTTCGGCGGCAATACGTCTGTGACTGGTCTGATGGTCGGTGCCGACATTTCGCGCGTGTTGGCCGACCAGCCGCAATTTGACCGCTACCTACTGCCCGACGTGTGCCTCAGCGAGGGTCGCTTCCTCGACGGCCTCACAGTCGCCGACCTGCCCCGCGCGGTGGAGGTGGTGCCCACCGACGGTCTGTCGCTGCGCGCCGCACTGTCCCTTCCGCAGGTGTCGCCGCCGGTCGACCAGCGCGGCGCGGTCGAGATGGAGAGTACGAGCCGATGAGCATGGCCACCGTCGTCATCGTCGGACGCCCGAACGTGGGCAAGAGCACGCTGTTCAACCGCGTCGTCGGCGAGCGCGCCGCGATCGTCGAGGATCGTCCCGGCGTCACCCGCGACCGCAAGGAGATGGAGGCCGATTGGCTCGGCATCGACTTCTTGCTGGTCGATACCGGCGGCTGGCTACCGGGGGGCAGCGACCTCGACGAGAAGGTGAGTCGCCAGGTGGAGGCGGCCGTCGAGCACGCCGACGTGGTGCTGATGGTGGTCGACGCCACCATCGGTGTCACCGACGAGGACGAGCGGCTCGCCACCTGGCTGCGCCGGATCCACGCGCCTGTCCTGGTCGTTGCCAACAAGGCCGACAACGACCGGCGGGAGAACGAGCGGTGGGCATTCCTCGCGCTCGGTCTGGGCGAGCCGATCCCTGTCAGCGCCCTGCACGGGCGGCGGGCGGGCGACCTGCTCGACGAGGTGGTGAAGCTGTTCCCCGCCGGTGGGCGAGGCGACGAGAGCGCTGACGGCACCCCGGGCATCGTCGCCACCGACGAGGACGGCGAACCGCTGTGGCATCCCGACGACGTCCCGCCGCCGCGGGTAGCGATCGTCGGGCGCCCCAACGTGGGCAAGAGCACACTGTTCAACCGCCTCGTCGGCGAGGATCGCAGCGTCGTGCACGACATGGCGGGCACCACACGCGACTCGGTCGACACCGTCGTCGACACCCCTGACGGACCGATCGTGTTCGTCGACACCGCGGGCATGCGTCGGCGTAGTCGCATCGACGACTCGGCCGAGTACTACTCGATGGTGCGCGCCCTGCGCTCGATCGACGACGCCGACATCGCACTGCTGGTGATCGACGCCACCGATGGCGTCACCAGCCAGGATCAGCGCTTGGCCGAGCGCATCGACGCCGCCGGCTGCCCGATCGTGGTGTTGCTCAACAAGTGGGAGCTGGTCGACGATGCCGAGCAGCGATTGGCGGTGACCGCCGAGCTCAACCGCAAGCTGTACTTCGTCGGCGACTCGCCGGTACTCAAGATCTCGGCACTCACCGGCAAGGGGGTGCACAAGCTGCGCCCGGTGCTGCAACAGGCGATCGAGCAATACCACCGGCGGGTGCCCACCCGCGACGTGAATCGCGTCATTGCCGACGCCCAGCAGCGCCAACCCGCGGGGCATGGTGCAAAGGTGATGTACGCACTGCAGGGTGCCACCGATCCGCCGACGTTCACGCTGTTCGTCAATCGGGAGCTGCCGCAGACCTATCTGCGCTACCTGGAACGATCGATCCGTGAGGCCTTCGGCTTCGGCGCGACGCCGATCAAGTTGCGGGTGCGGATGCGCAGTGAGTAGGGATTAGCCGTGCCGTGGTGTGAGGAGTGCGCGAAGTACTGGACACCATCGGCGATGAAGGCCGATGGCACCTGCCCGTCGTGCGGGGGTTCAGTCGCAGCCCAGCAGCCGTCTTCTCGCAAGATCACCGCCAAGAACCTCGACCTCCATGCGTTGGCCGCCGGCGGCGACGGCGACGCGCATGATGGCAAGGCCCCGTGGCATTTCAAGCTGTTGATGGTGATGCTGGCGGCATACCTCGGCTGGCGGGTGGTGGACTTGTTCGTGTGACGGATAGAGTCGACCGTCGACATACGGGCTGTGGCGCAGCTTGGTTAGCGCGCTTGTCTGGGGGACAAGAGGCCGGGAGTTCAAATCTCCCCAGCCCGACCATGGAACACGACCGGCCCTCGGGCCGGTCGTTCGGCACGGCGGTCGTGAGGGACAACGGAGCTTCGTCTGGAAACAGGCAAGTTCCTTCACATAGCGCGACAATGGGTGTTGAATGTGGATGAGGGAGCCGAAGAGGCGACCACTGGGAGTGCTGAGATGATGGAGACACCGCAGATCGACATCACCGCATCGGCGTTCGCCGCACGGCTGGCCGATCTGCTGCGCGCGACGCGGGCTGCACAACACCAGCGGCTTGGGCGCATGGCACGGCGCAGCGCAGGGCGGTTCGAGAAGCACGACCTACACGCCTACGAGCACGGCCTGCGCACGATCGACGATGAGTTGCTCGACGAGCTGGTGCAGTTGTACGGCTGCGACCTCGGCGCGATCCTGCCCGCCCGCGTACCGGTCGAGGTCACCCCGCTGGCGGTAAGCGTCGGAGGCATCCACCACGACTACACCGGTACCGGCGACGACGCCGTGCTGAACGCCTATCTCAGCGTCGTGCACACGTTGCGTCATCGGCGGCACACCGCGCTGCTCGATCTGCGCCGCGACGACCTGGAGGTGCTCGCCGGCTACCTGCACACCTCCCGCGAGTCGGTGTTGCACCGGCTGGCGACGCTGATCAACGCCTCGCCGCGCAAGCGGGCTGCGATGGCCGGCGTGCTGGCCAGTGGCGCCGCCGTGGTCGGCCTGGTCGGCAGCGTCGCAGCCGTCGGCGACAGCGACGGCGGCACCCCGCTCGCGCCCATCGACGCGGTGCCCACCACGCTCACCGAGCCGACGACACCGGTCGGGCAGCCGGTGGTCGCACAGCCCACGCCCACAACGGTCGTCGCGGCGATGGTCGCCACGATTGCTTCCGATGCTGTCGTCCCGCAGGCAGGGCCCGCCGAGTCTGCCGCCGACACCACCACCGAACCCTTGCTGGAGATCAATATCCCGGTCACCACCGAGTTGGTCGAGGTTGGCGACCCGCCGCTGCCCCCCGAGTTCTGATCCACGCAATCCGGCCGCTCGTTGCGGCTCGCCGCGGCCTGCGCCGAGATAGCGTCACCACGGTGTGCGGACGCTTCGTCTCCTCCAGTAGTGCAACGCGAATTGCAGAGTTCTTCGGCGCTTCCTTCGATGCCGAGCCACTCGCGCCGAGCTACAACGTCGCGCCCACCAACGAGGTGTATGCGGTGGTCGCCGACTCGAGTGGTGATCGGCAGCTCACCACCTACCGATGGGGCCTGGTGCCTTCGTGGGCCAAGGACGTCAAGATCGGTTCACGGATGATCAACGCGAGGGCAGAGACGCTGGCCGACAAACCGGCCTTCAGGTCGCTGTTTCGCAAGCACCGCATCTTGGTGCCGATGGACGGGTTCTACGAGTGGCGGGCAGCGACTGCGCCAGTGGGCGCCAGGGCCGTGAAGCAGCCGATGTTCATCCGCCGCACCGACGGTCTGCCGCTGGCGGTCGCGGGCCTGTGGGCCGTGTGGCGGGATCCCGGCGCCGATCCCGACACTCCCTGGCTGCACACGTGCACCGTGGTGACCACCTCGGCCAACTCGGCGATCGCCCCGGTGCACGATCGCATGCCGGTGGTTCTCGCCGACGAGGCGTGGGAACGCTGGCTCGACCCCACCTTCTCCGACGTCGACGCCCTGCAGGCGATGTTGGTACCCGCACCCAACGAACTGTTCACCATGCACCCCGTGGGCACAGCGGTGAACAACGTGCGCAACAAGGGCCGCGAGTTGATCGATCCCACGCCTGATCCGGCGCTACAGCCCGACGACGGCCGCCTGCTCTGAGCGTCGGTCCGCAGGCGCGACCCTTCAGCCTTCGCCGAGCGCGGCGATGATTGCGTCGGCCGCGGCGCGTAGGTCGTCGGGCGACACCGATGCGGCCGCGTTGGCGAAGTTCAGATGGCCCATGTGCCTGGTGGGGATCACGTGCAGGTGGGTGTGGGGCACTTCGTAGCCGGCGATGATCAGCCCGATTCGGTCGCACACGAACGCCTGCTGCTGGGCGCGTCCGATGCGATGGGCCACAGCGAACAAGTGCGCAGCCAACTCGACGGACAGGTCGACCCAGTGGTCGACCTCGTCGATCGGCACCACCAACGTGTGCCCGGGCGCGAGCGGGTTGATCGACATGAACGCCACGCATAGTTCGTCGCGGTGGACGAAGGTGCCCGGCAACTCGCCGCTGATGATGCGCGTGAAGACGGTGGGCATCAGACAACTCCTCCCCGCGCGGCGAGAGGGCCGCCGTTACAGTGTGCGTTCGGCGGCCAGGCCTGGGGGGCGACTCGATCGGGCGCGGCGGAGAAGGTCACGCGCCGCATCGTAGGCGGCAGGACCCTCGCGGCTTGTACGCTCCGGCCGTGGTCGATGACGGTCTCTCCTCGCACAAGTACCTCACCGCGCCGAACCTGTTCACCCTCGCCCGCCTGTGCTGCATCCCAGTGTTCTTGTGGATGCTGTTCGGGCGCGACAACCGCGCCGGCGCGGCGCTGCTACTGGGTGGCCTGGGGGCCACCGACTGGGTCGACGGTTGGCTGGCGAGGCGATTCAACCAGGTCAGCGAGTTCGGCAAGATGTTCGACCCCACTGCCGACCGCCTGCTGTTCATCGTCGGCATCACCGGCATCATCATCGACGGTGCCGCACCGTTGTGGTTCTGCTGGCTGGTCGTCGTCCGCGAAGTGCTGGTGGGAGGCACCATCGCGGTGGCGACGCTGGTGTTCAAGATGCAGCGCTTCGACGTCACCTGGTGGGGAAAGACGGCGACCTTTCTGTTGATGATCGCCGTGCCCTGGTTCATGCTCGGGCACAGCGACTT
>CAUJEE010000048.1 GCA_963169215.1 Actinomycetota bacterium
CGCGCCGGCGAGCGCGTGCGCTCGGCTGTCGAAGAGGGCAAGCGAGCGATGCGAGCGAAGGAGGCCGAGTTGCGGGCACGTCGCGAAGGCCGCGCGCTGACGCTGGCCGACGGCCTCGACGAGGGTGACGAAGTGCTCGTCGACGGCCGCCCGGTTGAGCCGGGGCAGGTGATCGTGCTGCGGCAAGTGCGCGACCGCCGTGCACATCCCACCGGACGGCGCCGCAACGCCTGACGCCCCACCTCCACCCCTACTGCCTCACCCCACCATGGCCGCCCCGCCTCGCTCCACCTGACCGGCCGCGCTACGTCTGGCAGGTAGGGCAGTAGTAGCACGCGCGGCCGCCGAGCTCGATGGTCTGCACCGGCGTGGCGCACTCGAGACACACGTCGCGGTGATACACATACGTGGTGTCACCGCGCTTGGCGGCTTCGCCGGGCACGGGGAAACGGCGGCGGTCGATGGTGACGATGCGGTTGTCCTTCACACCCTTGCGCAGCATCGTCACCAACGTTTCCCACATGCGCTGCAAGTCGTCGCGACTGCAATCGCGAGCGGGTCGCCGGGGGTCGATACCGAGCACGAACAGCGCCTCGGCCCGAAAGACGTTGCCGACACCCGCCAACACCCGCTGATCGAGCAGCACCTGACCGATCGGTTGCCTGCTGGACGCCATTCGCTCGATCGCCACCTGCGGGCGCGCGTCGCGTCGCAGCGGATCGGGTCCCAGGCGAGCGACGATGGCGTCGCGATCGTCAGCGGTGAACACCCGGCAGTCGCTCGGGCCGGAGAGGTCGATGGTGGCCAGCGGTGTCGCAAGGCGCATCCGCACTTGGCCCTGCACCGCTGCCGCCGGGCCGGGAGTGACGCGGAACTTGCCGATCAGGCCGAGGTGCACATGACCGACCAGCCCGTTGTCCCACCAGTAGAACAGATGCTTGCCGTAGGCCTCGATCGACGGGAGTGCTCGGCCGTCGATCAGCTCCGCATCGGCTGCGAAACGACCCTGAGGAGACGACACCCGCACTGGCCCACCCACCAACAGCGGTGTGTGATCTCGCACTATGCGATGGGTGACATGTCCTTCGGGCATCGGCGGCTCACGATACGGCGACAGGCGGATATGTTGGCGCGCATGTCAGGCCCCTACGACCATCTCGCCGATCGCCTCGACGCGATCGCAGCCGAGCTCGACGAGACGATGTTCGAGCGGCTCCGCGAGGCGAGCGCCGAGCGCACCGGACGGCCTACCGATGACAAGCGACTGATGCGCTCCCGCCGGTCGATCGAGAAGGCCGCGGGCCTGCTGCGCGGGCGCGACGTCGACGAGCCCGAGGGCGACTGAGAGGCAGCTACCGGAGCGCGCCGGGCGTGGAGGAGCGGCTTCGACGGTCGTCAGTCGACGAAGCCGTTGACCGTGTCGATCAGCTCGCGCAGATGGCCGTAGCCGTGCTTGGCGAAGGTGAATGCGATTCGCTCCAGGCCGAGCCTGTCGTTCTCCTTGCGCTCGGGCTCGTACGGGTCGACGATGCGTATCGACCCGGCGGCGCAGAGATGGCCGAAGCGATCGTTGAGCGCGGCCAGCTGCCCGGCGTCGGGTGCGCGCTTCATGCGTACCACCAGCGTGTCGCCGACGTAGCGCATGCTGTCGTAGTTGCGGTAGAAGCCGGTCACCTCGCGCACCGCGCGCCCGCAGTCTTCGGTGATCAGGTACAGGCTGGTGTCGACCTCGGCCACCAGGCCACGCGCAACCAGCTGCTCACGGATGAACGAATCGACCGTCTCCCAGTAAGGGTCGCCGGGAGTGTCGAGGAACACGATCGGCACAGGGACGCCCTTGCCGGTCTGGGTGAGGGTGAGCAGCTCGAAAGTCTCGTCGAGCGTGCCGAATCCACCAGGAAGGCAGATGAACCCCTTGCTCTCCTTCACCAGCATCAGCTTGCGGGTGAAGAAGTAGCGCATCATCACGTACTTCGGGTCACCGGCGATCACATAGTTGGCCCCCTGCTCGAACGGCAGCTGTACGGCCACGCCGATCGAGCGTTCGCGCCCGGCTCCCTCCATCGCCGCCTGCATGATGCCCGGCCCGGCTCCGGTGACCACCATCCAGCCCTCGGCGGCCAGCGCTGCGGCGACATGGCGAGCCGCCTCGTACAGCGGGTCGGAGGGCTGCATGCGCGCGCTGCCGAAAACGGTGACCTTCGGCGGGTCGAGCGACGCGAACATCTCGAATGCGTCACCCAGTTCAGCGAGCGCACCGGCGGCGATCTTCAGGTCGAGCAGATCAGGCTCGGCGCGCACCAGATCGACCGCGGCGCGCAATAGCTGCTGCGACAGCCTGCGACGCGCGCCATCGGGCAGCGCTCCCAACAACTCGGCCAACAGTTCGTCGGCGGTATGGCTCTCGCCGGCACTCATCCGCGCAGCTCGTCCGCCTTGGCCGCGAGAGCGGCCAGTAGCTCGTCGAAGCTGGCCTGGAAGCTGGCCACGCCCTCCCGCTCGAGCTTGGCCGCGACGTCGTCCATGTCGACCCCCACCGCCGCCAGCTGGCGCCACACGTCGTGGGCCCCGGCCACGTCGGCGTCGATCGTGCGGGCCACGGTGCCGTGATCGGCGAAGGCGGTGATCGTCGCGTCGGGAAGCGTGTTCACCGTGTCCGGTCCGATCAGGCGGTCGACGTAGAGCGTGTCGGGGTAGGCCGGGTTCTTGGTCGACGTGCTCGCCCACAACGGTCTCTGCACGGTGGCCCCGTCGGCCGCCAGCGCCTCCCACCGTGGCCCGCTGAAAGTGCGCCGGAAGGCCTGGTAGGCGAGCGTTGCCTGGGCGACGGCCGCGGTGCCGCGCAGCGCCAGCGCCGTCGGTGACCCGATCGCTTCCAGCCGAGCATCGACCTCGGTGTCGACGCGGCTGATGAAGAAGCTGGCGACACCGGCCACCGTCGCCGGATCAGAGTCGACAGACCCGGCATACTCCTCGAGCCCCTCGATGTAGGCCTCCATCACCTTCTGGTAGCGATCGAGACTGAAGATCAAGGTGACGTTGACGTTCACGCCCTCGCCAACCATGCGCTTGATCGCGGGTAGTCCGGCCTCGGTGCCGGGGATCTTGACCATCAGGTTGGGACGGTCGATGCGGGCGTGCAAGGCGCGCGCCGCGGTTTCCGTTGCAGGGCCGTCATCGGCCAGTGCCGGATCGACCTCGACGCTTACGTAGCCGTCGCCGCGGTAGCTGTCGTGGTAGAGCGCGGCGAAGGCATCGAGCGCGCCGTGGATGTCGCGCAACACGAGCTCCCAGTAGTGGTCGCGGACGCTGCCGCCCGCGCGCACCAACTCGCGGAACTGCTCGTCGTAGTCGGGCGAACCCTGGATCGCCTTTTGGAAGATGGTGGGATTGCTGGTGAGCCCACGGATGCCGTGGTGCACGAGACCGGCGAGGGTGCCGTCGGTGAGGTAGCTGCGCCGCAGGTTGTCGAGCCACGGGCTCTGCCCCTGCTCGTAATAGAGGTGTCTGAGGCGGTCCATGTCACGCGTCCTTGGCGAGGTCGTTGGTGGGCTGGGCGAGAGCGAACGCGCGGTCGACGATGTTGGTGAGCGCAACGCCGAGTTTGGCCATCACCACGTCGCCGGGTGCGCTGGCACCGAAGCGGTCGATACCGATCGAGTCGTCGGCCCATGCGGCCCACCCGAAGGTGACCCCGGCCTCGACGGAGAGCACCGGTACACCGGCGGGGAACACCGCGCCACGGTAGGCCTCGTCCTGCGCCGTGAAGCGATCCCACGAAGGCAACGACACGACGCGTGCTGCGACGCCGCGCTGTGCCAGCTCGGCTGCCGCCTCGACGCACAACGGCACCTCGCTGCCGGTGGCCACCAATACAACCTGCGCCCCGGCTGAGTCGTGCACCACACCCGCTCCACGCTCGACAGCCGAGCCGTCGGTGCACACGGTGAGGTTCTGCCGACTGAGCACGAGCGCAGTTGGGCCGTTGTGGGCGACGGCAATCCTCCACGCGGCGACTGTCTCGTTGGCGTCGGCCGGGCGGATCACCTGCAGGCCGGGCAGGCAGCGCAACGAGGCCAGTTGCTCGACCGGCTGGTGCGTGGGGCCGTCCTCGCCAACTCCCACCGAGTCGTGGCTGAAGACGAACACCACCTTGGCCCCACTGAGCGCCGCGAGGCGCACCGCCGGACGCATGTAGTCGAGGAAGACGAAGAACGTTCCGCCCGCGGGCAGAACTCCGCCGTGCAGGGCCATGCCCACCATCGCCGCGCCCATGCCGTGCTCGCGCACTCCCCAGAAAATCTGCCGTCCGCCTGGTTGGTCGGGCTGCGCACCCTGCTCGCCCACCAGCCGTGTGCCCGTGTTGCCGGTGAGGTCGGCGCCGCCGGCCAGCAGCCCGGGCACCCCCGACAGGGAGGCGTTGAACGCCTTCTCGACCGCGACCCGGGTGGCGACCTTGTCGCCCTGCTCGAACCGCGGTAGCGCTGCGTCCCAGCCGGGCACTCCGCCGGCCCGCCAACACGCGTCCCACATCGCCTGGTCGACGATGCCGGCATCGACCGCGGCGTCGAACCTGGCTCGCCACCCGGCAGCCACCCTGGCGCCGCGGGCCGCGCAGTGGGCGCGGTAGGCGCCGACGAGTTCGGCGGGCGCCCAGAAGGGCTCGTCGGGGATACCCATCACAGCCTTCGTGCGCGACACCTGCTCGGCGGTGAACGGGTTGCCGTGCGCCTCGTGGCGATCGGTGAGGTCGGGGCTCGGGTGGCCGATGTGGCTGCGCAGCACGAGCAGACTCGGCCGATCGGTGACGGCGATCGCACGCGTCAACGCGGCCTCGAGCGCGTCGCAGTCGTCGGCGATCTCGCCCAGCTGCTCGACATGCCAGCCGTAGGCCGCGAAGCGGGCAGGCACGTCGTCGCTGTAGGTGAGCGCGGTGTCGCCGTCGATGGTGATGTGGTTGTCGTCGTAGACGCAGATCAGGTTGCCCAGCCGCTGATGCCCGGCGAGCGAGGCCGCTTCGTGGCTGACCCCCTCCATCAGGCAGCCATCACCCGCGATCACGAACGTGCGATGGTGCATCACGCCCTCGCCGAAGCGGCTGCGTAGATGTCGCTCGGCGAGTGCCATCCCGACGGCGTTGGCGAACCCCTGGCCGAGTGGGCCAGTGGTGACCTCGACGCCCGCGGTGTGCCCCACCTCGGGATGCCCGGGCGTGGCCGAACCCCATTGGCGGAAGGCCTTGATGTCGTCGAGTTCGAGTCCGTAGCCGGCGAGGTACAGCAGCGAGTACTGCAGCATCGAGGCATGCCCGCAGGAGAGCACGAAGCGGTCGCGGTCGACCCACGTCGGGTCGGCCGGCGAGTGGTTCATCACCCGGCTGTAGAGCAAATGGCCGAGTGGGGCGAGGGCCATCGCCGTGCCCTGGTGGCCGCTACGAGCATGCAACGGGGCATCCATCGCCATACCGCGGATGAGGGCGATCGCCTGCCGGTCGAGATCGGGATCGAGGCGGGGTTCGGGCTGCTCGGCGGGCACGACCGCGAACTGTACCCGCCGGGTCGGCGCAACGCAGGGTGCCACCGCGTTGTCGCCGGCGGGCGGAGCAGCCGCCCCTCGGCCGCGGCCCGAACTCACCCCAGCGCGGCGAAGCCCCCCACCCACACCTGTTCGACCTGCAACTCGCGATCGAGCGCCACCATGTCGGCGCGGAATCCGGGGGCGAGCTGCCCGCGATCGGTGAGACCCAGCAACGCGGCGGGGTTGGTCGACGCGGCACGCGCCGCAGTGATCGGGTCGACACCAGCCGCGACGCACGTGCGCAGTGCCTGGTCCATGGTGAGGGTGCTCCCGGCGAGAGTGCCGTCGCGCTGCCGCGGCGCTCCGTCGCGCAACTCCAGCGGGCTGCCATCCCCCCGCCAGGCGACCGAGTCGGTCACCAGCACGGTGCGGTGCGGCCCCAGTACCTCGGCCGCCACACGCAACACACGAGGATGCACGTGCACACCGTCGGCGATCAGCGAGGCACTGACCAGCCCGTTGGTGAGCGCCGCCCCGGCCACCCCGAGGGTGCGGTGGTGGATGCCGCTCATCCCGTTGAACAGGTGGGTGGTGAGGCGCGCCCCCGCGGCGACCGCGGCGTCG
>CAUJEE010000049.1 GCA_963169215.1 Actinomycetota bacterium
CGGTGGGCGCAAGCTCTGGCGAGCGCCCGCAAGCACCACCAACGTGACGATGTACGGCGTTGCCGCCACCCAGTCCTGCGGCACTTCGTCGATGACGATGAACGCATACAGCGAGATGCCGGCGATCAGGACCGAGACCGAACCGGCCGGTAGGCGCTTACGTAGGAACATCATCAGAGCGACTATGGCGACAACGATGAACGCCACCAGGAACAAGGTGGGCACGTTCTTCTCGGCCCGGAAGCGCAGAGCTTCCGGGAACCCGAACAGCATCGCCCCGCGGAACACGCCGGTGGGGTTCCAGTTACCGAAGATGTTGGTGGCCAGGCCGATGTAGCCCTTACCGGCCACCTGCCCCTGGCGATAGGTGCTGGTTGCTACGCACGACAGGTACGCGCCGCCGAAGGCTGCTATCGCACCGGCGACGGCAAGCGCCTGGTAGCGCACGCGGGTGACGCTGACGCCGAGGCTCTCGCCGGCCTGGGGCGACTCGCCCGATGAGCGCAGTCGCAGGCCGAAGCGGGTGCGCCACAGCACGTAGGCGGTGGCCGGGATGAAGGCCATCGCCAGCACCGTTGGAAGGTTGACGTCGCTGGTGATACCGCGGATCAGCCCGGCGAGGTCGGGAAGCAGGGGCACATCGTGCCAGCCCTCGATTCGTCCGAGGACGTCCGGCGTCTTCCAGCCGCCGATGTTGCCGCCCGACAGGAGTGGCATGTCGAACTTGCCATAGCCGCCCTTGCCCGGGGGCGATTGGCTCTCGCCCCCGCCCTGTTGGCCCTTGAAGGCGATGATCGACAGGTACTCGGTTGTGCCCGCGGCGAGAATGTTGATGGCGATGCCCGACACGACATGGTCGATGTTGAAGTGCACCGTGGCCACTGCGTGCAGCAGGCCCACCAAGATGCCGCCCACCATCGCCAGGCCGATGCCGGCCCAGGAGCCCCAGTGCCAGGCGCCCCATCCGCCCAGCCAGGTGCCGACGATCATCATCCCTTCGATGCCGATGTTGACGATGCCGGCGCGTTCGCTCCAGAGCGCGGCCAGGCCGGCGAGCAGCAGCGGCGTGCCCACCCGCAACGATGCGGCCACCGTGCCAGACGAGGTGAGGTCGTCGGCGTCGGCGATGAGACGCGAGATGGAAAGAACGGCGAGTGCCGCCAATGTGATGATCGACGACTTGCGCTGACGGGAGAGGTTGTTGAACCAGGTCATCACGCCACAGCCTCCGCCGCCGCGAGCTGCTCGAGCTGAGCAGCCGCCTTGCGCTGGATGCGACGTTCGTCCCAGCGTTGGATGACCCCGTTGATGATCACCACGGCCAGCACGATGATGCCCTGCATGATGGTGACGATCTCCTTGGGGATGTCTTCGAGTTGTAGCTTGCCCGACGCTGCGCTGAGGAACCCGAACAACAGTCCGGAGAACAGGATGCCCACCGGGTGTTTCTGGCCGAGGAGGGCCACGGAGATGCCGTTGAAGCCCTGCTGCTCGCCGAGGTTGTTCTGGTACGCGTGCACGTCGCCCATCAGACGGTTCATGCCCACCAGGCCAGCGAGTGCACCAGAGATCAACATGGAGATGGCGATCATCCGGCCCGGGTTCACGCCGGTGGCGCGGGCAGCACCGGCATTACCGCCCGAAGCCCGCAGGCGGAAGCCGAACTTGGTCTTCCACACCAGTACCCAGAAGAGCAGTAGCACCACCAAGGCCACTATGAGAGTGCCACCCAACTTCGGCTTGTCGACAAGGTCGGGCATCCAGGCCGTCGAGGGGAGCTCCTTGGTCTTCACCAGCACACCCTCGGTGTTCGACTCGTCGCGGAAGAAGTCGTCGAAGGCCCAGGCCACGAGAGACAGGGCAATGAAGTTGAGCATGATCGTGGAGATCACCTCGTTGACGCCGCGCTTCACTTTCAGGAAGCCGGCGATGCCGCCCCACAGGGCTCCGGCGATCATTGCCACCGCGAGACAGAACGCAACGTGCAGCACTGCCGGCAGACGAACTGCGGCGCCTGCCACTGCGGTGGCGAGCAGGGCCACACGCATCTGACCCTCCACACCGATGTTGAACAGGTTCATCTTGAACCCGATCGACACCGCCGCGGCGGAGATGAACAGCGGGGTGGCCCGCTGCAGGGTGTCGTACAGCACTCGCTCTTCGGTGACGGCGCCGAACAGGGTGGAGTACGCCTTTACCCAGTCTTTGTCGGTGACCCACAGCAGCACGGCGCAGATCGCCAACGCCACGAATACGGCGAACAGCGAGCTGGCGGAGGTGACAGCCATCCGTTGGAAGCGGCCGCTGCCCACCTTCGGGGTGGAGGCAATGGTCTTGGTGAGCTTCTCGAGCGACTCGTCGAGGGGCTGATTCACGATGCCTCCTGCATCTCGCCGGTCATGTACGAACCGAGCAGTTCTGGTGTTGCCGTGTCGGGGTCGAGGTGAGCGGTGATACGTCCGTCGAACATCACCAGGATGCGGTCGGAGAGACCGATCAGTTCTTCCAGATCGGCGGAGATCAGCAGCACGCCCAGGCCTGCATCGCGGGCGTGACGGATCTCGTCCCAGATGGCTGCCTGCGCCCCCACGTCGATGCCACGGGTGGGGTGGGCGGCGATCAGCACTTTGGGTTTGCTCGACATCTCGCGGCCCACCACAAGTTTCTGCTGGTTGCCGCCTGACAGGGCGAACGCGGGGACCTGCTCGTTGGGTGTGCGCACTCCGAAGCGGGCAATGACCTGGCGGCTGTCGGCCTCCATGCGCCGGCGGCGCAGGAAGGGCCCGCTGCTCAAGCCCGGTTCGTCCTCGCGACCGAGGAAGGTGTTCTCCCACAGCGGGGAGTTCAGCAGCAACCCTTCGCGGTGGCGGTCGAAGGGGATGTACGACAGCCCGGTGGCGAGGCGTTCCTTGGTGTGCGCCGTCGTCATGTCGGTGCCTTCGATCGTGACGGTGCCACGAACCACCGGGGTGAGGCCGAGGATGGCCTCGCACACTTCGAACTGGCCATTGCCTTCGACGCCGGCGATGCCCACGACCTCGCCGGAGTGCACGCGAAAGGTGATGTCTTCGAGTGCCAACTTCGCACCGGGCGCGGCGCCGGCGACATCGAGACCGGCAACTTCCAGTAGCACCTCGCTACCCACCTGGGTGTCGCGGCCCGACGGGTCGGGGAGCTCACTGCCTACCATCAGGTTGCCGAGAGAACGCCGATCGACCTGGCCGGGCGTGGTTGTGGCGACAGTGGTGCCCTGGCGGATGACTGTGATCTCGTCGCTGACGGCGAGCACCTCGTCGAGCTTGTGCGAGATGAATATCACGGTGGTGCCGTCGGCCACCAGCTTCTTGATGTTGGCGAACAGTTCGTCGACCTCCTGGGGCACCAGCACCGCAGTGGGCTCGTCGAGGATCAGGATCTTCGCGCCGCGGTACAGCACCTTGAGGATCTCCACCCGCTGGCGTTGGCCCACTCCGAGTTCGGCCACCATCGTGTCGACATCGAAGGCGGCGCCGATGGAGTCCATGAGGGCGTGCAGGCGATCGCGGGCGACGTCGAGCTTCAACACCCCGCGGCCGCTCGCCGGCTCGTCGCCGAGGATCACGTTCTCGAGCACGCTGAGATTGTCGGCGAGCATGAAGTGCTGGTGCACCATGCCGATACCGGCCGCGATGGCATCTGTGGGCGAGCGGAACGTGTGCTGCACCCCGTTGACGGTGATGGTGCCCTCATCGGGCTGATGCATGCCGTACAACGTCTTCATCAGGGTCGACTTGCCTGCGCCGTTCTCGCCGACGATGGCGTGGATGGTGGCTCGTCGCACTCGCAGGTCGATGTCGTAGTTGGCACGCACGCCCGGAAAGCTCTTGCCGATGCCTTCCAGGACGACGGCGTACTCGCTGGCCTCTGTCACCCAGGTTCCCCTTTACGAAATGTCCAGCGGCAGTATTGCATGCAGCCCGAACGCGGAAGGACCCGGGGTTCCCCCCGGGTCCTTCCGACAGGTTGATTCATCTACTCACAGCAGTGAGACGACGGATCACGGGGCCTCGGGCACCGTGATTTCGCCGTCGATGATCATCTGCTTGATCTCTTCGAGCTGATCGATGAACTCGGTGAGGTAGTCGCCCGAGGTGGCGTAGCCCACGCCGTCGACGCTGAGGTCGAACACCTTGATGCCGCCCTCGGTGTCGCCTTCGGCAACAGCCTTGAAGGTCTCGAACACGGCGACATCGACGCGCTTCAGCATCGAGGTGAGGATCACGGCCTGAGCAGCGGCGTCGCCACTGGTGGCCCACTGGTCGCTGTCGACACCGATGGCCCACTTGCCGGCCTCGATGGCGGCCTCGATGGTGCCCGCACCCGAACCGCCAGCGGCGGTGTAGATGACCTCGACGCCATCGGCGTACCAGCCAGCAGCGATTTCCTTGGCGCCGGCAACGTTGCCCCACGCCGAGTTGTCGCCGGCCGGGCCGAGGTACTTGACCTCAACCGTGATGTCGGGGTTGATGTACTTCGCACCAGCGGTGTAGCCGGCCTCGAACTTCTTGATGAGGTCGATCTCCTGCCCACCGATGAAGCCGATCTTGTCGCAACCGCACTTGAGGGCGGCGGCGGCACCGACGAGGAACGAACCCTCGTGCTCGGCGAAGACCAGGCTGCGCACGTTCGGGGCGTCGACGACGGAGTCAACGATGCCGAAGGTGATGTCCGGGTACTCAGCAGCGACGGCGGTCATCGGGTCGGTGAACATGAAGCCCACGCCCACGATCACGTTGCGGCCGTCCTCGGCCAGCAGGCGCAGGTTGGCCTCACGGTCTTCGTCGACGTTGGCCTCGAGTTCGGTGACGTCAATGCCCAGCTCGTCGACGGCGCGGTCGGCGCCAACGCCGGCCGAGTCGTTGAACGTGCCGTCGCCACGGCCACCCGTGTCGAACGCCACGCCACCGGTGATGTCGGCCATCGGCATGGTGTCGCCGGTGGTGGTCTCGGAGCCCATGCCCGTGGTGTCGGGTGTCTGCTCGGTGGTGTCGGTGCTACCACCCTCTTCTTTCTCGTCGTCACCACAAGCTGCGGCCACGAGGCCGAGCGACGCGATGAGTGCAATCGCAGCAAAGCGCTTGCTCTTGCGCATGTTTGTCTCCCCCTTGGAGTCAATGGGTTGTCGGACGGAATTCCGGCCGTAATGGCAGCGTAGCCGCAACCGAACAGCACCGGTCGCCGGGGGCGATGATTCTCCACGTCCAGGTCCACGTCCGTCTCCGTCTCCGCCCGCGGCCACTACGCTCGCCTGCCTATGCCCCTCGTCCAGCTAGCGATCAGCGACCGTGTCGCCACCATCACCCTGAACAACCCGGCCGAGCGCAACACCCTGACCGACGAGATGGTGGGCGAAATCCTCGCGGCGATGGACGAGGTGGAAGCCGATCCGGGTGTGGGGGCGATCGTGGTCACCGGTGCGCCGCCGGCGTTCTGCGCCGGGGCGCGGCTCGACAACCTGCTCGACGCCACCGAGGAAGGCCTTGGGCGCATCTACGAGGGCTTCTTGCGCATCGCCCGCAGCGAGTTGCCCACCATCGCCGCGGTCAACGGCGCGGCGGTGGGGGCGGGGATGAACCTCGCCCTCGGCTGCGACGTACGCCTCGCCGCCCGCCGGGCCAAGTTCGACACCCGCTTCTTGTGGCTCGGCATCCATCCCGGCGGCGGGCACACCTGGATGATGCGCCGTATCGTCGGCCCCCAGGCCACCTTCGCCGGTGCCGTGTTCGGCGAGGTGTTCGACGGTGCCGAGGCCGAGCGCATCGGCCTCGCCCACCGCTGCTACGACGACGATCTGCTGCTGCCCGCGGCCCAGGAGATGGCCGCCCGCGCAGCCGCCGCGCCGCGCGAGCTGGTGGTGGAGATCAAGCGCTCGATCAACGAGATGGCCACGATCAGCGACCACGCCCAGGCCGTGGCCCGCGAGCTGACCCCCCAGGTGTGGAGCACGCAGCAGCCCTACTTCCTCGAGCGCGTGCAGCAGCTCAAGGCGCAGATCACCACCAAGAAGTAGCCGTCCGGTCTCCGCGGTCGAAGCGCCCAGAGGCGCTGGCGCGTCGACTGTTTCGGTTCTGCTTCAGGCCAAGCGGCGACGGGCGAAGAGCAGCAGCGACCCGGCGGCGACGAACGCGGCCGCGATGCCGGTGAGCAGCCGGGCGCTGCTGCCCGACGTTGTCAGCTGCTCATCGGGCGTGGTCGACTCGGGGAAGGCACAAACCGTGTCGGCGAAGCCCTGCGACCAGCCCTCCCCGGTGTTGTGGTTGTCGCCGTCGACCGTGATTTGGAAGTAGAGCGGGTTGGGCACCGTGAAGGTGACCGAGGTCGACAGCGACTGGCCCGGCTGCAGAGTCGCCGCAGCCGCCCCGTCGGGACCTGTGTCCATGTCGATCAGCAGATCGACATCGTGGGCGACCGAATCGGTGTTGGTCGCAGTCGCGTGCCAGTAGATCTCGGTGTGGTCGGCCGAGCACAGGTACTTGGCCTCGTAGGTGACTCCGTTGAGTTGGCCGCTGGCCGACAGGCGGTCGGCCTGCGCAGCTCCGGCCCCAATGAAGACGGTGAGCGCACCGGTGATGACGGCCACCTTGGATATCGATCGCATCGGAGAAGAACCTTTCGTCGTGCTCAAGTTAGCCGACAAACAGGAATCGCGCAGAACTGTTACCCAAAGACCCTTCACCTGCGTTCACCGGTGGTTTACCGTGCGGTCACGGAAGCCCTTCCGAGAGACAACGGAGGAACCATGAGTCAGCGTCATCGTCAAGAGGCGATCCCCCCGCCGAAGATGGACACGCGAGCCCACGCCCACAACGAGCGGCATCGCATCAACAGCGAGCTACATGCGGTGGCGACGCAGGTGAGCGCAGGACTCGAACCCGACGAGGTGCACGAGCCCGGGCCTGCATTCGCGCCCAGTCACCGCAAGAACACCGAAAAGGCGCTCAAGAACACCGCCCCGAAGAGCCTGCGGCACTGGAAGCTGAAGGAGTGGAAGCGGCGCACCGCGGTGCGCAGGGCCAAGGCGCAGGCGATGCGCCTGGCCGGCGAACAGCCGTGACGATCGGCCCGTGAGGGTCTAGCCAGGCACTCAGCCGGGTTCGAGCCACTCGGCGGCCAGTGCAGCGCGGCGTTCGCCCCACTCCTCGACGGTGATGCCGTAACGCACGTGGTCTTCCCAGATCCCGTTGATTTCCAAGAAGCGCAGGGCGACGCCTTCCTCGCGGATCG
>CAUJEE010000050.1 GCA_963169215.1 Actinomycetota bacterium
GGTCGGCGAGGTGGATGCTGTTCAGCCCGCTGAGGCACACCTTGTTGATGTTCAGCGACGGCACGCTCATCGGGATGCCGGCCTTCACCGCGGCCTGGCGGCTGGGCACCTGCCCCTGCCCGGCGGTGAGCACCTGGCCGATGATCACGTGCTCGACCTCGTCGGGGGCGACACCGGCCCGTTCGAGCGCGGCCTTGATCGCGAATCCACCCAGATCGGCGGCGCTGAATGCGGCCAGCGCGCCGCTCATCTTGCCGATCGGGGTGCGAGCGCCGGCGACGATGTACGAACCAGACATGGGGCTACCTCTCGTGTGCGGGCCGACGGCGGGGCCGGGCGGCGCGAGTGTCGCCAGCGTATTCGCCGCCCGCGCAGCGGCCACAACCGCACCCGACGCGGGCCGCGTCGGTAGCGTGGCGACGATGCCGTCGTGAGCGCTGCCCCCGTTTCCGCAGCGGAATCGCGCTCGGCGTCGTGGGCTCGACGGGCGGCACCCCGGCTGGGGGTGATGGCGGTGCTGGCGGCCGCCGCCATCTGGTCGTTCGGTGGCGTGCTCGGCAAGTCGGTGGGGGTCGACGGGGTGACACTGTCGTTCTGGCGGCTGTGGATCGCGTCGGCGGTGATGGCACTGGTCGCCCTCGCCCGTCGGCGCCTGCCCACCCGTGGCGAGTTGCGTGCGTCACTGCTCGCCGGCTTGCTGTTCGGGCTCAACCTGTGCGCGTTCTTCGTGACCCTGCAATACACCACCGTTGCGGTGGCGTTGATCATCGGGGCGCTCAGCCCGGTGGTGGCGCTGCCGATCGCAGCGGTGTTCATGGGTGAGCGGGTGACGGCGCTGAAGGTGGTGTGCGCGCTGGTGGCCGTCGGCGGCGTGGCGGCAGCGGTGCTCACCGCGCCCGGGGTCGACGACCGCCCGACGCGGGCGGTGGGCTACGCGTGGGCCGTGGCCTCGCTGGCGGTGTGGGTGGTGTACCTGCTGCAGACCAAGCGCACGCGAAGGAAGGTGGCCACCCTGCCGTTCCTCACCTCGGTCACCTGGATCGCCACCCTCACCGTCTGCGTGGTGGCAGTCGTCACCCGCCGCGACCTGTTCGGCCAGATCGAAGGGGTGGGCTGGCTGTGGACTGTGCTGCTCGCCCTCGGGCCCGGCCTCACCGGGCACGGCCTGATCGCCTGGGCACAACCGCGGGTCGACACGAGCGTCACGGCGATGCTCACCCAGCTCGAGCCGGTGGGTGCCTCGCTCGTCGCCTGGGCGCTGCTGCACGAGCGGATGTCGATGGGGCAGTCGCTGGCGATGGTGGCCGTCGTCGCTGCTTTGGCGGTGCTCGCCTGGAGCGAGTCGCGCGAAGGAGTGCTGGCTCTCGACGAACTGCCCGGCTGACTCGCCGTCCGGCTGGCCGGTCAGCGCTCTTCGATGGTGATGCGGATGATCTCGATCGGCTCGAGCGGCGGGCCATCGCCCGGGTTCGACACTGCTTCCAACTGGGCGACGATGCCGAAGTCGTCGTCGATCACCTGCCCGAACAAGGTGTAGTTCGGTGGTAGCAGCGCGCCGTCGTCGCCGGTGATGATGAACCACTGGCTACCCCCGCTGTCGGGCACACCCGAGTTGGCCATCGCCAGGGCGCCGAAGCGGTAGGGCTCGATCTGGTCGAGTTCGTCGGGAATGTCGTAGCCGGGGCCGCCGAAGCCGGTGCCGGTGGGATCGCCACACTGCACCACGAAGTTCTGGATGGCGCGGTGGCAGGTGGTGTTGTCGAAGTAGTGGTATCGGGCCAGGTTCACGAAGCTGTTCACCGTGATCGGTGCGATGTCGGCGCGCAGGTCGACGTGCAAGATGCCGTAGTTGGTCTCGATCAGGGCGACATAGGCCACACCGTCGTCCAGGCACATCGGCGGCGCTTCGCTGAAACTGGTGACCGACGGCGAGCTGCCGTCGGCGGCCGCGCAGGTGGTGGGACCGATGGCGGCGGGGGTGGACGAGCCCGAGTCACCGCAGCCAGCTAGCGCGAGGACGCCGGTGAGCACGAGCGGAACGAGGGAGCGCTTCATCGGGCGACACTCTGCCACGGCGATGAACTCAGCACCCGGCAGTTGCCGAGGTGTGTGACATCGGTTGGGGCCGAAAGGCCCTGGAGGGTTCTGCACCGTCCGCCTAGAGTCAACGCCATACTTGCCGAAAGAGATCGTTGACGGGAACCGAACCACGGGGGGTGGCTCAGGTGAACTCAGGCCCCGAAGTCAATGAAAAATGGGGGGCTCTCGGTGCCTCCTGGCTTTCGCCGCTACCAGCGATGGGTGCTGGCCTCGTCGCAGCGTCGGCGTGGTTCGGCTGGTACGCCCCCGGCTCGTTCTCCGTAGGCGCCCGCGATCTGCCATTCGCGGTGCTGTTCGACGCCGGCGCTCGCCAATCCGACCTCACACTCGCGGTCGCACTCGTCGGTGTCGGGAGCATCGCGTTCGTCGGCTGCCTCGTGCAGCAGGCAGGGTGGTTGCGCCGAGCGCTCGGGTTGATGGTGATGGTGATGGTCGCCACTTTCGCGTGGCGGATCGATGCTTTTGCTGGCGACACCGGAAGCAGCGAGACCCTGTTCGAACTGCTTGGCGTAGGGCCGGTTGTCGCTGCGGCGGGCGGCTTGCTGCTCGCCATCTCACCACCCGGGCTGCCCACTGGCGTGAGGGTCGTGACCCCGTGAGGCTTCGTGGCCTCAAGAAGATTCCTGGCCTCAAGAAGGCGACCAAGGGTGTGCTCCGTGTTGCCGACGATGTCGGCGCGGCCGCGGTGGAGGGCGGAAAGGCCCTTGGAAACGCCGGCAAGGCCGTCGCGACCGAGGCCGAACATGTCGTCTCCGGCGCAGCGCACTCAGCGGCGACCGCGGGGCGTGGATTGTCCAGGGGAGTGAGGCGAGGTGCCGGGAGGGGAGGCCGAACGGCCCGCAGGGGATTTGCGGGCGTCGGTGGTATCGCTGTGGGGATCGGCACCGCCATGCTGGGACTGTTCAGCGGAGGGTCGACTGCTGCCGAGTTGGTTGATGTGAAGCAATCTCCGGTCGTCGCGGTCGAGATCGAGTATGGGGGTGAACCCTATGTCGTGATCTTTCCCGCAGACAGCGTCCCTAAGGGTGCGAGGGTGATCACGCGCGGCCCGATCGACGTGCGCACGACCAAGAGCGTCGACGACCTCCCCGCGGCGGCGCGTCCCGATGGTTCGATCGACGTCGGCGACCTTCTGGGAGCCGAGACGAGTGGCGTGATCTACGTGGGCGCGGACGGTCGCGTGCTGCCGGCAGCCGGTGCCGAGCTGGGCACTGCCGAGTGCGCCCGTCTCGTCGTCGTCGGGCCTTCGTCGGCCGACTGGGACGCCCTTGCCCGTGCCGGCTTGCGGGTACCCGCCTCGAGTCTCGGCGAGGCGTTCGTCGAGCCGGCACTGCTGGGGGTCCTGGCCTTCGGTGAACTGGCGGCTGCGATTCCGTCCAATCTGTTGCCGAACGACCTCCAGCTACCGCTCGACTGGGTTGTCGGCGCAATTCCAGCGGAGGCCCGCGCTGGTGCCAAGTCGACAGCGGTGGATGGTTACGTGCGGGTCGGTGCGTTGCCTGCAGAGGTTCGCTCCGGGCTCATGGTGCCGCAGGAGGTCCTCCGGGTGAGCGCGATACCTTCCAACGCGATCCCCTCGAACCTCAGGGCAGTGGCGCTTCCTGCCTCAGCGTTGCCGGCCAGCGCGTTGCCGGCAAGCCTCCTACCCCGGTCGGCCTTGCCGGCTTCTGCGATCCCCTCCAATCAGCTGCCCAAGGATCTGGCGCTTCCTGCCTCGGCGTTGCCGGCCAGTGCGTTGCCCGCAAGCGCGAGGTCGGCTTGGGTGCTGGCCGGCGACCTCCGCGTCGGCGCCAAGGTGCCGACGAGTGTCATTCCGATCTCGGCCCTTCCCGCGAGTGCAGCGCCCGCAGCGATCCCCTCCAACCTGCTGCGGTCGTGGGCGCTCCCGGCGTCTGCGCTGCCCACGTCTGCGCTGCCCGCGTCTGCCCGAGCGGGCGACTATGTGCTCCTCGACACCTTGACGAAGCCGGTCATGATTGGCCCCGAGAACCTCAAGAAACTCGCGCTTCCAGCATCCACGCTGCCACCAAGGCAACGGCTGCTCGGCGGAGGGGTCCCGATCGCTCTGGTGGGGTCTCATGCGATCCCCTCCAACTTGCTGCCCGGTCGGCTGGAGCTACCGGCAAGCGGCCTCGAATTGTCACCGAGTCAGCTGTTGGATGTCAGGCTGCCGGCGGACGTGCTCGCGGACCTCGAGATCGATCCGGTCCTGCTGAAGCGGCTGATCGACGACTCCTCGCGGTTCGATGTCCTCGGGTCGAACGCGATCCCGTCGAACGCGATCCCGTCGAACGAGGTGGGAGGCAAACTGTTGAAGACGTTGGTCGAGGCCGAGGCTGCGGCACACAACGGCTGCTTCATGAAGGGAATGTTTGCCCCCGATGGCATCCCAGCGCTCGCAGTCGAGGAGTCTCCGGACAATGCCGGTGAAGAGCTTCCCGGTCCAGTCGTTTCGGAGTCCACGACCACCTCGAGTGCGCTCATCATCGACCCGACGCCGACCACACCACCCGTCGATGATCCCGATCCCGGGCCAGGGCCGGTAGCGCCGACCACTCCCATAACCGTCACGCCGGCCGACGTCGACGGACCCGATATCTCCCTGCAAGGGACGTCGACGACCTTCACCGAGTGCCCGGGGTCGCTCAGCCTGAAGGCGACCACAACCGATGCGACTGGCGTCGTCTCAGTCACGTTGTCGTGGAGCGTTGCCGGAACAAGCGGTAGCCAGGTGTTCGCCGGTGGACCCTCCGTGTGGACCACCACTCTGAGCATTGGTGACGTAGTCGGTCCGGGTGGTGCACCGATCCACATGCAGGTCAAGGCCATTGACCCCCGTGGCTACTACACGACCCTTTCGTTCGACGGATATCTGAACGATTCCTCCTCTGGATGTGAATCTGCGGGGCCTTGAGTTGGTGTGACGTCAAAGCGCTTTTCGGGGGTCGGCTACCGGTCGGTAACGTTGCTCCATGCAGCAGTTCCTCGACGCCATCCAATCCGGCGCCAGCGCCGCAGAGATCGAACACCTACCGATTCCTGAGGAGTACCGGGCCGTGCATGTGCTGAAGGCCGAACAAGACATGTGGAAGGGCGTGCCGTCGAAAGAGAAGGACCCGCGCCAGAGCCTGCACGTGGGCATGGTGCCCACGCCCGAGCTTGCCCCCGACGAGGTGTACCTGGCCGTGATGGCCAGCAGCATCAACTTCAACACGGTGTGGAGCAGCATCTTCGAGCCGGTCAGCACGTTCGGGCCGATGGCTCGCCTGGCCCGCGAGAGCGAGTGGGCGGTGCGCCACGACCGGCCGTATCAGGTGGTGGGCAGCGACGCATCCGGTGTGGTGCTGCGCGTGGGCACCGCGGTGCGCACCTGGAAGCCGGGCGACAGGGTGACGGTGCACTGCAATCACGTCGATGATCAAGATCAGAGCGCGCACAACGACTCGATGATGGCCGCCAACCAGCGCATCTGGGGCTACGAGACCAACTTCGGCGGCCTCGCCGACCTGGCCGTGGTGAAGGCCAACCAGCTGATGCCCAAGCCCGCGCACCTCACCTGGGAGGAGGCAGCTGTCAACGCGCTTTGCAACTCCACCAGCTACCGCATGCTTGTGGGGCGCAACGGGGCGCAGATGAAGCAGGGCGACGTGGTGCTCATCTGGGGCGCCACCGGCGGCATCGGCGCCTACGCCACCCAGTACGTGCTCAACGGCGGTGGCATCCCGGTGTGCGTGGTGAGTTCGTCCGACAAGGCCGACATCCTGCGCAAGATGGGCGTCGAGCACATCATCGACCGCTCCGCCGCCGGTTACCAGTTCTGGAAAGACGCTCACACGCACGACGAGGGCGAGTGGCGACGGCTGGGCAAGGACATCCGCGACCTGTGCGGGGAAGACCCCGACATCGTGTTCGAGCACCCTGGTCGGTCGACGTTCGGTGCATCGATGTATGTGGTGAAGCGCGGCGGCACCGTGGTGACCTGCGCGGCGACCAGCGGCTTCATGATGGAGTTCGACAACCGCCACTTCTGGATGCGCCTGAAGCGGCTGGTGGGCAGCCACTTCGCCAACTACAAGGAGGCGTGGGAGGCCAACCGGCTGATCAGCAAGGGCATGGTGCACCCGGTGATGAGCCGCGTGTTCCCGCTGGTCGACACCGTCGAGGCGGCCTACGAGGTGCACCACAACATGCACGAGGGCAAGATCGGCGTGCTCGCGCTGGCGCCGGAGGAGGGCCTCGGCGTCACCGACCCCGACCTGCGCGCCAAGGTCGCCGACCAGCTCAGCTGGTTCCGCCGCTGACCGTTCGGATTCTGGGAAGGGATATTCCCGATCCGGCTTCTGGTCTGGGCTTGTCCCGGGAGCCGGAGGCGGGTTCAAGGGGTGAGCCCGACAGGGGGCGGCCGGGGGTCACCTTGACGCCGACGGGCGGCGATCTGTTTCACTTTGATCATGCTGCTCACCGAGATCGACCACATCGCCGTTGCCGTCAAGGATCTGGAGGCCGCCATCGCCCACTATCGCCAGGCGTTCGGGGCCGAGGTGTGCCACCGCGAGGTGGTCGAGAAGGACGGCGTGGAAGAGGCTCTGCTGAAGGTGGCCGACAGCTACATCCAACTCACCCGCGCCACCCGCCCCGACAGCCCGATCGCCCGCTCGATCGAGAAGCGGGGCGAGGGTCTGCATCACGTCGGCTACCGGGTGGCCGACTGCCAGCAGGCCTACGACGCGATGGTCGCGGCGGGCGCGACCCCGATCGATCCCGCGCCGCGCCCGGGCAGCCGCGGCACGACGGTTGCGTTCTTTCACCCCAAGACCAGCTTCGGCACGCTCATCGAATTGGTGCAAGAGAACCCCACCCCCGCCCACTGACCGCCCTGCCTGACCGCTACCGCCTTGCTGAGTGGGCGCGATTCGTCCCGCACGCTGGGAGGAATCGCACCCGTTGAGGCCGGCGCGGTCAATAGCGGGGGGAATCGCGCCCAACCGACTCAGGCGGGGGGTTAGGGGGCTTGGAGGATGAGGCCCTTGAGGTACTCGGCCTCGGGGAAGTTCAGCGGCACGGGATGATCGACGGGCTGGTGCAGGCGGCCGATGATGCGCAGCTCGCGCCCGGCCCCATCACGCCCGGCATCGAGCGCGGCGCCGGCCACCACCTTCTGGAACAGGTCCATCGTCATCGCCCCGCTGCAACTCCACGTCAGCAGCACGCCGCCGGGGGCGAGCAACTTGGCGGCGAGCAGATTGAGGTCTTTGTACGCCCTCGTCGCCTTGGCCACCTGCGCCTCGCTCGCGGCCAGCTTGGGCGGGTCGAGCAGGATCAGGTCGTACTGCCGGGCCCGGTCGCGCAGGCCGCGCAGCACGGTGAACGCGTCGCCCTCGATCAACTCGCCGACATCGACCCCGTTGAGCGCGCCGTTGCGCACCGCCACGGCCAGCGCCGGCCCGGAGGAGTCGATCGAGGTCACCGTTGCAGCCCCACGGGCGGCGGCGATGACCGTGAACGCGCCGGTGTAGGAGAACACGTTGAGCACGCGCCGCCCTGCGGCCCAGGAGGCCACCGCCGCCCGGCCGTCGCGCTGGTCGAGATAGAAGCCGGTCTTGTGCCCGGATTGCACGTCGACCGCAAACCGTAACCCGGCCTCGTGGGCGAGCAGTTCGGGCGAGGGTGACCGCCCGCGCAACAACCCCGACCGCGCCGCCAGCCCTTCGCGCGACCGCACGTCGGCGTCGCTGCGCTCGAACACGCACTGCACGCCGGGCAGCGCGGCCAGCGCGTCGGCCAACACCTCGCGCCAGGCTTCGGCACCGGCGGTGGTGAGCTGGCACACCACCGTGTCGCCGTAGCGGTCGGCGATCAGCCCGGGCACGCCGTCGGCCTCGCTGAACACCAGCCGAGCCGAATCGGTCGACCCGTCCTCCAGCAACCCGGCCCGCCGTTCGGCCGCGGCCAGCACCCGATCGCGCACGAACTCGGCGGTCACGGGAGCGTCTGATCCCTCATTGGTGGTGAACTTCCACATCCGGGCACGGATGCGCGAGGCCGGGCTGTAGGCCGCCCAGCCGAGCGCCGCGCCGTCGTCGCCGCGCACCAGCACCGTGTCGCCCGGGCCGGGATCGCCCTCGACGCCCGCCACCCCGCCGCTGAACACCCACGGGTGGTGCCTGCGCACCGAGCGGACGGCGGCCGGGGCGAGCGTGATCGCGGCGGTGCGGGCCATGGCGTGGCGATGTGGCGCGGCTCAGCGCATGGTGAGATCGGACGGGCCGCCGCCGCTCACCAGCCAGCCGTCGGCCTGCATCACCTTGCGCTGCAGGTCGGCCAACTGCTGGCGCAGCACCATGTTCTCGTGCACCGACGCCTCGAGTGCCCGCATCACCCCGACGACGTGCTCCTCCAGCGCCGCCAGCCGGGTAGTGACGTCGGCCGAGGCACCACCCGCGCCAGCCGAGACCCCCGCGCCCCCGCCCACGGCCCCGCCGGCGAACGCCTGCCCGGTGGCCAGCGCGTCGAGTCGCCCGGCAACCTCTGCGCGCAGGCGGTCGATCAGCCCGAGCAGGGTGGCGTTGGTGCGATCGATGTCGGCGCGGGCCTCGGCGCGGGCCTCGTCCAGACCCTGTTGCGACAAGGTGGCGTACGCCGCGGTGGCCGTGTACTGCGCGCCGACCTGTTGTTCGAGGCGCTCGACCCGGTCGCGCAGGCGGCTCACCGCCAGCGGGCCGGCGTCGTCGTCGTGGTCGGGCAGGAACGGGTCGCCCGCCGGTTCGCCGTCCCTCCACTGCTTGTCGCTGCGTCGCATGCCGTCCTCCCTGCGTCCCAGCCTGTCACGCCCAGGCACGATTCGGCGCCCGGCTAGCGGATTGGGCGGAAATCTTCACGCGAAAACTGTTCAAGCTCGCGCCACCACCTGCCGACTACTCCACTGCGTCCTCACCGCACCCGCGGCCAGGCGTTCTTGGGACCAAAACCATCTAGCGGGAGGAACCCCCACAATGGACCACAACAAGCAGGACAAGGGCTTCACCCTCGTCGAGTTGCTGATCGTCATCGTCATCCTCGGCATTCTGGCCGGCGTCACCGTCTTCGCGGTTCGCGGCATCACCCAGGACGCCAACGAGAACAGCTGCGCAGCTGAGCAGCGCACGATCGAGACCGCGATCGAGGCCTACTTCGCCGACAACAACGACGACCCGGCCGATATCGGTGATCTGGTCGGTGCCTACCTGACCGACAACCCGTTCGGGGCCTTCGACCTCAACGCCGACGGCGACTTCCTCGATGCGGACGAAGCCGGCAGCAGCCACTTCACGTTCGTCGCCGGTCCCCCGGCGTCGGTCGGCGCCGGTGTCGGTGGCGACGCCTGTGCCTTGATGACCTGATCAACGAGGCGAGACAACCGAATGAAGGGGCCGGGCGACCGGCCCCTTCTTCGCGCGCTGGTGCGCGAAATTTCTCAGACATCTAGGGTTGAGTTGTTGCTCGTCTTTGCCGATACAACATGTGCCGACTTCTCTTTTGGTCGGAGTGCCGTCATGCCGAACAGACCCCAACCGCGCCCGCCGGTACCCCAGGTACCCGACCCGCAAGCTGAGTCGCGCGACGCCGGGTTCAGCCTGGTGGAGGCCATCGTGGCGATCTTGCTGATCAGCATCGCCGTGATCCCGCTGATGCTGGCCGGGATCACCTCGATTCGCGTGTCGGCGCAGACCAACACCATTGCCGAGGTCGAAACGGTGCTGGTGAACGCCGCGGACCGCGTGAAACGCTCCAGCGAGGGCTGCGACTACGATGTCTTTGTGCAGGCCGCCGCGCTGGAGAACGGCTGGCAGTCGGCGCAGGCGACAGCCATCTACGAGTACTACGAACCGGGTGACGATACACCGGCGGTGGCCGGAGAGTGGGTAATGGGTGCTTGCCCAGGAGCACAACGACCGGAGGGTTTGGTGCAGAGGGTGACGATCACAGTGACAAGTCCCGATGGGAAAATCTCCCGCAGCTTGGTGGTGGTGAAGAGCGATGTCTGAGAACAGGCGAGTACGCAGCGACCGCGGCATGACCCTTCCGGAGGTGCTGATCGGGGTGGTCATCACCGGACTGCTGGTGGCCGGTATGGCCGCCGCCAGCCAGGTTGTGCTGCGTCAGAACGACAACACCGGTGGCCGCCTGAACAACTCCCGGTCGCAGCAGAGTGTGGCCGTGTGGGTGCCGGGCGACCTGGCCTCAGCCGAGTTCGTCGACGACGACCCGGCGGCATCGCCCTGCGGCACCAACTGCCCGCCCAACGTCACCGTCGAGGGTTCGAACACGCTCTTGCTGCGGTGGTCGGGCGCGATCCCCAACCCCAACTACGGCAACGGAACCGACACGCGACTCACCTTGCCGACCACCACCGTCGTCTCGTACCGCTACGTCGAGGGTCGTGGGGGGCTCTACGACGTGGTGCGCATCGAGTGCTTCTCTGTCGACGGCGGCTCGCCAACCTGCGAGCAGATCACCGTGCTGCACGACGTCGACCCGCCGCCGTTGGGCGTCGAGTACATCCCCGGGGTCACCAAGCCGACTTGGGTGATGCTGGTGACCTTGGCGGTCGATCCGGCCGCGCCCGGCGACGGCTCCGATCTCGAGTTGACCCCCGGCGGAAGCACGATCGACCCTACCTACTACTACCGTGAGGGTCGCCGCGTGTCGGTCACCATCAACGGTGGCGGCGACATCTACGGCTCCGGCGGTGGTGCCGATCAGATCACGGTCACCGCCGGCGGCACCCGCCGCGACCCCAACCTGAGCACCACCAACCTCAGCGCCACCCCCACCTTCGCGGCCACACGCTCGCGCTGTGGCGGCAACTTCGGCCTGCTGGTCGACACATCGGGATCGATCAGCGGCAACATGGGGTTCGTCCGAACCGGCGTCAACGAGTTCATCGACGCCTTCGCCGGCACGCCGATCAAGCTGCAGATCGTGCGCTTCTCGTCCACCTCGTCGACACTCGGTGCGACCACTTGGGCGAAGTACTACGACATGCTCGTCGAGTCGGATGTCACCGCGCTGAAGACGCTGGTGAACGGATTGTCGTCGGGTGGGGCGACGAACTGGGAAGACGGCATCTTCCGCACGTTCCTCAACAGCGACGGCACGATCCAGCAGACTCTGCCCGACACGGTGATTCTGTTCACCGACGGGATGCCCACCTACAACAGACTGAACAACAGTTCGGCCACTGTGCCGGCGACGATGGTGAATGACGACATCGGCCTGCCCTCCGCCTCGGGTAGCTCTTACAACCAACTGTCGTGGAACCGCGCCAACCGCCTGCTGCGCGTGTACGAAGCCGACCTGGAGAAGCTGATCGGCGTGTACGTCGGCACCGACGTCGGCGGTAACTCCACTTGGATGCAGCAGGGCCCGGGTTACCACCTGGAGAACTACCTGCGTGGTTACCACGACTCTTGGGAGCGCGGCTATCACCTCGACAATCCCGTGCGTGGTTCGCACACCGACTACCAGTACGCCGCGTCGGGCCTCACCTACCAGTACGCGAGCGGACTCAGCTATCAGTACGCGGCCAGCGGCCAGACGTGGGAGTACGCGACGGTGGGGATGAAGTTCCAGAAGAAGGTGAGCCGCACGTGGCGTGACACCGATGCGGCGACCTACTTCGCCTACAACAGCAACACCGGAACGAGCGACGGCTACAAGGCGGTGATCACAGGCTCGCTCAGCGGGTGGACTCCGATCAATGCAACTCCGTCCACCGCGAAGAGTAAGTACGACCTCAGTAACACCGCTGCCGGCCAGGCCGACGGGTTCCGCAACACGGTCACGGGCACCCTCGGCGACTGGACCACTTTCACCAGCAAGACCACCTTCGATCGCAGTAACACCACGGCTGACGGCGCCGACGGCTATCGCGTGGTGGTGCCCTCCAACATCACCGGCTGGAACAGCACCACCAAGAGCTACTACGACACCAACAACGCGGTCGCCGGCTCGACCGACGGGTATCGGGCCTATGTGTCTGGCTCACTCGGGAACTGGACGACGACGACCGCCGACTACTACAACCGCAGCAACACCACCGCCGACCAGTACGACGGCTACCGCGTCTCCAAGAGCTACAGCGCGCCGTACGTCGACTGGGAGGCGGTGAGCGACTCGTCGTACCTGGCCAGCAACACCACCGCCGACAACAGCGACGGCTGGTACGCGGTCACCTCGTACTCGGCTCCATTCACCTACTGGCAGGCGGTGTCGCAGTCGACATACGACGACAACAACAGCACCGCCGACGCGAGCGACGGGTGGCGCACCGCACACATCTACTCGTCGCCGTACAATTCGTGGGAAGCGACCAGTGAGTCGGCCTACACCTCGGGCAACACCTCCTGGGGCAGCACAGACGGCTGGGACGCCACCAAGGTGTACACCGAGCCGTACACCTTCCACGAGGGCTACGTGGAGGTGACGCGTAAGAACACCGCAATCCTCAAGGATCTGATCGACCCGGGTGGCGTGGTGCCGGCGGAGAAGACTGGTGGCGTGTACACCAACTCGCAGGAAGCCACCTATTACGAGCTGCCCGCGTGGGAGGAGTTCGCCGGAGCGATGACCAGCATGGCGCTGGCCGAGTGCGGCGGCACCGTCACCTTGCAGACCAAGGTCGGCTCGGCCGCAGCCCCCGACCCGTTCACCTACCAGAGTTCGGTCGACATGACCACGGCCACCACCAGCGCCCAGTTCCGCAGCGGCACCTTCGACTACGACCTGGCCGGCGGCATCGAGCAGACCGTGACCATCACTCCATTGGTCACCTCCGACCTCGATGCCTACTCGCCTATCGGATGGAGCTGCAAGGCCGCAGGGGAGAGCTACCCGTTCACGGCCACCCCGATCGACGGTGGGCCGTGGAGCAGCATCACCCTGACGGTTAAGCCGAACAAGGCGATCTCGTGCACCTATCAGGTGTCATTGACGTGACAGCGCCGCGTGACCAACGCGGCCCTCGCGACGAGGGGATGGCGATCATCTTCGCGCTCGTGTTCGTGATCCTCGGGACCGCTCTGATCTTGCCGTTGCTCAGCTACTCGCGCACGGTGATGAAGGCGGCCAACGACCAAGACCGCAAGATCGAGCGGGTGAGCGCCACGGGCGGCGCGCTGAGGATCGTGCTCGCCGAGCCGATCAAGTTGTACCAGCTCTGTGGGGAGAACGCCGGGCTGACTGTGCCGCAGGCGCTGGCGGTGCCCGATCTAGGTGTTGCCGTCGACGTGGAGTGCTACACGATCAACAACGCCACCGAGCTCTCCGGGTCGGAGATACGCACCGCGATGACGGTGGTGTCGGCAGGCGCGGTCGCCCCCGACGGCACGGTGGGCGACGTGTACGCCAACTCCGGTGCGAGCGACCCGCACTTGTGGTGGTCCGACACCAGCACCGAGAGCGAAGGCGGAAAGATCTGGCTGCCGTACCTGCCCACCCACGGCCTCAATCACCCGGCATCCGCGGGCTACATGATGCCCGCGTGGGCCGGGTCGTGCCGGGTGTTCTTCCCCGGCACCTACAGCGACCCGATCACCATCGCCGACTCGGTCCCGACTTACTTCACCTCCGGTGTCTACTACTTCGAGGACACGGTCACCTTCGGCGCCAATGCCCAGGTGGTGGTCGGTAACGGCGCGGTGGAGGGGTGCACGAGCGACTCCGAGGCGGCGTTGTACGCGATCAATGCTCCGATCACGGTGAACATCTCCGGCGTCGGGGGCACGTTCGTGCTCGGCGCTGCCGGTCGCCTGGTGGTGACCGACCAGGGAAGCGCCAATGGGCCGGATGTGCAGTTCAATGCCCGCCTGGTCGACCCCACCGATGTCGGCCACGCGGTGTCACAAGGGGTGTCGATCATCTCCGTCAACGGCGCGTACCTCACCAGCACCACCAGCATCGACTTGGTGGAACCGGGCTACTTGGAAGTGCCCAAGTCGCTCACCGAAACCAACACCGACGACACCGACCCCGCGGTGGATTCTGCCGGCACGGGCTACGCGGTGAGCAGCTTGGTGCAGACCTCGACCGTCGACGCGACTCCGATCGTGGAGGCCAACTTCACCGGCGGAGGTGACGCGATCTTCTTCGTCCCCGGCTACATCGCCGTGCCCCAGGGGCGGGTGCACGTCGAAGTCGCGACGGGTGCGGGGTCGGGCAAGTCGATCCAACTGCTCGGAGCCGTACTCGCGGCCAAGATCACGCGCAACGGCGAGATGCCCGCGTTGATGGAGATGGGCTTCGTCAACAGGGTGGTGCAGAAGACGTTCAAGATCGTCGCCCAGACCCCCGACTCGCTCGGCACGCCGAAGATCGTGTCGGTCGCGATCGTGCAGGTGAACGACTTCGGCGAGTACGCGGTCAACTCCTGGGTCACCAATAGCTGACGCAGCGCGCGGCTGATCAGCGCACCAGTTCCATGCGCATTCCTGCCGAGTCCCACTCGGGGTCTTTGGGCAGGCGGTTCATCGCCCGGCCGGCAGCGCGCCGGGCAGTCCACAACAAGCCGGTGGCCTGGAGCATGTGCAGCTGCGCGGCGCCTGGCGGCGGAGTGCGGATCACCGTCTCGTCCAGCCCGGGCATTTTGGCGCGGATCAGGTTCATCCGTTCCAGCAAGCCGTCCTGCTGGTGGGGCGAACTGGTGAGCGGCTGGTCGTCGTTGAGTTGCGTGAAAGTCAGATCTGGGTGGGCGGCGAAGAAGCTGCGCTGGTGGAACGGTTGGAACTCGCGCTCGCATTCGCGCATCCACTTGAAGCGGCGCAGGTCGTCGCGGGTGAGCCACGGTTCGAGCGCGAGTGCCTCCTCGCGGCTGGCTGCGCCCAGCGCGCGCCGTGACGGTACGGGGCGGATCGCCACCAGGCGCGGCCACCCGATGAGCTCGCGAGCCTCCTCGTCGCAGGGGCGGTACGGGCCGCGCGGCTCGTCGGCGAACCCGATTGTGGCGTAGATCGCGGCGGCGTCGAACTTCGGCTTGTACTCGAGCACATCGAGGAGTGTCTTCACCACCTCCGGCTCGTCGGCGACGATGGTGACGCCGGACAGGCGGGCGGGCACGATCAGCCAGCCTCCGGGGCAGGGCACCACACCTCCGAGGATCTTGTACGGCAGCTTCGGCGTGGCCATGCGGGTCTCAGTTCACCAACTGACCGGCGACGGTTCCTGCGCCGGTGGTGGCCATCTGTCCGGCCTGCACCGTTGCCTGCGCCTGCAACTGGGCGCGCATCGTGGCTGCCTGGGCGAGGATTTCCTTGGGGAACTGGCTCACCTCGGTGGCGGTTTCGATGGTGATCATCCCGCTGGCGACCAGCCGGGCGAGATCCATCTCCAGCGTCTGCATTCCGTCCTGCTGGGCGGAGATCATCGCATTGCGCAGCTGGCGGGTCTTGCCCTCACGGATCAGGTTGCGCACAGCATCGTTGGCAACCAGCACCTCGAACGCACCGACGCGCCCGCCTCCGACCGCGGGCAGCAGGCGCTGGCTGATGACGCCCTGCAGTGTGCCGGCCAACTGCACCTGCACCTGCTCGCGTCGTTCGGCAGGGAACACGTCGACGATACGGTCGAGTGACTGCGGCGCGTCGTTGGTGTGCAGGGTGGCGAACACCAGGTGGCCGGTCTCGGCCAGGGTGAGTGTGATCGAGATCGAGTCGAGGTCGCGCATTTCGCCGAGCAGCACCACATCGGGGTCTTCACGCAAGGCACTGCGTAGGCCCTCGGGGAAGCTCACCACGTCGGTGCCCACCTCGCGCTGGTTCACCATCGCCACCTTGTGCTGATGCAGATATTCGATCGGGTCTTCGATGGTGAGGATGTGCACCGGCCGGGTCTGGTTGATGCGGTCGATCATCGCCGCGAGGGAAGTGCTCTTGCCCGAGCCGGTCGGCCCTGTCACGAGCACCAGGCCGTACGGCTTCAGCAGCAGGTCGTGCGCCGCCGTGGGGGCACCGAGTTCTTCCAACGACCGCACGCGGAAGGGGATCACGCGCAAGGCGAGCGCGTAGCTGTGCCGCTGCTTGTAGGCGTTGGCGCGGAAGCGTCCGATGTGCTCGAGGCCGAAGGAGAAGTCGACCTGCGACATCTCCTCCAACTCGTCGCGTTGCACGTCGTCGAGCAGTGACATCACCATCCGCTCGCTGTCGGCGGGCTGCACCAGCGGCACGCCTTCGAACGGGACGAGCACACCATCGCGGCGGGCGGTTGCCGGGCGGCCGACGGTGATGTGCAGGTCGCTGGCGCCGGCGGCCACAGTGGCTTGCAGCAGCGTGACCAGTGTCGGATCGGGGTTGAACATTGCGGCTATCCTCCGGTCACCGCCCGGGAGCGGATCTCTCCATGATCATTGGATTCTCGGCCGCCTTCGGCCTACTCATCGGTTCGTTCCTCACCGTGGTCGTCGATCGGGTGCCGCGAGGGAAATCGATCGTGCAACCCGGATCGTCATGTGGCACCTGCGGCATGCGCCTTGGTGTCCGCGATCTGGTTCCTGTGTTCAGCTGGCTCGCACTGCGCGGCAAGTGTCGGCAGTGCCACTCAGATATCGGCGTCGAGCCGCTCGTGCTTGAGTTGTCAACGGCGCTTCTTTTCGGTCTCATGGCCTGGCACTTCGGGTGGTCGTGGGAGCTGCCCGCGTTCTGCGTGCTGATGGCCGGTTTGGTTGCTCTGACCTGGATCGATCTGCACACCAAGCGGCTGCCGCGGGAGATCACCTACAGTACGGCATCGATCATGGTGCCGCTACTGTGCGTGGCCGCGCTGGTGGCCGACGCACCGCGCCGGATGTGGATGATGGCTCTCGGGGCGGCGATCGCGCTGGCGCTGATGGCCGCGATCTACTTTGCCAGCCGTGGCGGGATGGGGGACGGCGACGTGCGCCTCGCACCGCTGTTGGGCTTGGCCCTCGGCTACCACAACCCCGGCTTGGCTGCGGTGGGGCTGTTCTTCGGGTTCCTTGTCGGCGCGGTGGTGGGGCTGGTGGCAATGGCGGTCACTGGTGGCGGGCGCAAGATGGCCATCCCGTTCGGGCCGTTCCTCGCAGTCGGCACGGTGGTCGCACTGTTCGTCGGTCAGCGCTACATCGACCTGAACCTCGTCCGCTGAGCCGTCAGTCCTTCACGCCACCCAGGACGCCGTACATCGCCTGCACCAACGCCACCGCGACGAAGCCGACGAGCACCCCGACGGCCACGATCATCAACGGCTCGAACATGGCAGTGAAGCGCTTGATGCGATACTCGAGCTCGCGGTCGAAGTACAGGCTGGCGACTTCCAGCTGGTGATCGAGCGTGCCCGTCTCCTCGCCCACCTTGAACATCTGTCGGGCGGCACCGGGGAACAGCTGCGTGCGGGTCAGCGGCG
>CAUJEE010000051.1 GCA_963169215.1 Actinomycetota bacterium
ACTCGCTGGGCATCGGCCCGTGGATCGTGTTGAACAACGTGATGCTCGATCCGTGCGAGTACCGCGGGCAGTCGGTGACCACGCCGATCCGCATCGCCCTCGCCCAGAGTGGCGAACTGCAGATCGAGCTGATCGAGCCGCTCGACGACTCGCCCTCGTGCTACAAGGAGTTCTTCGACGCCGGCCACGAGGGCCTGCACCACCTTGCCTGGTGGGCCGACGACTACGACGCCGCGGTCACCGCAGCAGCCGCTGCCGGCTGGGGCACGATCCAGTCCGGCGACCTGATGGGCACCCGCTTCTGTTACCTCGACACCCCGGCGCACCCGGGCACCGTCGCCGAGTTGATGGAGCTCACCGACGCGACGCGGTGGCTGGCTGGGCACGTGCGCGAGGCCGCGGAGACCTGGGACGGCGTCACCGACCCGGTGCGCCCGCTCGGCTGACAACGGCGCGCCCCTGAAATAGCAGGGTGGGTCGGTTTGGCATCTCGCCGGCGATGGTTGCTGTTGTGTTGTGTGTGTCTGATGAGCAGCGAGGCGACGCTGGAACGGTGAGTGCGGTGCCGCCATGCGACTATGGGCAGTACGGTACTTTTGGTCTGTCTGACGTCATCTTCAACGGTGGTTGGGTCGTCTACGGAAGCGGTAGTCACGCCCCCAACACCGGTACGTTCTCCGGCTGGCACGATTTTGTGTGGTAGCCCAAACCAAAGGTGGAGCAGGAATGCAACGTAGGATTGTGATCACCGCCATTGCCGCTGCTTTCGCGGCCGGAACCACTCTCGTAATTGCAAGCCAGGTTGGCTCGGCCGGTTCGTCTCGCGGTCTTCCTGCAGAGGGGGGCAACGTCGACCTGAGCGATCTCCCCGATGAAGTCCTCGCAGTTGGCCCTCACGGCTGCGTGCTCATCGATGCTTCCGGTAGTCCGGTCACCGTTCGCTTCGCCGACATTGCCGCAGACGATGACTCGCAGATCGGGAAGTCGGACGAGGTCACACCGTCGACCGTACGACCAGGCGCAGGTGCAGCCAAAGAGGATTGCTCGATTGATGTCGAGAAGGCCGCCGAATTGGTAGCGAGCGGCGTTGCCCCGCGCGATGCGATCGACCAATCTCGCATCGACCCGGTGCGCCCGCTCGGCTGACCAGAGGCGCGCCTCACCCCAATAGAGCAGATCGCTCCACCTTGAGTGAGCATTTCGCTGCGCGCCGGCTGTACAAATCGCTTCCGGCGCAGGCCGCGTCAGGTGTCGGCGAACCAGTTGGCGTGGAAGCCGAGCGGCACCCGGCGGGGGAGGCGCACCCGCGCGATCGGGCCCGACTCGACGTCGCGGGCGTCGATCACCACCAAGTCGCTGCTGGCCGTGTCGGCGTCGGTGACCAGGCTCAGCAGCCAGCCGTCGTCCTCGCCGGCACGGTCGGGGTCGGGGACGAAGACGTGCTCGCCGCACGTCTCGCTGTCGGCGTAGGTGAAGGTGCGCACGTCGCCGCTGTCGATGTCGTGCTTGCTGAGTGTGAAGAAGGAGAAGTCGAACTGCGGGTCGCGCTGGCGCAGGCAATAGCCGTAACGGTGACGGCGGCCGGCGCGTCGGTCGTCGATGCGCGAGAACTCACCGGCGGCATCGACCAGTTGCTCGTCGGTGACGGTGCCCGCGGCGAGGTCGACGCGCCACGTCCACAGCAGCGGGTCGGGGGTCGCCTGCGGTGCCTGGAACTCGAAGCCACCAGGCATCGCCGGCATCCGTGGCCCGAAGATGCGGATCGCGTCGCCCTCCTCGAAGGCGTTGAAGTAGTGCACGACGTAGAACGGATCGACCTCGAACCAGCGCACGTCGGCGGCCGAACCGCGGCGGGGGATGACCCCGATCAGCGTCGGCCGGTCGCCCTCCCAGCGGATCGCGGGCGCACCCGACATGAGCGCGGTGAGGTCGAACACCGCCGGCGGGGCGATGAACACCGAGTAGTTCTCGGTGACGACGAAGTCGTGCATCATCACCGGCGCAGGCAGGTCGATGTCGACGCTGTGCACCAGATTGCCGTTGCGATCGGCGACGTGGTAGCGCAGGTACGGCGGCATCGCGCTGTAGCCGAAGAACATCATCTCGCCGGTCTGCGCGTCGATCTTCGGGTGGGCCGTCATCCCACCCACCAGCCGGCCGGCGAAGTCGTACTCGCCGACGGTGTCGAGTTCGCGGGTCAGCTCGGTCGGCGGGGCCACCTCGAGCAGCGCGAGGTAGCGCCCGGCATGGCGAACGAAGTGGGTGTTGGCCACGTTCTTGATCGGCCCGGCCTCCTCCACCACGTCGGGCGGCGCGGGCCGGAACTCGGCCAGGCCGCCGTAGCAGGCCTCGCCCCGGCGCTGCTCGGCGGCCAGACCCCGCGAGCGCACCCAGCGGTTGCGGTAGTCGACCCGGCCGTCGGCGATGTACAGCGCGTGCACCATCCCGTCGCCGTCGAAGGGGTGGTAGCGCCCGGTCGGGGCGAACATCGGGTTGGGGCCGTTGCGCACGAACATCCCACGCAGGCCGGCCGGCAGGCTGCCGGTGACCTCCAGCGCGAAGTCGTCGCGCTCGTCGTCCACGGGGGCGAGCAGGCCGGTGAGGAACGGATTGTCGGTGGCGGTCATTTCGCCCCTTCCATATCGCGGTTGCGTTGGCTTCCCGCCTGGCACTTAGGTTAGTATCCTTAAGTAAGCGACGTGCAGCGCCGGTCGAATTGCGGTCGGTGAGGCCCGCCGCAAATGGGGAGGGACTTGATGCCGAGGGGACCCGGGGTGGTGACGGAGCAGACCGAGCAGACCGAGCAGTCGGGCCGCGACGTGCAGACGATCAAGACGTTCTGCCGCTTCTGCCATGCCTTCTGCGGCATGGAGGCCGATGTCGTCGACAACCGCATCGTCGCCCTGCGCGGCGACCAGGATCATCTCGTGTCGCAGGGCTACACCTGCCCCAAGGGTCGCGCCGAGATCGAACGCATCACCCACCCCGAACGTCTGCTGTCGGCCAAGAAGCGCGTCGACGGCGAACTGGTCTCGCTGCCCAGCGAGCAGGCTCTCGACGAGATCGCCGACCGGCTGAACGCGATCATCGCCGAGCACGGCCCACACTCGGTGGCGATCTACGTCGGCGGCGGTGGACACCGCAACGCTGCCGCAGGGCCGTGGTTCTCGCGCCGGTTCCTCGACGGCCTCGGGTCGCGCAGCATGTACACCGCGTTCACCATCGACTCGCCGAGCCTGCCGGTGGCGATGACCAGGTTGTTCGGCGCGCCGCTGCCGGTGCAGATGCTCGACCTCGATCACGCCGAGGTGGCCATGTTCGTGGGCACCAATCCGCTGGTGTCGCACTTCATGACGATGCCCCAGCCCGACCCGATCAGGCGCCTGCGTGAGGCGAAGCGTCGCGGCCTGTACGTGATCGTCGTCGACCCGCGCCGCACCGAGACGGCCAAGCACGCCGACCTCTACCTGCAGGTGAAGCCGGGCGAGGACGCGACGCTGTTCGCGGGAATGATCAAGATCGTCATCGAGGAGGGGCTGTACGACCACGACTACGTCGCGTCTTACGGCTCGGGCCTCGATGCGCTGGCGGCCGCGGTCGCGCCGTTCGATCTCGACTACGTCGAGCGGCGCACTGGTGTGCCGGCCGCGCTGGTGCGCGAGGCCGCCACCCGCTTCGCCACCGCCCAGCGCGGCGGGGCGCAGACCGGCACGGGCGTGCACATGGCCCGCCGCCAGGTGCTGTCGACGCAACTGGTGATGGTGCTCAACGCGCTGTGCGGGCGCTACGACCGCCGCGGCGGCCTCACCCACCACGACGGCGCGATCGGCATTGCGATGCCCCCGCTCGACAAGCCCTTGCGGATGCCGCGCTACAACGGTCCGACGTCGCGAATCCGCGGCATCCGCGGCAACTTCAACGTCGTCGGCTTCTTCGAGGAGATGCCGGCGAACACGCTCACCGACGAGATCCTCCTCCCCGGCGAAGGCCAGATCCGTGCCTTGATCGTCTACGGCGGCAACCCTGCGCTGGTCTTCCCCGATGGCGAGTCGACCCGCAAGGCGTTGGCCAGCCTCGACCTGCTGGTGGTGGCCGACCTGTTCGAGAACTCGACGGCCGAGCACGCCCACTACGTGCTCGCGGTGCGTCACCCTTACGAGCGCGTCGACGTGTCGCGCCTGGCCGACTCGTGGTATCCGCGGCCGTTCAGCCAGTACACCGCGGCGGTCGTCGAACCACCGCCAGGAGTGATCGAAGACTGGGAGCTGTTCTGGGGTCTCGCCAAACGGATGGAGATCAAGATCGACGTTCCCGGCATCGAGCCGCTGAGCGATCCGACCACCGACGAGATCCTCGACGGCCTGCATCGCTTCTCGCGTATCCCCCTCGACGATGTCCGCGACCACCCCGGCGGACATGTGTGGGGTGAACCCGAGATGGTGGTCGACGGTGTGATCCCGAACATGTTGTCGCACCCCGACCACCTGATTGCCTTCGGCGATCCGGAGGCTTTGGCCGAGCTGGCCGAGATGCGCGCCGAGGAGCTGCCCGGCGGTGGCGGCTACGAGCCGACCGAACACTTCCAGTTCCGGATGATCACCTATCGCATGCGCGAGGTGTTCTGCTCGCAGGGGCAGAACCTGCCGAGCGTCGCCGCCAAGCGGCCGTACAACCCGGTGGTGATGCACCCCGACGCGATGCACCGATTGGGGCTCAGCGACGGCGACCGGGTGACGGTCGACAGCGGCTTCGGCCGCGTCGTCGGCATCGTCGAGGGGTCGGCTGACATCGGGCTCGACACAGTGGCGCTGGCCTTCGGCTGGGGCAGCCGCAGCGACCAGGGTGCCAACGTGCAGAACCTGATCCCCGACGATGTGCGTTTCGACCCCGACACGGGAATGGCTCAACAGAGCGCGGTGCCGGTGAACGTGATACCCATGGCGGCCGAGCAAGAGAGCGAGGGTGATTAGCGATGACATTGCAGCTCGAAACCCCGGAGCGCGTCGCGCGAGAAGTGCCGCGCCAGCGACGCGGCCTGCTCTACAACTGGGGCCCCCAGGCGATCATCGACATGATGATGTCGAAGAAGATGATCGCCGGCCGCGGTGGCCCGATGGTGCAGTTCACCTTCGTACCGATGATCCGCATCGCCTCGTCCGACCCCGAGGCGGTCGATCGTGCCTATCTCGACATCCGCTCGCGGCGTGAGAAGGTGCGCTTCTTCGACTCGCCGCGCAC
>CAUJEE010000052.1 GCA_963169215.1 Actinomycetota bacterium
GACGGGCGTGTCGCCCCCCCCGATCTGCCCCGCGCCCTGGCCAGCCACGCCAAGCACGCGCAGCGCGTGCAGCAACTTGCGCAGTGCTGATGCTGGCCGGGTTCCGTGTCGCCTTTGCAACGGTGTTCCTCGCCGAGTTGCCGGACAAGACGATGGTCGCCTCGTTGGTGCTCACCACCCGCCTGCGGCGCCCGGGTGCGGTCTGGGTGGGGGTCAGCGGTGTGTTCGCGCTGCACGTTGCGTTGGCGGTGACGATCGGCTCGCTGTTGCGCCGCCTGCCCGGCACCCCGGTGCGCCTGGCGGTGGCGTTGCTCTTCCTGGTCGGTGCTGTGGTGTTGCTGCGCGGCGACGACGACGACGATGACGACGAGCAGCCGCAGGCCGCGGTCGCCAGCTTCCGCACCGCTGCCTTCACCGCCGCCGCAGTGGTGGGCTTGGCCGAGTTCGGCGACCTCACCCAGTTGGCGACAGCGGGTATCGCCACCCGTTATTCGGCCCCGGTGGCGGTGGCCCTCGGCGCCTGGTGCGCGCTGGCCACGGTGAGCGCGCTGGCCGTGACCGCCGGCCACTGGATCGTGCAGCACGTCCCGCTGCGCGTCGTGCAACGCATCGCCGGTTTCGTCTTCTTGGCCTTCGGCGTCGTCACCGGGGTGTCGGCGTTGGCCTGAGCCGGTACCGTTCTGCCATGACCTCCGCCGACGATGTGCACGCCGAGACTAGCGATCAGTACCTCGTCGGGGTCGCGCTGCCCGATGCGCTGCGCGCCCAGGAGTTTCTGCTGGCGGCCAATGGGCTGTCGGGCAGGGGCGCGCTCAAGCTGCGCGACGCGGTGATCGTCAGCAAGACGCCCGAGGGGCGCACAGCGGTGCACGAGACCGTCGACCCGCAGCCCGGGCGTTCGGCGTTGTCGAGCGGGGTGTGGACCAGCCTGCTCGGCCTGCTCTTCGGCGGCCCCGTCGGCTGGCTGGTGGGCGGGGCGGTCGGTGCCGGGGTGGGCGCGGTCACTGCCAAGGTGGTCGATCTGGGCATCCCCGACGAGTGGGTGAAGTGGTTCCGCGAGGCGGTCGAGCCGAACACCACCACCGTGGTGCTGTTGCTGGAGAACCTCGACGTGGGCGCGCTGGCCAACGAGTTGGCCCGCTTCCCCTTCGCCCGCCTGGTGCACACCACCCTGCCGGAGGGCTCGTTGTCGCGCCTCGAAGAGGCCCTCGGCCAGCAGTCTTGACGGGTCAGGTTCCCCAGCGGCTCTGGCCGAAGCGGTAGCCCACCGAGCGCACGGTCTGGATCAGGTTGGCGTGCTCCTCGCCGAGTTTGGCCCGCAGCCGGCGGTTGTGCAGGTCGACGGTGCGGGCGCCGCCGTAGTACTCGTAGCCCCACACCCGGCTGAGCAGGATCTCGCGGGTGAACACCCGGCCCGGGTTCTGCGCGAGGAACTTGAGCAGCTCGTACTCCATGTAGGTGAGGTCGAGCGGCTGCCCGTCGATCGATGCCTGGTAGGTCTCCAGGTTGAGTGCCAGCCCGCCGTACTCCACCATCTCCTCGCGTGCCGCGGAGCCGTCGCGGAGCAGGCTGTGGCGCAAGCGGGCCTCCAACTCGGCCGGGTGGAACGGCGCCAGGCAGAAGTCGTCGAACAGTTCGTCGCGCAACTGCAGGTCGGCCAACTGCCCGCCGTTCACCAACACCACCAGCGGATTGACCGGAGTGTCGCGCCGACGCAGGGCGCGGCACAGCGCCCACCCGCCGTCGGGGTCGGCCGCGCACGACACCACAGCACCGGCCCATCCTCCCTGCGGCTCGTTGCGCACCGCGTCGTCGGCCGTCGCCACCGCCTTCCAGTGGTAGCCGGCCAGGTCGAGCGTGCGCGCCAGGTCGGGAGGAGGCGGGTCGGGGAAGACGGCGATCAGCTCCATGCAGCCACCTACAGCGACCGCAAGTAGCGGTCGAACTCGAACTGGCTGATGTGCGTCTTGTAGCTGCGCCACTCGCTGCGCTTGTTGCGCAAGAACCACTCGAAGATGTGCTCGCCGAGCGCCTCGCGCACCAACTCGCTCTGCTCCATCGCGCGCAGCGAGTCGGACAGCGACTGCGGCAGGGTGTCGATGCCCAGCTTGGCCAGCACCGCGTCGTCCATCTCGAACAGGTTGGCGTCGGCCTCGGCGGGAAGCTCGTAACCCTCGGTGATGCCACGCAGCCCGGCGGCGAGAATGACGCTGAAGGCAAGATACGGGTTGCACGCCGGATCGGGCGAGCGGTACTCGATGCGCGTCGCGCTGGGGTTGCCGCGCTTGGCGATCGGCACGCGGATCAGCCCGCTGCGGTTGTTGCGCGCCCAACTGACGTGCACCGGCGCCTCGAAGCCGGGCACCAGCCGCTTGTAGCTGTTGACCGTCTGGTTGGTGATCGCGGTGATCTCGGCCGCGTGGAAGAGCAGCCCGGCGATGAACTGCTTGGCCACCGGCGACAGCCGGTAGGCGTCGTCGGCGTCGTAGAAGGCATTGTCGTCACCCTTGAACAGGCTGAGGTGCATGTGCATGCCGCTGCCCTGCACACCCTCGAGCGGCTTGGGCATGAACGTCGCATGCACGCCCTGCTTGGCGGCGACCTCCTTCACCACCAGGCGGAATGTCATCACGCTGTCGGCCATGGTGAGCGCGTCGGTGTGGCGCAGGTCGATCTCCTGCTGGCTGGGAGCGTCTTCGTGGAAGCTGTACTCCACAGGGATGCTCATCGTCTCCAGCGTGCGGATCGTTTCCTTGCGCAGGGTGCCGGCGACGTCGGTGGTGGTGAGATCGAAGAAGCCGCCCTCGTCGAGCGGCAGTGGGCCCTGCCCGCGCTCGGGGGGAGCGAAGTAGAAGAACTCCATGTCGGGCGCGACGTAGAGCGTGAACCCTTGGTCGTGGGCCGCGGCCAGGTTGCGGCGCAGCACCTGGCGCGGGTCGCCGGCGAAGGGCTCGCCGTCGAGTTGGTGGATGTCGCAGAACACCCGCGCCTCCACCGACTTGGGGTCGCCCCACGGCAGCACCTCGAACGTGTTCGCGTCGGGCATCGCCAGCACGTCGCTCTCCTGCACGCGGCTGAAGCCGTCGATCGCCGAGCCGTCGAAGGTCATCCCGTCTTCGAGCGCGTTCTCCAGCTCGGCCGGGCTGATCGCGAAGCTCTTCAGGTTGCCGAGCACGTCGGTGAACCACAGCCGCACCAAGCGCACGCCGCGTTCTTCCACCGTGCGCAGCACATAGTCGCGTTGCTGATCGAGCATGTTCGTTCCCTTCCGGGCGCGAGTGACCGATCCAGTGTGCCATGCCACCCGCTCGCGCGCCCCGCCCGCATGTGAACGCCGTGTGAAACGCGCCGGTTCAGAGCAGTGCGAGCAGGATGATGAGTGCAATGAACGCGCCGGCAGCGGCCATCACCCAGAGTCCGATGCGGATCATCGAGTTCTGCTCGGCCGTGCGTCGCCCTCCCCGACGCAGGTTGCGCCAGAACGTACCTGCCGAACGGATGCGCCCTTCGACTCGCGCGCCAGCGCCATATCGGGCAATCTGCGTTGGTGCCTCGGACTGCCGTGTTGGAGGTGACCCGCAGCGGTCGGCGCACGGTGATCTCGACTCGTGCTACAGATGCCGAGGTTTCCGCTCGCATTCGCCAAGGCTGCGCGCAACTGGTGGGTGTCGCTGAGACGGACGTGGATCCATCGGACGTCGGCCCCGCCTTCGACCTGCTTCGAGGCTCGGTCGAGCACGGGGGAGGTATGCGTATCCGAACAATGGTTCGTGCTCGTGGTGAAGTCCGACCTTTCGCAGACGGGTCCGAAGTATGTGTGCGCTTCCGACCTCACTGGGAAGCGGTCGCCTGGATGACATTCACCAGCGTGGTCGCTCTCGTCGGATTGGCTGTGCTGATCGCCTCGCTCTTATCGGGGTCTGGTCCGCTGCTCTGGCCACTCGGAGGAGCGACGCTGTTCGGCGGTACGACGGCATGGAAGATGCGCCAGCTAAGTGCTGCTCGACGAGACCTGGAGTCCGACCTGCTGGTCTGGCTGAAGCGATGACGCCTACTTTGAGGACGACGCCGTGTCTGACGCGTGGTCACATATGAGCTCGTCGAACCTGTCGGCCATTCCCCAGGGCTCAGGTGCAACGGTCTCGACAGGAGGCACCGCCTTGTCCTGCGAGTCCGCATCTCCCGGCCCGCCTAGGAGATCGGGTGACGCACGCTCTGGTGGGACGTACGCTCCGGTAGATGCAGCCGCGGACACTGACTGAAGCTCAACTGAGCAGGATGAGCGAGCACGTCGCATACGAGTTCGCTCGTCTCATGATGCCGATGTACATCAAGGTTCCGCCGACCAGTGAGAAGGCTTGGCTCGAAGAGTGCGTGTTGGAGAGCGCTCTGGTTCACGTGCGTAACCTGTCAGATTTCCTGACTGACGAGCGGCCACAGAACCCGAAGCACCAGGACGATGTTGTTGCCGACGACTACTTCGACCACCACTGGGCGAATCGACCGAACTACATCTTCGGCAACGACACGGCGGGTCACAGAAGGTTCATGGGTGAGATCAACAAGCGGATGGCCCACGTCACGCTGCAACGGATTGGTACGAGACCGTTCGAGTGGAGAGCTCTCAGCCGCGAGCTTCGCCTCATCCGGGAGTCCTTCGAGAGCTTTCTCAGCGATCTCAAGAATTCTCACCCAAAACGAAGGAAGCGATTCGATGCAAAGTTGGGGATCTCGCTTCCTGGTTACACCCCGCCGATGTAGGAGCTGACGCCCCGGCCAGAACTGTCGACCTGCGAGCACCCGCCGCTCACGGGCTGGTCTCGGGGGTGGCGGCGCGCCAGCCGAGTTCGGTGCCGTCTGGGCGTTGGTGGTGCCAGTGGCCGTCGGGGTCGCGCCAGGTGCGGTAGCCGCGGGTGCGCCATCGGTTGTGGTGGCCGCAAGCCGGGCCGGCGTTGCGGGCATCGGTGGGCCCGGCGTTGGCGAACGGCAACACATGGTCGACCTGGCGTGGAGGGTGATGACACCCCGACCAGAAGCAATGTCGTTCTAGTGCCAGCAGCACCTCGCGCAGCGCACCGGTGAACAGGCGCTGCTTGCGACCGAGATCGACAACTACGCCGGCCGAATCGAGCACGACGCGGCGCACATGACCGAGGGCCGCGGCGACGAGCACGTCGAGCGGATCGAGCGGCGCGCCGTGCGAGGTTTCGCAGCGGTGCGGCTGGTTGGGGTCGAGCGGCTCGGGATCGCCACCCAACGCCTTCACGAGAGCGTTCTCGAGCGTGGCCTCGTCGCACAGCACGTTGATCGTCGCCTCGAAGCCGGCCAGTACACCCGACCCGGCCGCAGCCGCGAAAATCGCGACCACTGCGTCGAAGCGGCGCTGGCGCTCGGTGCGTGCCATCTTGCTCACCGACATCGCCTCGCCATGGATCGCGACCCCGGCCTCCCAGTCGGCCAAGAACTCGCTGTGCACGAACGCGTCGAGCACTTCTTTCAACTGCGCCCCGGCGACAGCGCCACCGTGTGCATTGAGGTACGCCTTCACACCCACCTGGGCGAGCCAGGCTTCGCGCTCGAGATGCGCGCGCTCGTGATCGAGGTGCGCGCCATCGGGGTCGGCTGCGGCCTCCCACCGGCGCAGCAACACCGAGTAGTCGTCGAAGTCGAGCACGGCTGCCTGGCCCACCAGCAATTGCTCGGCCTCGTCCAAGTGCTCGGCCACACGCGGGTTCGCGGCCACGGCCGCCAACGCATGCAACTGCGCCACGCCAAGCCCGGCAGCCGACTGGAACCGCGCCAACAGATGGCCGGCCTTCACGAATCGGGCCGACTCGGGCAGCGACCAGTTGCACGCAGCCATGCCCCACGCCCGCACCGAACGGTGGCCGTCGCGCCGATGTGCGCCCGCCTCCTCCACCCGCGACACCAGGGTGGCCAGCGCGGTCTCGGCGGCACGGCGCAGACCATCGAGCTCACGCGCCAGCGGCTCCAGCTCGGCCGGCGCCATCGCCCGCACCGCCTCGACATCTGGAACATGGATCGGACACATGTTCGTATTGAAGCACGGGGGTGTATCAAGGTAACGACGATCCTCGCCAGCCCGAACCTCTCGATCAGCCGTGTTGATTGGGCTGCTCTCGATCAGCCGTATCGATGGGCTGCTCTCGATCAGCCGTGTTGATTGGGCTGCTCTCGATCAGCCGTGTCGATGGGCTGCTCTCGATCAGCCCTTCTCGGCGGCGCCGCAGACTGTTTCGATCAGCAGGCGGGTGACGGTGTAGGGATCCATGTTCGCGTTGGGGCGACGGTCTTCGGCGTAGCCCTTGCCGGTGCGGCCCACCTGCCACGGGATGCGGATCGATGCCCCGCGGTTGGAGATGCCCCAGCTGAACTTGTTGTACGGGGCGGTCTCGTGGGCGCCGGTGAGGCGGCTCTCGATGTCGTGTCCGTAGTTGCTCACGTGGAGGTCGATCTTCTTCGACAGCGCGGTGCAGGCCGCGTTGATCGCCTTCATGTCCTTGTCCTCGCGCATCGCCTTGGTGCTGAAGTTGGTGTGCGCGCCGGCGCCGTTCCAGTCGCCCTTCTGCGGCTTGGCGGCCAGGCTCACCACCACGTCGTAGTCCTCGGCGATGCGGTGCAGCAGCCAACGGGCGACGTAGAGGTGATCGCTCACGGTCAGCGCGTCGGCGGCACCGATCTGGAACTCCCACTGCCCGGGCATCACCTCGGCGTTGGTGCCCTCGATCAGCAGGCCGGCGTCGAGGCACGCCTGGGTGTGCTCCTCGATGATGTCGCGGGCCACCACCCGGCCGGTGCCCACGCCGCAGTAGTAGGGGCCCTGCGGGCCGGGGAAGCCACCGTCGGGAAAGCCGAGCGGCTCGCCGTTGGGCTTCAAGAAGGTGTACTCCTGCTCGATGCCGAAGATCATCTCGTGCTTGTCGTACTTCTTCGCCGTGCGCGCGCAGGTGTAGCGGGTGTTGGTGGGGTGTGGCTTGTCGTCGCGGGCAAGGTGCACGTCGCACAGCACCAGCACGTTGTCGCGCCCGCGGATCGGGTCGGGACAGGTGAACACCGGCTGCAGCTCGCAGTCGCTGCTCTCGCCGGTGGCCTGGTTGGTGGAGGATCCGTCGAAGCCCCACACCGGCGGGTTCTTGCCGTCGGCCACGATCTTGGTCTTCGAGCGGAGCAACGGCGTGGGCTCGGTGCCGTCGATCCAGATGTACTCAGCTTGGTAGGCCACGGAAGTCCTTTGCGGGGGAGTGCGGGTAGAGCTTGCGGGTAAGGGTGGCTACATGCTGGGCACCGGCCGTTTCCGACCCGTTGCCCGAGTGTGAACGCTGTGTGAAGTCGCTCGCGGCCCGCCGCTCAATCGCTGCTCTGTGCCCGCCACCACTCAACAGTGGCCGCTGCGCCCTCGGCCAGCGGGGTGGCGGTGAGGCCGAAGGTGCGCGCGGTGAGCGCGCTGTCGGCGATCCACGGCTCGGCGAACTGGTACCAGGTCTCGGTCAGGCCGCGCATCAGGGGCACCACCAGCCCCATCGCGCGTATCACCGCCTTTGGCACCGACTTCACCTGCACTCGCGTGCCGGCCGCGGCGGCCAAGGCCTGCACCGCCTCGCGCTGGGTCGGTGGCGATGCGTTGGGCACGTGCCACGGCCGCCCCCAGGCCCGCTCGTCGGTGGCGATCGTCACCAGCGTGCGCACCACGTCGGGCATGTACGACAGTGAGTGCGGCGTGTCGAGCGCGCCGAGCAGGCTCACCGAGCGGCCGGCGATCACACGCGGCACGACCCGCTCACCGAGCACGGAGCCCTTCACCCCAGGGCCGTAGAAGTCGCTCGCCCGGGCAAAGGTGGCGCGCATGGTGCCGGCGGCATGTGCGGCGAGCAGGTCGGTGGCCATCGTGCGCCGCGTCGAACCCTTCGGTCCGGTCGCGTCCATCTCGTCGCCCTCGGCCATCGGCATCGGCGTGCCCGGCCCGAACCCGTACAGGTTGTCCATCATCACCAGCACCGCGCCGGTGCGCGCCGCGGCTGTCATCAGCGCCTGGTGGATCGGGGGCCACTCCTGCGGCCAGCGATGGTACGGCGGGTTGACGCAGTTGAACAGGCTCGCCGCGCCGTCGGCAGCGGCGGTGAGTGCTTCGGCGCTGCTCGCATCGGCAGCGAGCCGGGTGACTGCCGGGTGTTGCGGGCCGGTGCCGCTGCGGGTGACGACGGTGACCCGATCACCGCGCTCGGCGAGAGCGAGTGCCACCCCGCTTCCGACCGGGCCGGAACCGACGACGACATGGTGTTGCACGGCTGACCTCCTCGATCGCCCTCGGAAGCGAGAGCACCGCTCTCACAGATTGCCAGAGTCTTCGAGGCGCGCTGCTCGGTCGGCGGTGGGCGAACTGTTCGGGGACCCGGGCTGCGACTGACGGGGCGCGCCATCGCGGGCGGGGCGTGTGCGTCGGCGTCGATAGCCTTGTCGTGTGACCCGGCTGCGCATCGCCCTGGCCCAGATCAACCCCACGGTGGGCGATCTGCAAGCCAATATCGCGCGCATCTGTGATGCCTACGACGCGGCCGAGGCTGCCGGATGCGACATCGTCGCCTTCCCCGAACTGGCGATCACCGGCTATCCGCCCGAAGACCTGGTGCTCAAGCCCGGCTTCGTCGCCGACAACCTCGACGCCCTCGCGCAGATCGCGGCGCGCACTCGTCGTTGTGCGGCGGTTGTGGGCCATGTCGCCGCCGACCGCGACCTGTACAACGCGGCCGCGGTGTGCGCCGACGGACGGGTGCTGGGCACCTACCGCAAGCGTCTGCTGCCCAACTACGCAGTGTTCGATGAGGCCCGCTACTTCACTCCCGGCGACGCCAGCGATCCGTACGAGCTGTACCTGATCGGCGGAGTGAAGGTGGGCATCAGCATCTGCGAGGACGTGTGGAGCCCCACCGGCCCGCTGGCCGCGCAGGCCGCTGGGGGCGCCGAACTGAACATCAATATCAACGGTTCGCCCTACCACGCGGGCAAGGCGCACACCCGCGAGCGCATGCTCGCTACACGCGCCGCCGATGCCAGTTGCGCGCTGGTGTACGTCAACCAGGTGGGCGGGCAGGACGAGTTGGTGTTCGACGGCGGCAGCGTGGTCTTCGACGCCGACGGCGAGCTGGTGGCGCGGGCGGCGATGTTCGTGGAGGAGTTGCTGATAACCGACCTGGTGATCGAGCCGGTGTACCGCAAGCGCTTGCTCGACCCGCGGGGCCGCCGCACCGAGGAACCGATCCGCCTGGTGCCGGTGAGCGACCAGCCGGTGGTGCATGCCGCGGCCGCGCCGGCGCAGGTGGCCGCGCTGCCCGACCCCGACGCCGAGTTGTATGGAGCATTGGTGCTGGGCACCCGCGACTACGTGCGCAAGAACGGCTTCACCGACGTGGTGATCGGGCTCTCGGGGGGCATCGACTCGACGCTCGTGGCCTGCATTGCTGTCGACGCGCTCGGTGCCGGTCATGTGCATGGTGTCTCCATGCCGTCGCGCTACAGCAGCGACCACTCGCGCAGCGATGCCGCCGACCTCGCGCAGAAGTTGGGCATCGACTACCGCACGGTGCCGATCGAGCCGGCGTTCGGTGCCTTCCTCGAGATGACGGCCGAGTCGTTCGCCGGCAAGCCTGCCGATCTCACCGAGGAGAACCTGCAGAGCCGTATCCGTGGCACCACGCTGATGGCGCTCTCCAACAAGTTCGGCTGGATGGTGCTCACCACCGGCAACAAGAGCGAGATGGCCGTCGGCTACTTCACCATCTACGGCGACTCCGTCGGCGGCTACGCGATCATCAAAGACGTGTTGAAGACGCGGGTCTACGACCTGTGCCGCTACGTCAACCGCCGCGATGGCCGGGAGACGATCAACGAAAGCGTCATCACCAAGCCGCCCTCGGCCGAGTTGCGCCCCGACCAGCGCGACGACCAGAGCCTGCCGCCGTACGCAGTGCTCGACCCGATCCTGCGGCTGTACGTGGAGGACGATCGCACCGCCACCGAGATCGTCGAGATGGGCCACGACGAGGCAATCGTGCGTCGGGTCACTCGTCTGGTCGACATCAACGAATACAAGCGCCGTCAGTGCCCTCCCGGCGTGCGGGTGAGCGTGAAGGCCTTCGGCAAGGATCGCCGCCTCCCCATCACCAACGCCTACCGCGCCTGACCCCAGCATCCGCGGTTGGCGGAGGTGCCCCGTCCTACCGTTTGGGCGTGACTGCATGGGTCGACGTCGTTCGCGGGTCGGTGCGCGAGGTGCACAGCTACGCGTTGCTGCTGACTGGTCGCGACGCCGAAGCCGCGCAAGGTCTGGTGCGCACGGGCTACGCAACCCTGGCCGAGGCCTACCGGCTGCACACCGAAGTCGATGCGCCGGCGCGGGCCGTGCGGCGGGTGGTGCGGCGGCGCTGGATCGAGCATCTCGCCGGCGTGGCGCCGCAGCGCAAGGCTCACAACGGCGGGTCGCGCCTGCTGGCCGATCTGCCCGCGCACGTACGCACCATCGTGGTGCTGAAGGCGATCGACGGCATGCCGTCTGAGCGGGTGGCCCGCGAGACCGGTGTGGAGATGGTCGACATCGATCGCCTCTACGAGCAGTCGCTCACCTGGTTGGGTGTCGATGCTGTTGGTGTCGCCGATGCCGGACGCGAGTGGATCCGCGCCCACGTGGGAGAGATTCTCGACCCGCCGCCTTCACTGGTGGAGCAACTTGTCACCGAGTTCCAGCCCGCGTCGGAGCGGCCGGACCGCTCGTCGTTGGTGGCCACTTACGCCGTGGGCGTCGGCGAACTAGACGCCACTCCGCCACGTGGTCGCACCTCGTTCCTCGCCGACCCCACCGCCGACGTCGTTGGAGTCGACGCGGACGATGGCGACAACGCGGCGGGTGAGGCCAGCGGCGGCGCGGCCACCGACGTCGATCCCGACGCAGCGCCCGAGGTTCAGCAAGCTCCGACTGCCACGAGCGAGCCGCCATCGACCGCCGACGACAGCGGTGAGACCCGTCGTCGCCGGGGCCTGCGCCGCCTGCTCGCCCTGCGCTGACCCCGCCCCCGCCCCCCTCCCGCCCGGAAGCGTTTGAAGCCGCAGCCGCACTTGCTGCGGCCCAGCCTTCAAACGCTGGGACTGGTGGGAACGTCGGTAGGCTCACCTGTTCGTGGCACTGATCGTTCAGAAGTTCGGCGGCACGTCCGTCGCGGATCCCGAGCGGATGCGCGCCGTTGCCGAGCACATCGAATTCACCAAGCATCACGGCCACGACGTGGTGGTGGTGGTGAGCGCGATGGGCAAGAGCACCGACAACCTGATCAAGCTGGCCAACGACGTCAGCACCACCCAGCCCGGCCGCGAGATGGACATGCTGCTCACCACCGGCGAGCGCATCAGCATGGCCCTGTTGTGCATGGCCCTCGCCGACCGCGGCGTGGAGGCGGTGAGCTTCACGGGCAGCCAGGTGGGCATCATCACCGACACAGCGCACACCAAGGCCAAGATCGTCGAGGTCAAGGGTGATCGCGTACGCGAGGCGCTGATCGAGGGCAAGGTCTGTGTGGTCGCCGGCTTCCAGGGCGTGAGCACCGACAAGGAGATCACCACTCTCGGCCGCGGCGGCAGCGACACCACCGCCGTCGCGCTCGCGGCCGCGCTCGAGGCGGACAGCTGCGAGATCTACACCGATGTCACCGGGGTGTTCACCGCTGACCCGCGCATCGTGCCGCAAGCGCGCAAGCTGGCCCACGTCAACTTCGACGAGATGCTGGAGATGGCCGGCGCGGGCAGCAAGGTGTTGGCCCTGCGCAGCGTCGAGTTCGCCCGCAACCACAACGTCCCTATCCACGTCCGGTCGAGCTTCACCTGGGAGCACGGCACGTGGGTCACCTCACAGGAGCCGAACATGGAAGACCCGATCATCTCCGGTGTCGTCACCGATATCAGCGAGGCCAAGGTCACCGTCGTCGCCGTACCCGACCGGCCGGGCATCTCCGCGGCCTTGTTCGAGCCGCTCGCCGCGGCCAACGTCAACGTCGACATGATCGTGCAGAACACGAGTCATGAGGGCACCACCGACATCAGCTTCACCATGCCCAAGGCCGACCGCTCCACCGCCGAGGCCATTGTCGCGAGGGTGGCCGAGCAGGTGGGTGCCCGCGGTGTGGAGCAACAGGACGACATCGCCAAGATCAGCCTCGTCGGCGCGGGGATGAAGAGCAGTCCGGGCATCGCCGCCAAGATGTTCCGCACGCTTGCCGACGAGGGCGTCAACATCGAGATGATCTCCACCAGCAGCATCCGCATCAGCGTCGTCGTCGCCAAGGGTGACCTCGAGCGAGCTGCCCGCGCCCTGCACACGGCCTTCGGTCTCGACTCCGGGCAGGCCTACGCCGCGCCGCTGCCCGAGCGGAAGTGAGCAGCGCCTCCGCTGCTGCCACCTGCAACACTGAGAGACCGATGATCCGCCGCCGTCAACACGTGCCCTGGAAGGCCGCCGGTACTGCCTCCGAGCAGCAGCAGTCGGCCGACGATGTCGTGCGCGGCACCGGCTGGGTGTTCAACAACAAGCGTGGCGCGCACCTGACCCTCGCCGAGTTCGTCGACACCGGCGATCAGGAGACGGTCGCCTACCTCAGCGTGTTCGGGCTGTACACGCAGCAGGTGGGCAGCCAGTCGCTGGTGGAGATCGGCAGCGGCATCGGGCGGATGACGGCCGGCTTCACCCGCCTGTTCCGCAGGGTGGTGGCCTGCGACCTCGACGCAGCCTTCCTCGAGCGCTGCCGCGAGACGGTGGCCCAGTTCGGCAAGCCGGAAGTGCTGCAGACCAGTCATGTCGTCGACGGGCGCACGCTGGCCCTGCCCGATGATTCGGCCGACATCGTCTTCAGCTACATCACCCTGCAGCACTGCCACCGCGACGATGCCCTCGCGCTGGTGCGCGAGGCGGTGCGTGTGGCCCGCCCCGGTGGGCATGTCGCGCTCAACTTCCGCACCTGGGTGCCCCGCGACGTGGTGCTGTGGCCCACGGGCAAGCTGGTGCGCTCCACGTGGCGCCTGCCGCGCATCGGCTCACGCCTGGCGCAGTGGCGTGTTGCCACCCGCCTCGGCTGGCAGGCCAACCGCTTGTCGCCCCGCGACGTGCTGCCGACCGTGGCCACCGCGCTCACCGAGGTCACCTTGTTCCGCGCGCCGTCGCGCCGGCCGTTCCACCTCGCAGGCGCCACCGATGCCACCTTCGAGGGTGTTCACCCCAGCCACTGGTGGCTGGTCGCGCAGGTTCGCTGAGCAACCGGGGAGGGCCCAGGTCCGGCGGCGATATCCGCCATCCTCCACCGGCCGATCACCGTTAGCCTGCACGGCGATGGGACATGGCATGAAAGTTGGCATGAAAGTTGGCGTCGTCGGTGCGACCGGCCAGGTGGGCGCGGCAATGCGCGCAATCCTTGCCGAGCGCAACTTCCCGGTGGCGGAGATCCGCTTCTTCGCATCAGCGCGCAGCGCCGGCACCACCTTGCCGTGGAACGGCGGTGAGGTGACGGTCGAGGACGCGTCCACCGCCGATGCGAGTGGCCTCGACATCGCGTTGTTCTCCGCCGGGGCCACTTCGTCGCGCGAACTGGCCCCCAAGTTCGCGGCCGCCGGCGCAACCGTGATCGACAACTCGTCGGCGTGGCGGATGGACCCCGACGTGCCGCTGATCGTCAGCGAGGTGAACCCGGGCGAGGTGGCCAACGCGCGCAAGGGCATCATCGCCAACCCCAATTGCACGACGATGGCCGCGATGCCGGTGCTCAAGCCGCTGCACGATGCGGCCGGCCTGGTGCGTCTGGTGGTTTCCACCTATCAGGCAGTCAGTGGTGGTGGCCTGGCCGGCGTCGACGAACTCGACAAGCAGGCCCGGGAGGTGGTCGACCGCGCTCGCGAGTTGGCCCACGACGGCGATGCGGTCGCCTTCCCCGCGCCCACCAAGTTCGCCAAGCCGATCGCGTTCAACGTATTGCCCTACGCAGGCAAGTACGTCGACGATGGTTCGCTGGAGACCGACGAGGAACAGAAGCTGCGCAACGAGAGCCGCAAGATCCTCGCCATCCCCGACCTACGCGTGAGCGGCACGTGCGTGCGCGTACCCGTGTTCACCGGGCACTCGCTCAGCATCAACGCCGAGTTCGCCCGCCCGCTCGGCGTCGAGCGCGCCAAGCAGTTGCTCGCCGTCGCCCCTGGCGTCGCGTTGGCCGACATTCCCACACCGATCGAGGCCGCGGGCAAAGACCCGGCCTACGTCGGGCGCATCCGCCACGACGTGTCGGTCGACGATGGGCGCGGGCTGGTGTTGTTCGTCAGCAACGACAACCTGCGCAAAGGGGCTGCGCTCAACGCGGTGCAGATCGCCGAACTGCTGCTCTGAGCCGCTCGCCGTCGACGCAGGCCGACATGCGAGAATGCCCATCGTGGATCTCCGCCAACTGCAGGACGTGATCGAGCGCACCTTCGGCGAACGCGATCGGGCGCGGGGCACGGCGGCAACGGTGGCCTGGCTGGCCGAGGAGGTCGGCGAGTTGGCGCAGGCGGTGCGCAAGGGCGAGCGGGCCGCGCAGGTGCACGAGTTCGGCGACGTCATCGCCTGGGTGGCCACTCTCGCCAACCAGATGGGGGTCGATCTCACCGAGGCGATCGAGCGCTACGCCGACGGCTGCCCGCGCTGTGGAGGCTTGCCCTGCGCGTGCGCCGGGGGATAGCCCGCCGATGAACACCGTGCTCACCTCCGCCGTGCTGCGACCGGCCGCTGTCGACTGGGCCGTGATCGGTACGCGGGTGGTGGTGCGTCGTCCCGAGGGTGGTCGGGCGCACGTGCTCGACCCGACGTCGTCGTTGCTGTGGCAATGCCTCGACGGTGAAGCAACGCTCGCCGAGCTGTTCGCCGACGTGGCCGCCGTGGCCGGGCTGGCGACGCAGCGGGTGAGCGGCGACTGCCGCCCGGTGGTGCAGTCGTGGATCGCGGCCGGCATCGCCACTGGTTCGCCGGTGCCTTCCGAGCGCAGCGGGCAGCGCCCCGCCTGGCGCCACCTGCTGCCCCCGCCCAATGGTTGAAACGGCGCAGCGCGGTCCGTGTGGCCGCACTCGCTCGTGCTCGGTCTCGGTCGAACCGCGGTGTGCATCGGCACCGATGACCACGACCTGGCCGCGCACCTCGCCCCGTGGGCCATCACCGAGCCGGCCGAGCTTGTGGACCTCGCAGCCGAGTTGCACCCCACCTCGCCAGTGGATGGCAGAAGCGCGCGGCCGATGGCCAACCTGCGTCGGGGCAGCGACTGGCTGGCGGCCACCCCCGACCCGAGGCCGGTGCGCGACGGCCTGCTGCGCATCCTGGCCACCATCGCCGACGACGGCATCGCCGCCGACGACGACATGCGCGGGGCTAGCCGACGGATGATGCTCGCTGGTGTGCCATCGATCCGCGACGGTGCGGTCGACCTGTTGGCGCTGGCTCAGGTGGCGACAGGGTCGTACCGTCGCCTGGTCTCTGCTGCCGACCGGCTGCCACTGGTCGACCGGGTGGTCGTCGACGTCGACGCGCTGACGGTGCAGGTGGCCGCCCCGCTCGGCCGCCCCGGCGACAACACCGCGGGCGAGGCGTGGCCGCTGCGCAGTTGGCGGGTCGACCCGCCGTTGTTGCCCCCCAACGGTGACGACAGCGGTGACGACGGGCGCGTCGCCCACAAGGTGGCAGCGTTGGCGCCGTTGCTCGACGTGGTGGGGGTACCCGGCCGTGGCGGCCCGCACGGTGCGTTGTCGGCCTTGGCTTGTCTGCTCGAGCGCCTACCACCCGAGGTCGTCGCATGAACGCGACCGTCGATCAGCAAACGCGCTATCGCCGCCACCCCCTTGCGCTGTGGAGAGCGACCCACTCGTTCCTGGTCGCCTGCGCGCCGCCAGGCGAGGTGGTGCACGTGCGCGGCTCGGCGGCAACGGTGTGGAGGCTGCTCGCCGAGCCGGTGACCGTCGCCGAACTCGTGCGCCAGGTGGCCGGGTTCGAAGGGGCCGATCAGGCGAAGGCGGTCGACGATGTGGCCGCGCTGGTCGAGCAACTGGTCGCGCTCGGTCTGGTGTTGCGTGTATCGGTGAGTGGGGAACCGTCGTGAGCCCCTCGACAGAACAGATTGCCGATCGGCTCGCGCTGCTCGCGCTGGAGGAGTGGGGCGAGGCGGTCGACCTCAGCGACGCCGAGGTCGCCGCGCTGTGCACCACCCCGCCGCACGCAGGGCTGGTGGCCCTGCTCGGCGCCGCCGTCGACGGCGGCAAGGTGCGGGTGTCGCCGGCCGCGGCGGAGACGATCGCCGCTGCGTGGGCGCAACGGATGGCGTGGTGCGTGCAACTCGACGCGCTGCTCACCCGTGTGGTCGCCGTCCTCGGTGAAGCCGACATCGAGGTGCGTGTGCTGAAGGGGGTGGCGGTGGCGACGCTCGACGAGCCAGACCCTTCGTGGCGATCGTACGGCGACGTCGACCTGCTGGTGCCCGATGATCGCCTGCTCGCCGCGGTCGACGCCTTGCGCGCACTCGGCCTCGTACCGCTCGTCGAGCCGGTGAGCCGCCGCTGGGCACGCGACCACGCGAAGAGCATCACCCTCGTCGACTCCGTCGGCCATCAGGTCGATGTGCACCGCCGCCTGGCCACGGGCCCGCTCGGAGCCCGGGTCTCGTCGCCGGCGCTGTTCGCCAGCGGCGAGCAGTTCGCCCTCGGCGACACAGAGGTCACCGCGCTCGCCGCCGCACCGCGGTTGCTGCACGCTTGCTACCACGCGGTGCTCGGTGGCGTGCGCTCGCCGCGCCATCGGCGCGACGTGCTGCTGCTGTGCCTGGGGGTGACGCCGCACGACGTCGCGCCGTGGTGGGCGGCGGGGTGGTCGCCGACGGTGGTGGCCGACGCCTTGGCCTGGGCCGCGGTCGCCGAGCACCCCGAAGTGTTGCCCGAGGTGTGGCGACAGTGGCTGGCCACGCACACCCCCGACTCGGTCGATCAGGCTTGGCTTGCCGCCGCCCGGCGCGAGTTCGTCGACCGGGCGGCAATGTATGCCCGCGCCCTGCCCTTGTCGGGCCGGCTGCGCTTCCTGGCCGCTCTGGCCTGGCCATCGCGTGCCCACCTGCGCTCGCGTGGCGTCGGGCGTGCGACCCACGTGCGTGCGCTGCTCCGGCGAGCCTTCGCCGGCCGCCGCCGCCGACCGACGCTGATCGCGGACATGCCCGGCGCGCGGCACTGGTCGGACGTCGACGTGCCGGCTCCCGCGCCCGACGCATGCATCGCCGACTTCGAGGACGGCGCGGTGCTCTACTCGCCGTCGACACAACGTTCGGTTCTGCTCAATGCCACTGCGGCGGCGGTGTGGCACGCCGTCGACGGCAGGCGCACCGTGGCCGACCTGACCGCCCACTTGGCCCTACGATACGGTGCCGACCCACGCACGGTGGGGAGCGATGTCGAATCGTCACTGTCCGCGATGCACCATTTGCGGTTTCTTGAAGGAAAGTTGTGAGTTAGAACGATTAGGCTTGCCGAACAATCCAGCGATTGGCGACAATTGACGGAACGCACAGGAGGCGTGGGGATGACGAGCAACCGAAGGGTGCGGCGTGCGGTCACGCCACTGCTCGCCCTCGCCCCCTTGGCCGCGGCGCTGGCCTACACCGCCTTGTCGGTGGTCGAGACGCCGGCGCCTGCGAGCGCCCTCGGCGAAACCATCACCGCCACCTACTACGTGCCGCTGTTCGAGGACAACGCCCACTCCGCGCTCGACACGGTCAACGCCACCACCGGCGACCAACTGTCGTCGACCACGTCGATCACCGTCACCGCCCCCAACTCGGTCGTCTACTACGACCAGTGGGAGGACGGCTACGAGGCCAGCGGCAACGCTTACACGCAGACGGGCAGCACCTTGGTGTTCGGCGACGGTGTCACCGGCAACGGCGACTCCGCTACTTACTGCATTCCGGCCACCAAGTGCACCGGCGACATCATGCAGCGCGGCGCCGTGCTGCGGCTCAACAACTCCGCCACCATCGACCCCGGGCCGATCGACATCCCGCGCAGCACCGGGGTGGTGGTGTTCGACGGTCGCGACAAGATCTCCGCCACCGATTCGGTCGCCGTCACCCACGCCACGTGGCCCACCAACACCAACGCACTCCACTCCGAGATGGCCGCCGCGTTCGACACCTCGCGATGGGGTGTCAGCTTCGTCGCCCCTGTTGGCACCAACACGCCCGCGCAGGGTTCCGGGGTGGCCACTTTCACTTATACCGGCATGGAGGTGATGGCCAAGGAGGCGGGCACCGTCATCACCATCGATGTCGACGGGCCGGGTGGCAGCGCGCCGGTCAACTACACGCGCGGCGAAGGCGAGTACGTGTACATCAATGGCGGCATCCTGCAGGGTGCCACCGCGGTGAGCAGCAAGCCGGTGCAGGTGTTCTTGATGACCGGCCGCATCGGCTCGAACTACGAAGACCGCTCCTACCAGGTGTTCCCCACCGAGGGCCTGGTCAACGACTACGTTGTACCCGCGTCGACTGCCCGCTCCGACGGTGTCTATCCCACCGCGCTCTACATCCACAACCCGCAGTCGTCGTCGATCACCGTCACTGTGCAGACCCCGTCCGGTTCCACCAACTACACCGTCGCCGCGGGCACCACGCTCAACCCCGCGCCATTCTTGGCCAACAACCAGACGGCGCGGCTCACCTCCTCGGCGACTTTCGCGGTGGTGGCCGGCAACGGCACCCGCTCGCCGGTGAGCGGCGATCCGAACGCGATCTCGCAGGACTACGACTGGGGCTTCAGCCCGGTGCCGGCGCGCCTGTTGCTCGACTCTGTGTTCGTCGGCTGGGCCCCCGGCTCGCAGAACGTGTCGGCTCCCGACTACGACCCGGTGTGGGTCACCACCACCGCGGCCACCACGGTTTACGTCGACTTCGACGGCGACTCGACCACCGGCGCGCTGTTCGACCCCAATGGCGGACGTTACGACGTGTCGTACGCGGCCACCGCCCTCGTGCCACTGCGCGTGACAGACACCGGCGACAACGACATGACCGGCGCGCACGTGTACACGGTCGACGACGTCGGCATCGCCGTCGCCTACGGCGAAGATCCGGGCACCCCCGGCGATCAAACCCCGAAGGGCTTCCCTGGCATCGACCTGGGCACGACGATGTTCCCGGTGTGCGGCGCGCTGTGCGTCGAGAAGTCGGTCACCCTCGACAACGACCTCGACGGCGACGGCAAGATGGATCCCGGCGAGACCGTCACCTGGACGGTGCAGGCCACCAACACCGACTACCACGACCTGCTCAACCCGTACTTGTTCGACGAGATCGATACCGACCTCACCTACGTGCCCGACTCGACGGTGATCGTCATCAACGGCGGCCCCGCCAGCCCGGTGGCCGACGATGTGGTGCCACCAGCCGCCACCTTGTTCCCCTACGACGAACTGGGCAAGCAGGTGGCGGCGAGCATCCCCATCGGCCAGTCGGTGACCATCCGCTACCAGACGGTGATCGATCCCGACTTCGCCGGTGTCGACGCGATCTGCAACCGGGCGATCATGACCAGCACCCGCGACACGCTCAACAGCCCGGCCGACGGGGCCAGCACGGCCTGCTTCACCGTCGACCTACTGCGCCTCACCAAGGTGTCGAACAGCGGCGGCGCGCCGCTCACCCCTGGACAGGCGCTGGCCTACACGCTCGAAGTCACCAACGCAGGCGCCACTACCTTCACCGACATCGCGGTCACCGACCCGCTGCCCGCAGGCCTCACCTGGGTGTCGACCTCCGTCACCCGCCCGGTTGATGTCATGTCCACCATCGCCGACGACTTCGACATCCAGGCCGACTGGACCGGCAGCACCGGCTCGCAGGCCTGGGCCGACAACGCATGGACCGAGGTTGATGCAGGCGGGCTGGGAACCTCTACCGGCAATCTGCAGAAGACGGGCGGTCCCGACTACGTGACACGTTTTCGGGTCAACTCCCCCGTCGGCAACGAGATCTATCGCACGGTCGGCGATCTCAGCGCTGCCGTCGCGGTCACGTTGAGCTTCGACCGGTGGTGTGGCGACTTGGAGTCCGATGACGAGGTGACAGTGCGGATTCGGCCGACCACGTCGTCGTCGTGGATTGAGCTGGCTGCATTCACGAGCTGCGACGGAGGGCCCGATGCCGAGTCGTTCGTGCTGAGCGCCGGTCAGTTCGGTAGTTCGACCCAATTGTCTTTCGTTGTCACTGAGCCATTCTGGAACAACGACAACTTCCGGGTCGACAATGTGCAGTTCGACATCACCACGCGCTCCACCAGCACCGTGGCCGGGTCGGCACCGCCCGACTTGTACACGCTCACCGACCTGTTGCCCGGCGAGTCGGCCACGATCGTGGTGAACACGACGGTGAACAACAGCAGCGTGCCGGCGCAGATCGACAACTACGCGTGGGCCCGCTCGGGCAACACGGTGGTGAGCGCCGAGGTCACCGACTGCGTGCTGTGCTTCGACTTCGGCGACGACCCGTCGTCGTACAACGGCGCTGATGGCCTCGACCCCGGTAGGGCGAGCAAGCGCTCGGTCACCAACACCATCGGCGACACCTTCCAGTCGACCGGCTACTCGGGCAGTACCGGCACACTCGACTGGCAGGCCGGGTCGTGGACCGAACTCAACGACGGCGTCACCGGCTACACCTCCGGCCTGGTGCAGCAGGTGTTCGACAACAACGAGCGCACCGTGCGCATCGGTCAGGCGGGCAGCACCACCGCCGTCGGCACCGGCCTCAGCCGCACGCTGGGCGACTTCAGCGACTACGACTCGGCCTTCGTCAACGTCACCTACCGCTGCAGCGGGCTGCAATCGTCGGGTGCCGTGCAAGTCCAAGTGTCGCCCGACGGTGGCAGCAGCTGGACCACGCTCACCACCATCAGCGGCTGCAACAACGCGACGCAGTACTCCAACGAGATCATCACCCTGCCCCCCGGCTCGTGGGACGACAACACCGTCGTGCGTGTGCAGGTGAGCAGTGCCCTGCCGGCCGGCGGCTACCTGTACGTCGACGACATCCAGTTCCGCTTCACTTCCAGCACCACACTCAGCGGGCCGCAGCTCGGCTCGCTGGCCGATCGCGAAGCGGCCGGCACGGGTGGTGCGGCACCCAATCCGGCGCTGCCCGGCGACCCGCCGATCGGTGACGACTCGGCCGACACCGCCGACGAGGACGGCGTGGCGATGCCCGCGCTCACCACCGAAGCGGTGCAGATCCCGATCACCATCTCCAGTGTCGACGGCAGCGGTGGCTACGCCAACGGCTGGCTCGACTGGGACAACGACGGTGAGTTCGATGCCGGCGAGTCGATCTTCGATCCGTCGGTGTTCGTCTCGGTCACCGGCGGCCCGGCGGCTGCCACCGTCAGCGGCGGCTCGGCCTACTTCCCCGAACCGGGCACCTATTACGTCAACATCAACATGCCTGCGCTCGACTCGAACGGCTCTGGCTATGACGTCGGCGACCAGATCTACTCGCGCTTCCGTGTCGCGTCGCAGAAGTCCGAGGTCGCCGCCGCCACCGGGCAGTCCGCCGATGGCGAGGTGGAGGACTATGCCTCCACGCTCAGCACCCTGCCGGTGGAGCTGGCGCATGTGACCTCGCAGCGCACGGGAGATTCGGTCGTGGTGCAATGGCGCACCGCGCAGGAGGTCGAGAACCTCGGGTTCAACCTTTACTCGATCGCCGCCGACGACGTGCGCACGCAGCTCAACGAGTTGCTCGTCCCCTCTGCCGCGCCCACCTCGGTCGAAGCGCAGGACTACTCGCTCACCGTCACCACCGCGGCCGCCGAGTTCTGGCTGGAGGACGTCGCCCTCGACGGCACCAGCGAGATGCACGGGCCGTACGTTGTCGGTGAGTCGTACGGCGAGGAGACACCGCCACCCGAGGTCGATTGGGAGCAGAAGAGCGCTGAGAACGAGGCTGCGCTCGCGGGTGACATCCAAGGCGCGCGCGACGAGTCGCTGCACCGCACGAGCAGTGCCAAGTCGACGTTGAGCGGCCCGGTGGCGCAACTGGCCGTCACCGAAGCCGGCGTGCAGTACGTCGACCATGCTCAGTTGCTGGCGGCGGGCATCGACCTCAGCGGTGTGCGTGCTGCCGACCTGGCAGTCACCGACAGCCGCGGCCCGGTGCCGATCGAGGTGCTCGGCGGCCCGGTCTTCGGCACCGCGTCGGCGGTGCAGTTCGTCGGTGCGCCACTCGACACGCTGTACACCGGAACCAACGTGTATTGGCTGCACGTCGACCGCAGCCTGGTGCGCCGCATCGGCGACTCTCGCGCTCGCGCCTCGTCGGGCACGCCGGTGGCAACGCACACCGCCACCGTGGTGGTCGACGACGACAACCGCTACTCGGTGGCTGCGCCCGGCGCCGACCCGTGGTACGACGCGCTGCTGATCGCGATGGTCGGTCCGGCGAGCAGTTCCAAGGTCGTCGACCTTCCCGATGTGGTGGCCGGGCAACCGGCCACGGTGACGGTCGAGCTGTGGGGCATCACCCGCGACCCGGTCGAGAACGATCACCACGTGCAGTTGAAGGTGAACGGCACCGCGGTTGGTGAGGTCGCCTTCGACGACGCCGACACTGCCGTGTTGCAGGCCACATTGCCGCCCGGTCTGCTCGTCAGCGGCGCCAACACGTTCGAGGCGGTCGACCTGTTCGACACCGGCGCCTACATCGACATGGTGGCGATCAACAGCTACACGATCACCTACGCCCGCGCGAACGTGGCCGTCGCCGACCGACTCGACATCACCGCCGCCGGGCAGCGCGTGGAGGCCAGCGGCTTCGGTGCCGACCCGATCG
>CAUJEE010000053.1 GCA_963169215.1 Actinomycetota bacterium
GCACTGGCCGAGACCAGGGGTGTGGTCACCGATGTCGGCAGCGTGAAGGGGGCGTTGTGCTCGACGATCGACGACCCGCGCTTCGTGGGTGGTCATCCGATGGCCGGCAGCGAGCTGGAGGGTCTCGACGGTGCCGATGCCAGCATGTTCCAGGGCGCGGTGTGGGTGCTCACCCCGTCGGCCCACACGGCCGACACGACCTTCTCGGCGGTGGCGGCGATCGTCGCCGAGTTGGGCGCCGACGTAGTGGCGCTGCCCGCGGAGCGCCACGATCAGGTGGTGGCGGTGGTGAGCCACGTGCCGCATCTGACGGCAGCCACGCTGATGGGCCTGGCTGCCGATCGCGCCGAGGATCACGCCGCCCTGCTCCGCTTGGCGGCGGGCGGCTTTCGCGACATGACGCGCATCGCCAGTGGCCACCCGGCGATCTGGCTCGACATCTGTGCCGAGAACCGGGAGGCGATCTTGGCCGCGCTCGACGGGATGATCGACGGCCTGGCCACTATGCGCAGGGTCGTCGACAGCGACGACCGTGGCGAGCTGCTGCGCCGTCTCGGCCGGGCCCGTGAGGCGCGTTCGAACCTGCCGAGCCGGGTCAACCAGCCAAGCGAGCTGGCGGAAGTGCGCATCCCGATCCCCGACCGCCCGGGCGCGGCGGCGGAGGTGTTCACGCTCGCGGCAGAGTTGGGTGTGAACATCGACAGCTTCGAGGTTGTGCACAGCGCCGAGGGCAACCGCGGTGTGGCCGTCGTGCTCGTCGACGCCGAAATGGCCGAGTTGTACCGCGGCGGTCTCATCGCCCGCGGCTACCGACCCGCAGTGCAGCGGCTGAGCTGATGTCAGCGGCCGGAGAGACCTATCGGGTGACGCCGCGTGGCCCGCTCGACGCAGTCGTGGAGGTGCCCGGCTCGAAGAGCATCGCCAACCGCGCCTTGGTCTGCGCCGCCCTGGCCGAGGGCCTATCGGTGCTCAACCGAGTGCCCGACGGGGACGACACGGAGGCGATGCTCGAGTGTCTGACGGTGTTCGGTGTTCACGCCGAGCGATGCTTTGATTCGGTGCGCGTCGTCGGCGGCAGGGAGCGACTCCTTCCCGGCCCACTCCTGTTGCCGGTGCGCCTCGCGGGCACGACCTCGCGGTTCGTCACCGCCCTCGCCGCGCTCGGCCCCGGTCCGTACACCATCGACGGCGAGCCGCCGCTGCGTCGGCGGCCGATGGCTCCGCTGCACGACGCACTCGCCGCGCTCGGTGTTGTGGTCGAGACGGGCGGTGTACCAGGTCACTTGCCGGTCACCGTGCGCGGCCCCCTCGCGGTCTCTGACGGGACCGCGGAGATCGCCCTACCCGGCGACGTCAGCAGCCAGTACCTGACAGCGCTGATGTTGATCGGCCCGTACGTGCCGCACGGCTTGCGGTTGGCGCTCACCTCGCCGCTGGTCTCGCGCCCGTACGTGCAGATGACAGCCGCGGTGATGGCAGCATTCGGGGTGCCCGACGTCGAAGTGGGGGAGCAGCGAGTGGAGGTGCCTGCCGGCCGGTACGAGCCATGCGTTTACGAGATCGAGCCAGACGCGTCGAGCGCTTCTTACCCCCTGGCTGCGGCAGCCATCTGCGGGGGCAAGGTACGTGTACCCGGTCTCGGCAGCAGCTCGCTGCAGGGCGATGCTGCCTTCGTCGACGTGCTCGCGGAGATGGGCTGTCAGGTGGTCCGCGAAGCGGGCGGCACCAGCGTCGCCCGAGAGGCAGGAGTTGCTCTGCACGGGATCGACATCGACATGGTCGCCATGTCCGACCTGGTCCCCACGCTCGCGGCCGTGGCCGTCTTCGCCGCCGAGCCCGTGCGCGTGCGCGGCGTCGGCTTCATCCGCGCCAAGGAGAGCGATCGCCTCGGGACACTGTGCAGCGAGTTGCAGCGTGCGGGAATCGATGCGGTCGACCACAGCGATGGCCTTACTGTGCGCCCCAGCCGTCCGCATGGCGCCGTGCTCGCGACGCACCACGACCATCGTCTGGCGATGGCCTTTGCGCTCGTCGGCCTCGGCCTGTCCGACGAGAGCATGGGGCCCGTCGAGGTGAACGATCCGGGCGTGGTGACCAAGAGTTGGCCGGGCTTCTGGGCGATGCTGGAGACGCTGTGAGCTCTGCTGCTGCTGACGCCTGTACGCTGGAGGTGGCCGCCTTCGATTTCGACGGCACCCTCACTGTGCGCGACTGCGTGCGCCCGTTCCTGCAGCACATCGGTGGGGTCCGCGGGCTGGGAATGGCGCTTGTGCGTCACCCGCTGGCAACCGTTTGGGCCGCGGCGCGTCGCGATCGCGACCGGTTGAAGGAGATCTTCGTCGGTGGCGTATTGCATGGTCGCGCCGTGGCCGTGGTGAACTCGATGGGGGAGGCCTTCGCCGCGATGGTTGCCGGCTCGTGGCTGCGCCCCGACACCCTGGCCCGCCTGCGTTGGCACCAGCAGCGCGGCCATCGCGTTGTGCTCGTGTCGGCCTCGCTCGGGCCGTACCTGCACCCTCTCGGACGGTTCCTGGGGGTCGACGCTGTGCTCTGTGCCGAGCCGCGGCGCGCGGGGGAGATCTACACCGACGGTCTGGAAGGCGCCAATTGCCGGCGGGTGGAGAAGGTGCGCCGTCTCGACATGTGGCTGCATGAAGTCGGTGCCGCAGATTCATTCGTGTGGGCTTACGGTGACAGCGCCGGGGATATCGAACTGCTCGCGCGCGCCGATCGGGCGGTGTGGGCCCGTGGCGTGGTGTTGTCACCCAGCCCGAGCGAGGAGGCGGGATGATCCGCGGCTTGTTGGACGAGGCCCGCCCCAAGCAGTGGCCCAAGAATGTGCTTGTCTTCGCCGCGCCCGGCGCGGCCGGGGTGCTGAGCCACTGGAACGACCTGTGGCCGACGTTGGTGGCGTTCGTCGCCTTCTGCCTGGCGAGCAGCGGCACCTACTACTGGAACGACATTCACGACGTCGAGGCGGATCGCAATCACCCGACCAAGCGCAACCGACCGATCGCCGCAGGCGTAATTCCTCTGGCAGTGGCGCGCCTGGTGGGAACGGTGTTGCTGCTCGGGGGTGTGGGCCTTGCCTTGGTGATCAACTGGCAGGTCGCCGCAGTGATCGGCGGCTACGTGCTGCAGACCACTCTGTACAGCACAGTCCTCAAGCATGTCGCAGTGATCGAGTTGGTTGCCGTCGCGGCCGGGTTCCTGCTGCGCGCGATCGCGGGTGCCGAGGCCACCGACGTGCAGATGAGCACCTGGTTCCTCCTGTGCACCTCGTTCGGTTCGCTGTTCATCGTCACCGGCAAGCGATTCGCCGAGCTGCGCGAGATGGGCGGCGACAACTCCACCCGGGCCACACTCGACGCGTACACGCTGCAATTCCTGCAGACGGTGCTCACCGTCGCCATCGGGGGCACGATCGTCAGCTACTGCATCTGGGCCTTCGAAGCGCGCGAGGTCTCGGGCAATGATTGGCCGTTCTACGAGCTGTCGATCGTGCCGATGTTGATCGCCCTGCTGCGCTACACGCTGGTGATCGAGCAGGGCCATGGCTCGGCGCCGGAGGAAGTGTTCATGGCCGATCGTTGGCTGCAAGCGATGGGATTGTTGTGGGTGGTCGTCTTCTCCATGGGGGTATACGTCGGATGAATCGTTCTCTGGAATCGTTGCTGCAGGCCGTCGCCGAGGTCGACGGGTGGATGAGCCCCGATCAGGCCGAGCGCCTGTACCGCGCGGCCTCCGGTACGAAGGTGGGCGAGCAGATCATCGAGATCGGCAGCTTCCGCGGCCGCAGCACGATCGTGCTCGCCGGCGCCGCCCCCGACGGGGTGAACGTGGTGGCGATCGATCCGCACGCCGGCAACGACCGCGGGCCACAGGAGATCGCCGGGTTCGAATCGGAGGCGAGCGAGGATCACGAGGTGTTCAAGGCCAATCTCGCCGCCGCCGGGGTGCAGGACCTTGTGCGCCACGTGCGCAAGTTCTCCGACGAAGCACACGCCGACGTGGTGAGCACCGTCGACGTGCTCTACATCGACGGAGCGCACCGCTACAAGCCGGCGCGCAAGGATGTACGCGACTGGGGCGCGCGCGTGCGCACCGGGGGAACCATGCTGATCCACGACTCGTTCTCATCCGTCGGTGTCACGCTGGCGATCATGCGCGAGCTGCTCGCCAGCCGCCGGTTCCGCTATGTGGGCAGGTCGCGTTCGCTCGCCGAGTTCCGCGCCGATCTGGATCCGTCGGCGCGGGCGCGACTGCTGAATGCCTTGCGCTTGCTGGCGCAATTGCCGTGGTTCGTGAAGAACCTGCTGGTGAAGGTGCTGCTGACGGTCCGGCTGGGCGGGCTGCTGGAACGGATCACCGGGCGCAAGCCGGAGTGGCCGTACTGACCGGCGGTGCTGTTTGCGGGTGGTCTCCCGCCACATCCCGCCCGGCAAGGCGCACAGCGCACCGGCCGTGTACGCGCAGTGGTGGGTAAGCTCGTGCCCGCTGTGTTGAACGGTCGTCGAACACTCTCCGGCTGGGGCCGCACTCCCGCCACGATGGCCGAGATGCTGGAGCTGCCCGATCAGGAATTGGCCGCAGCCCTCGCCGCGGCCAACCAGCGCGGGGTGCTCGCCCGCGGGCTTGGCCGGTGCTACGGCGATGCTGCGCAGAACGCCGGTGGGTTGGTGCTGCGCTTGCAGGGCGCTGTCGACCAGGCGCTGATCGACCCGGTGGCGGCCACCGCCACGGTGCCGGCCGGGGTGAGTATCGACGAGCTGCTGCACCACATCGTGCCCCGAGGCTGGTTCGTACCGGTGACGGCCGGAACGCGTCTGATCACCGTCGGCGGGGCGGTGGGCAGCGACATACACGGCAAGAACCACCACGTCGACGGCTCGTTCGGCAACCATGTCGTGTCGTTGCGGCTGATGCTCGCCGACGGCAGCGTGGTCACTGTCGCCCCCGACCGCGATCCGGAACTGTTCTGGGCGACGATCGGCGGGATGGGTCTTACCGGGATCGTGCTCGCGGTGACCTTCCGCCTGCTGCCGATCGAGACCAGCCGGATGTCGGTCGACACGCGGCGGATGCCCGACCTCGACAGCTTGCTGGCAGAGATGAGCAGCGGCGACGATGCCGTGCGTTACAGCGTGGCGTGGGTCGACATGTTGGCTCGCGGTAGGTCGCTCGGCCGCGGCGTGCTCGATCGCGGCGAGCATGCCTCGTTGGCGCAACTGTCGGAAGCCCAGGCGGCCGCCCCGCTCGCCTATCGCGCCCGCCAACTGGTGTCGGTGCCACCCGTCATCCCTCCGTCGGGCCTGCTCAACCATCTGACGGTGGCCGCGTTCAACGAGTTCTGGTTCCGCAAGACCCCGACGCACAGTACGGGCCACCTCAAGTCGATCCCCGGCTTCTTCCACCCGCTCGACATGGTCGGCGATTGGAACCGCCTCTACGGCGCCAACGGCTTTCTGCAGTACCAGTTCGTGGTTCCCTTCGGCGCCGAGCAGACGCTGCGGGCAGTGATCGAGCGCGTCGCCACCAGCGGTGCGGCCAGCTTCCTCGCGGTGCTCAAGCGATGCGGTGCGGGCAACCTGGCGCCACTCAGTTTCCCCACCCCGGGGTGGACGCTCACACTCGACATTCCCGCCCGCGCCGGTGGTGTGGTGGAGTTGCTGCACGAACTCGACCGGATGGTGCTCGATGCCGGTGGGCGCCACTACCTGGCCAAGGACGCGACGACCACCCCAGAGGCGATTCGCAGGGGCTACCCACGCCTGGCCGAGTGGCAGGCGGTGCAGGCCCGTGTCGACCCTGGTGGAAGGTGGCAGAGCGATCTCGCCCGCCGCCTGCGGCTAACCGTGTCTACCGCGGGCACCAGCGCCAGCGCCGGCGCCAATAGAGGAGGACTATCGTGAACAACGCCGTTGGTGAGGTGCAGACCATCCTGCTGCTTGGTGGCACCAGCGACATCGGCACGGCCATCGTCGCGCGGGCCGTACAGCCATACACGCGCACGGTGGTGCTCGCCTGCCGCGACACGGCCAAGGGGGAGCACAGCGCAGCAGCGCTACGTCGCGACGGCCTCACAGTCGAAGTGGTCGCCTTCGATGGCGCCGACACGGCGGGTCATCAGGCGCTGATCGACGGCGTGGCTACCCGCCACGGCGACATCGACCTGGCGGTGGTGGCGTTCGCCGCGCTGGGCGACCCCGACATCACTCGCCAAGATGCGCAGGCCGCGGCCGCACTGACACAGGTCGACTTCGTCGGCGCGGTGAGCAGCATCGTGGCTGTCGGCAACCGCCTGCGCGAGCAAGGGCACGGTTCGATCGTCGTGCTCAGCAGCGTCGCCGGCGAGCGGGTGCGGGCGGCCAATCCGGCCTACGGTGCCAGCAAGGCCGGGCTCGACGGCTTCTGCCAGGGCTACGGCGACTGGCTCGCCGAGCAGGGCGCACGCATGCTGGTGGTGCGTCCCGGATTCGTCCACTCGGCGATGACCGACGGCATGAAGCCTGCGCCGTTCGCCACCACCCCCGACAAGGTGGCGGAAGTGACGGTGAAGGCGCTGCGTGGTCGTCGGCGCACGGTATGGGCACCGCCTGTGCTGCAGCTGGTGTTCAGCGCGCTGCGTCATCTGCCCGGTCCGGTGTGGCGTCGACTACCCCTCTCCTGAATAGGCCGCGCGGCGCGCCTCCATCTCGGCCAGGCGCAGCGGGCCGATACCGATGCTCCACGGCTGCACCCCGTCGCCCTCGGCGCAACGACGATAGAGAAGCACCAGCGCATCGTCGTAGTTGCCGACCAGGCAGAACCTTTCGGCGATCACGTCATTGGGTGCTTCGGAGCCGAACTCGGCCGATTCGTTGGGCTCGAACCAGCCGGTCCAGAAGTTGGTGAGGATCACCCAGTCGGCAGAGGCTACGTCGGCGGCGAGGCGTGACCCCTCCGCGTTGGCCAGGCCGGGGTCGAGTTCGATGAAGTAGGTGGCGGGGGTCAGGTCGGGGAACAAGTGGTAGAGGTACGGGTCGTTGTACACCGTGCGGCGCAGGTCTGCCGGTCCCACGAACAGCCGCTCACCGGCGCGGGCCTCTGCGGCTAGGTCGTCGACCGCGGCCTGCACGGCAGCGCGATGGGCCTCTCCGCCGACGTAGAAGGTGCGCTCTCCGTTGCGCACCTCGTAACCCGATGGCAGGTTGCCCACCGACGTGCGCGCTGCCGCCAGGTAGGGGCGAAATGTGTAGTACGGACACACCACCGCGAACAGAGCGACCACTAGCAGCGCCGGTGCGGCAGCCAACAACCGGGGCGACCTGGCCAGGCGCGTGCGACCGAGGTCGCGGCCGGCCAACCACTCGCCGGCCAACACGGGCAACAGCGCGGCGGACACCATCCACCCAGCTGCCAGGTGGGTGCTGTCCGGGCGCTGCCACGCCTGGCCGGTGAGCCCGAGGCCGAACAGGGCGGTCACCGCCAGCACCAACATTCGCGCTTGCATGCCGGAACGGCGGGCGCGCCACACGGCGAAGCAAGCCACACCAACGTTCACCGCGATCAGCGCGAAGAACCACAAGAACAACTGCTGTGAGGCGGACAGCGCGGGAAGGCCCCACCAGCTACTCGGGAACGGGTCCTCGTTGACGGCCTGCAGGGCGCCGTCGACGAAGCCCCATGACGGTGGGCGCGGCAGGTTGCGCCCGGGGCGCAGGTTCACCACCGGATCGGTGAACGCTCCGCGCCACGCAGTGCCGACGCCAACACTGAACAGGTGGACCCACCATGATGTGAGGCCGACGATGGCGCCCGCGAGCGGCTGCCACGACCAGCGGTGGCGCCACCACAGCAGGCCCCAAGCCAGCCCGAGGGCCACGACCATGTCAGGTCGGAACGACAGCGACAGGCCCAGCAGCAGGCCGCCGCCGAGCAGTGCGGGCACCCGAGCGCGACCCGAAAGGTTCAGCGCGCGTAGCCCGAACACGATGCTCCACAGCCCGAGCGCCACCGCAGTCGTCCAAGCCAGCGCGGCGGCTCCTGTGGGCAGCAGCACGAGCAACATGGCGGTGAGCGCGCCGTAGGTGGCGCTGCGCCGACCGAAAGGGCGCAACAGCACGTATACAGCGGCGAGGGACGCGGAGTGGGCGAGCAGGCCGAAAATGCGCTCGGCGACCAGCGTCGTGCCGAACACGCGGTACCAGCCGGCCAAGGCATAGAGCGATCCGGGGCCGTAGAGATGGAGGAAGTCGCGGTTGGGCAGGTCGCCCTTGATCAGCCGTTCGGGCAACACCAACACGAGTGCTTCGTCGAAGCTGCCACCGGCGATCCACAGCGCCCGCAACGGCACCGCGGCGGCGACGGCGAGAATCAACCACGGCGCGGCACTGGCCAGTGTCGGGCGGACGAACCATCGCCCGCCTAGTACGAAGGGGTGCGACGCCGCAATTGGGTCGGGCGCCGCCGGGCTGGTCGCATCGTCCGCCAGGCAATCCTCGGGTGCGTCGGACACGATCGTCCACCTTACCGAGGGCCGCGCAGCCGTACACTGCCGCACGTGCTTGCGCCGCCGCCCATCGACCAGATCGCTGCCGATCTGCAGGCGGCTGGTGTCCGCCGTATCCACGTCCTGGCCTGGCGCGACCTCGACGACCCTGATGCCGGCGGCAGCGAGGTGCACGCCGACGAGTTCAGCCGCCGGTGGGCCGAGTTGGGCTTCGAGATCCTGCACCGAACCTCGTCGTTGGCCGGCACGCCCAGCCACCATCTCCGCAATGGCTACCAAGTCGTGAGCCGCGGCGGTCGGATGACCGTCTTCCCGCGGGCAATAGCTTCCGAACTGCTGCGTCGTCGCGGCGGCTACGACGCGATGGTGGAGGTGTGGAACGGGGTGCCGTGGTTTACACCTCTGTGGTCGCGGGCGCCGAAGGTGGTGTTCTTGCACCACGTGCACGGGCCGATGTGGAACCAGATCCTGCCCAAACCGGCAGCCGGCCTCGGCCGCGCTCTCGAGTCGCGCCTGGCTCCGCCGTTCTACCGCCGCACGCTGGTGCTCACCCCGTCCGACGCCACCCGCGAGGAACTGCTCGAACTCGGTTTCCGCGCCGATCGAGTGCAGGCCATTCCCAACGGGGTCGACCCCAGCTTCAGCCCGGGAGGATCGCGTTCGCCGACGCCGCTGGTGGCAGCAGTCGGTCGGCTGGCACCCGTCAAGCGCTTCGAGGCGCTGGTCGACGCGGTGATCGAGGCTCGCCGGCGGGTGCCTGGTCTGCAGCTCCGGATCGTCGGGCGCGGGCCGATGGAGACCCCGCTGC
>CAUJEE010000054.1 GCA_963169215.1 Actinomycetota bacterium
GCCCGCTTCGCCGGCCGGTGCCGCCGCTTCGGGTGCGTCGGCGCCCTCGGCGGCCTTCGCAGCCGCCTTGTCCTTCGCAGCCTGGGCACGCTTGAGCAGGTGCTCTGGGATCTCGGTCATCGTTGCCCTTTCGACCTAGAGCGGACCTGAGATGCCGCCATCCTTGCGCACCCGCCAGAAGTGGATGGCCATGAAGATGACGATGACGAACGGGAAGAACAACACGTGCAGCACGTACCAGCGCAACAGCGTGTCGCCGCCGATCTCCTTGCCGCCGAGCAGCACGAACCGCACCTGCGACCCGATCACCGGCGAGTAGCCCATCATGTTGGTGCCGACGGTGACGGCCCACAGCGCCAACTGGTCCCACGGCAGCAGGTAGCCGGTGAACGACAGCAACAGGGTGAGCGTGAGCAGGATGACGCCGATCACCCAGTTGAACTCGCGTGGCGGCTTGTAGGCACCGTGGTAGAAGACGCGCGCCATGTGCAAGAACACGGTGAGCACCATCAGGTGGGCACCCCATCGATGCATGTTTCGTACCAGTAGCCCGAAGGTGACCGAGGTCTGCAAGTTGGAGATGTCGTTCCATGCCTGCACGTCGGTGGGGCGGTAGAAGAACATCAAGAAGATGCCGGTGACCGTGAGCAGGATGAACAGGAAGAAGCTCAGCCCACCCAGGCACAGCGTGTAGCTCACCTTCACTGCGTGGCGCTTCACCTTCACCGGGTGCAGGTGGTAGATCACCGAGTTCATGATCACGTAGCTGCGGTTGCGCGGGCTGTCGGTGTAGCCCTTGCGGAAGATGCTGCCCGGCCGGAAAATGCTGTTCCAGGCCTGGCTGCCGTGCACGGCTTCGACGGTCTTGTCGAGCCGGTCCTTCACAGTGGGACGTGGTGTCTCTTCGAGGATCTTTGCCATCGCTTCTTCCTAGAGCCTCATGCCGTAGGCATAGCCGTAGTTGTTGGTACGGGTGTGCGGGTCGCCGGTGTCGGTTGGTGCCCCGGCCTTGCCGAGGATGATCACGCCGGTGGGGCAGCGGTCGACGCACAGCTGGCAGCGGGTGCAGATGTCGTCGTCGATGATGAACACCACGTTGTCGCTGGGGTCGACCCCCGGCCGCTCGGTGCCCTCAGCTTCGGCGATGGCTTCCGGGGCCACCATGTGGATGCACTTCCACGGGCAGATGTCGACGCAGCCCTCGCACATGATGCAATCGGTCTGGTCGATGTGGATGAACTGCTTGGGCTTCACGGCCTTGGCCAGATAGTCGGCATCGACCTCGACGAGCAGATAGTCGTCGACGTACGGCATCATCGGTGGGTTGGCGTCGGTCTTGGCCATCGTCAGCCCTTCTTCACCAGCGGGCGGCCGAAGGTGGAAGTGGCTACCTCGGTCGACTTCGTGCCGTCGCCGCGCTTTTGCCAATAGCTCCACAGGAAGACCATCAGGCCGAAGTACCACAGGTGAATCACCACGACGAAGATGTCGCGGATCGCCTCGTACGACATCGTGAACGGGAACGGTCCCCCGAACTCCTTCGGCTTGAGGATGTCGCCGGGGCCGTAGATGACCATGCCCTTCGACCACTTCAGGTTGCTGTCGGCGTGGTCGATGAACTGGTGCGGCGCGACTCCGAAGGCGAGGAACATGGTGGCGAACACGTAGACCGCGCCCAGCATCGCTTCGCCCCAGGAAGAAGGAGTGCCCTTCGGGCGTCGCTTGGCGTAGGGAACCACGGCGAGGGCCATCACGGTCGCGCCGAGGAACGACACCAAGAACGCCTGGTTGAGAAAGAACAGCCTGTCGAGGTGATCGAAGTCGATCCAGTTGTATGCGATCAGCACCGCTGCTGCTCCCTCGTGAATCCGGACTCGTGAAACGTCGGCGTAAACGTTGGCACGAACTGTAGCCACCACAGCCCGGGGGCACGCCAGTTCGCTGCTGCAAAACGGGCATGACCTCGATGACGGGGGGCGCCGTGTTGGTCTAGCACGCAGCCCGCTCCGGGCCCGTGTTGTTGTGAACTCGTGCGCGCGGATTTCCTCCATGCCCGTCCCGGCCGTCTATCGTTGCTGCTCGTGACCGAGATCCCCGAGCACCTCCTGAAGCGCAGCCAGGCACGCCGCGGCGCCGCTGGCGAGTCCGCTGGCGACGCAGCCGGTAGCACCGCTGTGGCCACCCAGGCTGCCGCTCCGGCGGTCGCCGCACCGAAGGCGCCGGCGGTGCCCGCCGGCCCGGCGCCGGCCAAGCCCGACTCGCCGGTGGTGGCGGCCTACAAGGCGCGCAAGAAGATCCCGGTGTGGGCGATGTTGACGCTCAGCATCTTCCCCGTGTGGGCCTTCCTCTATGTGCTCGCCCTACGCCCCGAGCCGGCCACCGCAGTCGGCCCGCTCGGTGCCGGCGTGCCCCTCTACTCGAACTGCGCCGGCTGCCACGGCGCCGAGGGCGGCGGCGGTGTCGGCTATGCCTTCGCCGACGGCGCGGTCATCGCCAGCTACCCGCACATCGAAGACCAGCTGCGCTGGGTGAAGCTCGGCAGCGACGCATACAAGTCGGCAGGTGTCGACATCCCCGGCGACCCCAACCGCGAGGGCGGCCCGCACATCACCGGCGCCAGCGGGGTGATGCCCGGGTGGCCGTCGCTCACCGATGCCGAGCTGCTCGCCGTCGTCTGCCATGTGCGCTACGACCTCGGCGGCGGCGACGAGGAATCGGAGGAGTTCGCGCTGTGGTGCGCCGACGATTCGCCGATCTACGTCGCGCTCGAGTCGGGTGAAGCCACCTTCGACAACGTGCACGAGCAGTTCGAGGGCGTGATCGAGATCGGCAGCATGCCCCTGCCGGGCACCAGCGCCGACGCCGCCGGCTGATCCCGCGCCCGCTTCCGCCGCATCGCGGCCACACTGGTCGCCCGTGAGCGCACCGCAGCACACCGACGTCCTCGTCATCGGCGGGGGTCCGGCCGGATCGGCCGCGGGCTACTGGCTGGCCCGCCACGGCCATCAGGTGACGGTGGTCGAGCGCAAGACCTTCCCGCGCGAAAAGACCTGCGGCGACGGCCTCACCCCGCGAGCCGTGTACCAGTTGGGCGAGATGGGTCTCACAGAGGCGCT
>CAUJEE010000055.1 GCA_963169215.1 Actinomycetota bacterium
AAGCTCCGCGGCGGCATGCCGCTGCTGGGCATACACCGCATCTACAGCTTCTACCGCTTCGCGAACATGCTCGCGCTGCTGGACGACCACGTCCGCGGGAACGGTCCGGACCACGCGCTCGGTGGGCGGGGCTGGGACTCCTACACCTGGCACACCGACCTGCCGCCCGGGCACCCGATGGTGACCGGCCAGCAGTCGCTCGACTTCGACCTGTCGACGGCCGAGAACGCCAACCTGATCACGTTGTGGGGCATGAACTGGATCGCCACCAAGATGCCCGACGGGCACTGGCTGACCGAGGCCCGTCTGCACGGGGCGAAGGTGGTCACCATCGCCCCCGAGTACCAGTCGACCAGCTGCAAGGCAGATCGGGCGATCATCAGCCGCGCCGGCAGCGACCCCGCCCTGGCGTTCGGCCTGGCGCACGTGATCGTGCGCGACCGGTTGTACGACGAGCAGTACGTCAAGACGCAGACCGACCTGCCGCTGCTGGTGCGCAGCGACACCAAGAAGTTGCTGCTCGCCTCCGACCTGTTCGCCGACTACACCAACAAGACGCTCACCACCGTCGAGGTCGTTCCCCCCGGCACCAAGCTGCCGCCGGCGGCCGAGCAGCCCAACCCCTACGTGCCCGCCGACCTGCGCGAGGCGTGGGGCGACCAGGTGGTGTGGAACACACGCACCGGCGCTCCTGCGGTGGTCACCCACGACGACACCGGCAAGAACTTCCCCGACGACGTCGATCCGGCGCTCGAGGGCATGTTCACCGTGCGTTTGGTCGACGGCTCGTCGGTGGAGGTGCGCCCCGTGTTCGACGCGGTCAAGCAGTATCTCGACGACACCTGCACCCCCGAGCAGATCTCCAAGGTCACCTGGGTGCCGGTCGACGCGATCGAGGAGCTGGCCAAGGACATCGCGGCCAACCCCACCAAGACGCTGTTCGCGGTCGGCATGGGTCCCAACCACTTCTTCAACAACGACAACAAGGACCGGGCGATCATCCTCGTCGCGGCCCTCACCAACAACATCGGGCACTTCGGCGGCTCGGTGGGCAGCTACTCGGGCAACTATCGCCTGCCGACGTTCTCGGGCATCAACCAATGGATCTACGAGGACCCGTTCAACATCACACTCGACCCCGATGCACAGTCGGTGATCAACAAGCGACTGAAGGCCGAGTCGGCGCACTACTACAACTACGGCGACCGGCCGCTGAAGGTGGGCAACAAGATGTTCACCGGGCACAGCCACATGCCCACGCCCACCAAGACGATGCACTTCGCCAACTCGAACTCGCTGTTGGGCAACGCCAAGGGTGCGCACGACGTGTTCGTCAACACGCTTCCGAAGATCGAGATGATCATCCACCACGAGTGGTACTGGACAGCGTCTTGCGAGTACGCCGACATCGTCTTCGGTGTCGACGCGTGGCCCGAGCGGCAGTTGCCCGATGTTTACGGATCGTGCACCAATCCGTTCCTGCAGTCGTGGTGCGAGACACCGATGGAGCGGGTGTTCGAGACCCGTGACGACATGGAGTGCAACGCACTGGTGGCCAAGGCGCTTGGCGCGCAGCTCGGCGACCAGCGCTTCGAGGACTACTGGCACTTCGTCTTCGAGAAGAAGCCCGGGGTCTACATCCAGCGCGTGTTCGATGCCGGCAACGCCACCAAGGGCTACCGCTTCGACGACCTGCACGAGTCGTGCAAGAAGGGCACGCCGTTCTACTTCATGCTGCGCACCACGCCGAAGGTGATCGGTTGGGAGCAGACCTACGAGAGCAAGCCGTGGTACACCAAGTCGGGTCGCCTCGAGTTCTACCGCGACGAGGACGAGTTCATCAGCTATGGCGAGAACATGCCGCTGCACCGCGAACCGGTCGACGGCACGCAGTACGAGCCGGGCGTGCTGATGGCCCTGCCACACCCGCTGATCGATCCCGATCAGCCGGATGTGTACGGCCTCGACATCAACGACATGTCGACCGAGGTGCGCCAGGTGCGCCACGTGGTGCGCACACCGGACGAGATCGTGGCGTCGCAACACCCGCTGCGCCCCGATGGTTACTCGCACGTGTTGATCACCCCCAAGTACCGCCATGCGTGCCACTCGATGGGGGCTTCGACCGACCTCGACGTGCTCATCTTCGGTCCGTTCGGCGACTTCTACCGCCACGACAAGCGCAAGCCGTGGATGTCGGAGGGTTACGTCGATCTCAACCCGGCCGATGCCGAGGAGCTGGGTGTGCGCGACGGCGACTATGTGTGGGTCGACGCCGACCCGGCCGACCGCCCGTTCAAGGGCTGGCAGGACCGGCCCGACGACTACAAGGTGTTCCGCTGGATGGTGCGTGTGAGGGTGAACCCGTCGGTGGTGCGCTACATCGCCCGCGCATGGTTCCACTTCCACGTGTCGACCCACGGCAGCGTGGAAGGGCACGAAACCCGCGAGGACGGCCTGGCCCGCAACCCGCGCACCAACTACCAGGCCGGCTATCGCTATGGCAGCCACCAGAGCGTCACCCGCGCCTGGCTGCGCCCGACGCTGATGGTCGACGACATCACCCGCAAGGACGGTGCCGGCCAGATGATGGGCAAGGGCTTCGAGCTCGACGTCTACGGCGCCGCGGGGGCGCCGAAGGAGTCGTTCGTCAAGTTCACCAAGGCCGAGGACGGTGGCGAGGACGGCACCGGCACGTGGCACCCGGCAGCGCAAGGCTTCCGCCCGGGCAGCGAGAACGAAGCCATGCGCAACTTCCTGAACGGCGCCTTCATCGAGGAGAACAGCAATGGCTGAGGTGTTCAACTGGCAACTGAACCGCATGATGCAATACCCGTACGAAGAGTCGCGGCCCATCCGCCAGGCCGCGGCGATCTTCGACACCAACAAGTGCATCGGCTGCCAGACCTGCACGTTGGCCTGCAAGACGTGCTGGACGTCGGGCAACGGCCAGGAGTACATGCTGTGGAACAACGTCGAGACCAAGCCGTGGGGTTCGTACCCGCTCGCGTGGGACGTGCGCGAACTCGAACTGCTCGGGCCGCAGCACTGGGACGGCGACACCTACGGAGGCAAGACGATCTTCGAGGCCGCGCCGCAGGGTGAGCGCAACATCGCCTGGAAGCCGACCGACATGGACTACTCGTACCCCAACCGGGGCGAGGACGAAGTGAACGTCACGCTCACCAGTAAGCGCTACCACCTCAAACTGCCGCACGACATGTGGTTCTTCTACCTGCCGCGGGTGTGCAATCACTGCACCTACGCCGCGTGTTTGCAGGGCTGCCCGCGTCAGTCGATCTACAAGCGGCCCGAGGACGGCATCGTGCTGCTCGACCAGGAGCGCTGCCGCGGCTATCGCGTGTGCTTCGAGGCCTGCCCGTACAAGAAGGTGTTCTACAACCACACCACGCGTGTGTCGGAGAAGTGTGTCTTCTGCTTCCCGGCAGTCGAGCAGGGCATCCAGCCGCGATGCATGCGCAACTGCATCGGCAAGATCCGCTCTTTCGGGTTCCTCAGCCGGCCCGGCGAGGAGCGTGAGGACAACCCGATCGACTTCCTCGTCCACATTCGCAAGGTGGGCAAGCCGCTGTACCCGCAGTTCGGTCTCGAGCCCAACGTGTACTACATCCCGCCGATCCACGTCGACAGCAACGCCTTCCTCACGATGCTGTTCGGCCCCGGCTGTCTCGACTCGATCGAGGCCTACAAGAAGGCGATGAACGGTGAAGACAACGAGCTGCTGGCGGTGTTGCTGCTGGCCGTGTCGACCGATCAGATCATCCATCGCTTCCAGTTGAAGGGCCAGACGGTCGAGGCGTGGAACGAGAAGGGCGACAAGGTGGTCTCGATGCCGCTCAAGGTGCCCACGGTCGAGCGCACTCCGTACGACCCTGATCTCAACGTCTACCGCTACAACATCACCTAAGGAGTTCAGATGGTTGCCTCAAGCTCTGCCATCTCGCGGCGAACGATGATCGGCGGTGCGGTCGCGGGTGCCGGCTCGCTGGCGCTGGCCGGTTGTGCGACCGACGAGAACGACGCCACCGGGCTGCACATGTTCCGCGTGGGCCGCACGCCAGACGATCCCAACGCCGACGTATGGGGTCTGGCGCAACCGTTCGAGATCGACCTCGGGCCGCAGGACATGGCGCTGCCGATGCGCCTCGACCCGGCTGTCACCACGGTGCGCGTGCGCGCCCTGCACGACGGCACCACCATGGGCTTCCTCATGGAGTGGACCGACGAGGACACCAACGACCTCAGCGTGCGGGTCGATGAGTATCGCGACGCGTGCGCGGTGATGATCGCCGAGGGCACACCTGGCGACGCGGCGCGCACCATGGGCGGAGCCGATTTGCCGGTGAATCTGCTGCACTGGAAGGCCGACTGGCAGCGCGACGTCGACCAAGGCCGTCAGGGACTCGACGCGGCCTATCCCAACCGCGCCGTCGACGTGTATCCGCCGTTGTTCGACGTGGCCCCGGCCGACGTCGACATCGATGCCTACGTCGAGCACGGCGCCACCAACTGGCTGCCGGGGGTGCACGCCGGCAACCCGATCTCGGTCGGGTCGCGCACCAGCCCGGTGGAGAAGCTGGTTGCCTTCGGGTTCAGCACCACTACCCACCTGCCCACGCAGAACGCCGGTGGGGCAGGAATGCGCACCAGCACCGGCTGGAAGGTGTGCCTCACCCGCCCGCTGGCAGCCGTCGACGAGCGTGAGCTGTCGGTGCTGCCCGGCGCGTCGTTCACCAGCGCGTTCACCGTATGGTCGGGCGGCGGCCGCGATGTGGGCAGCCGCAAGGCGCCGTCGCGCACCGTGCACGTGGTGACGGTCGCACCGTGACCACCTCTGTGTCGACCACCCACGAGCTGCGGGCCCGCTCGGTGGCGTATGCGCTGCTGGCGCGGATGCTCGGCAACGATGTGCAGCACCTCGTCGACGCCGACACACGCACCGCGCTGGCCACCGCGCTCGAGGGCGCGGGGCTCGAGCGGTTGCAGGCGTACGTCACGCCCGACCTCGCCTCGCTGCCCGCCGAGTCGGTGCTTGCCGGCCGCTGGGTGCGCTGGTTCGATCTTGGGCGGGTCGCACCCTACGAGGGTTCGCACGTGGCCAGCTCGGCCGGCGGCGTGACCCCGCGGTTGGCCGATGTGGCCGGCTTCTACCGCGCGTTCAACATGAAGGTGCGCAGCGAGCGCCCCGACCATGTGGTGGCCCAGCTCGAGTTCCTCGCCGTGGCCTTGCTGGTGGAGGCCGAGCAGATCGAGGCCGACGACACCGATGGCGCCGAGGTGGCCACGCAGGCGATCCGCAAGTTCGTGCGCGACCACGTCGGTCGGTGGGTTACTGCGTGGGCCGGACGGGTGGCGGCGATCGACGAGCTGCAGCCGTGGGCCGGCGTCGCGCGCCTGGCGGCCGAACTGCTGGCGGCCGAGGCCGCGGCGCGCAACGTGGTGCCGCTCGCCGACACGCTGATGCTCGTCGCCGATGCCGGCCTGGCCGACCCACTGGAGGCCGACCTCGAGTGCGGCGACGAGTTCGACCTCGCCGCCGAACTGGGCCTGCCCTAGCCACGAGTCTGATAGCAGACCGGCGGGCAGGCCGCCGGCGGTCGGCTGCGCTACTCGGGTCGCCTTGGCCCACGGGTGGAAGGCAGCGTGGCGCGCCGCGGTGAGGTCGTAGAGTCGCTGCTGTGGCGGACACGGTGGTCTACATAGACGGGCTCAATTTCTACTACGGGGCGGTGGCAAAGCGGCCTGACTGGAAGTGGGTCGACTTCGAAGCGTTGGCGAGGATTCTGGTGCCGCTCGACGACATCCTGCTTATTCGGTACTTCACTGCGATCATTCGCCCGCGGTTCGCTGGTGATCGGTCGCCTGAGCGGCAGAACGCGTACATCAGGGCCGTTCGGTCCAATCCGCTGATTCAGGTCGAGCTCGGCCACTTCCGATCCGATGACAAGTTCCGTCCGCTCGCGCAGAGGCATCCACTGCACCATCTGTTCGTGCCTACGCTGCGGCCGCGCTGGCTGATGAGCGCGGTGTGGAAGGACAACCATCGCCGTCGAGCTGAAGGTGTGACACTGGCGAGGGTGACGATCAATGAGGAGAAGGGGTCCGATGTCAATCTCGGTGCATGGCTGTTGCACGATGCCCTTGCTGGCGCGACACCCCGCGCGCAGAAGGCGATAGTTGTCACGAATGACTCCGACCTCGCAACGCCGCTCCGCCTCACCCGGTCGCACGGTGTCGAGATCGGGCTGGTCAATCCACACCAACAGCCGACGAACCGCCGCTTGAAGGCAGAGGCGACGTTCGAGATCCCGTTCCGTCCGGGTGTACTGGCGAAGTGCCAGCTGCCGGACACGGTTCGCGACGGACGCAACCGCGACATCCATCGGCCTCGCGAGTGGCGGTAACGCACAGGGACCCGCCTTTCGGCGGGCCCCGGGT